>NZ_JAOVTW010000003.1:0-120497 GCF_027737585.1 Campylobacter sp. JMF_14 EL1
CAAATTCACAATGTCGAAGCTGGTGAAGCTGATACAGACGCAGTCAATGTATCTCAACTCAAAAAAGGCGTAGAGGGTAATAAAACAAAAGTTACTGTCAATGGTGGCACAAAAGCACCTGATGATGGCTCTTACACAGATGGCAATTTAAAACTTGCTGCTAGTGATAATAACACTACTTACGACCTAAAACTTGCTAATAAACTTAGCTTGGGTGATAGTGCAGAAAGCGGTGCTGTAACAGTCAATAACAAAAATGGTAAAGCTGGCGTAGAAATCTTTGCAGATGACAATACTGGTGAAGGTCACATTAAGATTACTAACGGTAAAGATGGAAATGACGCTGTAAGTGCAGATATTACGGTAGCCAAAGTTGATCCTGCTGGCTCTGGTCAAAACGGCACAACTAATACTAGAATTACCTACAAAGATGCTAGTGGTAATCCTGAGACTGTCGCTACTTTAAATGACGGCTTGAAATTTAAAGGTGATAAAGGCGATGTAGTAAGTAAAAAACTTAACGAAACGCTAAATATTAAGGGCAACACCGCAGCTAGTGCTACATTGACAGAGGGCAATATCGGTGTAGAAAATGTTAGTGGCGATTTGATTATTAAGCTTGCTCAAAATATTGACCTGGGAAAAGATGGAAGTGTGAAAGCTGGTGATACTACTATCAACAACGATGGTTTGACTATTGCAAATGGTCCAACTATAACTAAGAATAAAGTCGATATGGGTGGTAAGAAAATTGAAAATGTTGCAGCTGGCACTGAATTAACTGATGCTGTCAATTTATCTCAGTTAAAAGCGGTTGAAGGCAAAATTAAAGCTCCAAATACTGTTAGTTCAAAAAATGGCTCTGTAAAAATTGCAGAGACAACAAATACTGACGGTAGTAAGAACTATGACTTGAAAGTCGCTACTAAACAAAATTCTGACGGCACTGTAAGTATGGTTACTTATAATGCTGACGGTAGCGAGAAAACAGGTCCGGTTCAAGTCAAAAATGTAGCAGCTGGTAAGGCTCCAACTGACGCAGTTAATGTATCTCAATTAAAAGAGCTAGTTGGAAATTACACTGTTGAAAACTACACTGATGAGAATGGCAATACATTTAACAATGTAGTTCAAACAAAAGATGAAAAAGGCAAAACTGTAACGCTAAAAACTTACAATGTCAAAGATAAAGGTGAGTATGTTACAAACAATGTCGTAACTGCGATTTCTAAGATGAACGAGCAAGGTATTAAATTCTTCCATACAAATGAAGATGAAAATTTCAAACCAGAAGAACAAAGGAAGAATACTGTCGATTCATCAGCCAGTGGCGGACATGCGACAGCTATTGGTTATCAAGCAGACGCTAGTGGTAAATCATCATTAGCGGTTGGTGATAATGCAAATGCAAGTGGCGTTCAATCTATCGCTATCGGTAATGGCGCACAAGCTAGCGGAAAACAATCAATCTCAGTTGGAACTGGTAACAAAGTTTATGCTAACAACTCAGGTGCATTTGGTGATCCAAATACCGTAGCAGCAGGGGCCGATGGAAGCTATGTGGTCGGTAATAATAACAATGTATCCACAAAAGATACATTTGTAATGGGTAACAATGTAACTAGCACAGTTGCAGACTCATTATTCCTAGGTAGCAGAACAGCTTATGTTGGCGAAGGCACTAGAAGTAAAGGCACAAATAACGCTTATACTAGTGATAGTGTAACTGCGAAAAACGCAGCTGGCGAAAATGTCGTAATTGGTATGAAAAATTTCGCTGGTGGCAACCAAGTCAAAGGCGTAGTAAGTGTGGGCAATGCTAATGAAACTCGCCGTATCCAAAATGTCGCACCTGGTCTAATCAGCAAAGACAGCACCGATGCGATCAACGGCTCACAACTATACTCTGCTATCGAGGGTATCGCCGAGCATTTGGGTAACAACATAACAAATATCAATCAAAGAATTGATAATTTGGACAAAAAAATTGACAATGTTAGAGATGAGGCTAGGGCTGGTATCGCTTCTGCTATCGCTATCGGCAACCTACCGCAATCTACAATTCCTGGTAAGGGTATGCTAAGTGTGGGTACTGGATATTACCAAGATGAGGGTGCTCTATCTATCGGTCTATCAAAAATGTCAGACAATGGTAAATGGGTATTTAAATCATCTATCTCAGTCGATACACAAGACAACATTGGCGCAGGCGCGTCTTTGGGCTTCCACTTCTAAGGTAGCCTAGTGCGAAACCGATGAATTTCGGTTTCGCTTTTTTTAAATTTAAAGGGTAAAAAATGAAAAAATCATTACTATCAGCTCTAAGCTTAGCTGGAATTTTATTTTTTAGTGGTTGCACCACTCATGTAAGCGACAATATCCCAGAAGACGGCGTCATGCAATGGGACGATGTGACTTTCCTAGATATGAACAAAACATGGATTGACGCTCCAACTCACCCAAATGCCGAAAATTTAGGCAAAGTAGAAAAGGGTATGAGCAAAGATCAAGTATATTTCCTAATCGGTCACCCGCACCACCAAGAGGGCTTGTATGCGGTTAGAGAGTGGGATTATGTATTTAATTTAAAGAAAAAAGCTGGCGATCCTGATAAAATTTGCCAATTCAAAATCATCTACGACAAAGATTATCGCGTAGGAAGCACATTTTATAATCCAAAAGGTTGTGCCGATGTAGCCCCTGTGCAGCTACCGAACCAAAATGTCGAGCTAGAATCTGACTTTTTGTTTGACTTCGACAAAGACAATCTCAAAGCCGAGGGCCACGAAAAAATCGCAGCTGTCGCCAAAGATATCGATGTAAATATGGTAAGAAGCGTCAAGGTCTATGGTTACACTGATCCGCTAGGAAGCGACGCTTATAACAAAACTCTATCACAACAACGCGCAAATATGGTCAAAAACGAGCTTATCGCAAATGGAATCCCAGCTAGCAAAATCCAAGCTATCGGCATGGGCGAGGCAGATCAGGTTAAATTCTGCCCGGGCGAAAAAGGTGCCGCGCTAAAAGAGTGCCTCAAACCAAATAGACGCGTCGTAATTAAAACTATTTATTAATAAATTTGGGCTAAGCTTAGCCCAAATTTCACTTCAAAGGGGTTAGTTTGAAAAAACTAATTTTAATCTTTTTGTTTTTCTCAAATTTATTTGCTATCGAAGATACGAAATTTATCGCGTGCGAAAAGAGCGATGCGCAGGCGTGCTATGAGGTGGGACTTTTGCTTTATATGGGGCAAAGCACTGCCAAAGACGACGAGGGCGCGGTTTTGTTTTTTAAAAAAGCGTGCGATAAAAAGCACGATAATGCCTGCGTAGCTTACGCGCAAATGCTAGAAAACGGCCTTGGAATCAAGGCGGATAAAAATGCAGCCTTGAATTTATACGAAAACGGCTGTAAGCAAAAAAATGTCCTTTCGTGCAAAGGGGCTGAGAGATTGCACTCTGCTTCGAATAAAAACAAAAAAAGATTAAGTGAAATTCGCGCGTTTTTATGCAAAAATGGTGAGGACGAATACTGCGAAAATGCCCTTGTGACGCTGGAAAACACAAAAGCCGTGGCAAGGCTGGATAATGACTGCAAAAACGGCAATAAGGATTCTTGCGAAACCTTGGTGAATTTGTATTTTAAAGCCCAGGGCACGCCTGAAAATATCCAATCAGCGATTTTTTACACAGATAGACTTTGCAAGCTAGATGTCGCGACTTCGTGCCGAAATTTAGCCATTATTTTCCAAGGTCAAAGCGATATCGAGGGGGCGAAAAACTACTACGCCAGAGCCTGCGCTATGGGCGATAAAATTTCATGCTCGGAGTATAAAAAACTAAGCAAATAAGCAAAATTTAGAAGCCTTGAAGCGTGATAGCATACAGCCTTTCAACTGCGTCATCTTCTA
Organism: Campylobacter sp. JMF_14 EL1; assembly: GCF_027737585.1. Taxonomy (NCBI): domain Bacteria; kingdom Pseudomonadati; phylum Campylobacterota; class Epsilonproteobacteria; order Campylobacterales; family Campylobacteraceae; genus Campylobacter; species Campylobacter sp. JMF_14 EL1. The sequence goes on from NZ_JAOVTW010000003.1 coordinate 3,914, forward strand.
AATTTAGCGAATTTTGACTTTGCAAAAATTCCAAAATTTCGCCCCATTTAAAGCCTTTTTGGTGCAAACAATGCTCGTGAGCGGGCAAAAATCCGCGTGTGAGTGATACTGCGCCGCTAATCTCTTCATCGCATAAAAAACAAAATGGCTCGCTGTGAAGTCTGCCCTCGAATTCTAAAATTTTAGCGTAACTTTCGATAATTATTCGGCGTGGATTTTGGCGGCCAAAGCGCGAAGCAGCGGAATTTAAAAGCTCATAGTAAAATTTATCAAGCTCGTTTGCGTCCTTTAAATGCGCGCCAAGTAGTCTGATGAATTGCTGCCAAAAAATGAGTTTTTCTCTATTTGCGAGCCAGCCGTATCCTAGGTGCATGACATTGCTTAGGCGCGGAAGGAAATTTTGGTTTGAGACTAGCTCAAAATCTATTTTGTATCCTTGTGTGATATTTGGGTGTCTGGCACCATAAAAGCGATACGCGCGCACCAAGGCGTCAGAGCAGAGCACATCTACTATACAATCTTCGTCTTTGATTTTTGTGACTTTTAATATAAATCCTTGCATGGTTATATTCTAGCGAAATTTTAAATTTAAATAAAGAAAAATAGGTTAAAATTGAGAGTTTAATTTTGCAAAATTAAAGGAATATTATGAATTTTGGAGATTTGTTTTCAAAGATTCGTAGAGCCCAACCAGAAGCTTCTGAGGCACCTGCGCATTGGGTTAAGTGTCCTGGTTGTGCTTCTTTGATGTATTTTAAGGAGGTGGAACAAAACCACCATGTCTGTCCTAAATGTAACTATCACATGCGTTTTAGCGCAGATGAGCGAATCGCGCTAATCTGCGATGAAGGTTCGTTTGTAGAGTGCGATAAAACCCTCGAACCCGTTGATCCGCTTAAATTTGTTGATAAAAAATCATACAAAAAACGCATAAGCGAGGGGCAGGAAAAGACAGGCAGATCGAGTGCTGTCGTCGCTGGCGAGGCCAAAATTTCAAAACAACCTGTGCAATTGGTCGTTTTTGATTTTAATTTTATGGGTGGAAGCCTTGGCTCGGTAGAGGGCGAAAAAATCGTGCGAGCCGTCAAACGCGCGCTTGATAAAAAGCAAGCCTTGATTATCGTATCAGCTAGCGGTGGAGCTAGAATGCAAGAAAGCACATATTCGCTAATGCAAATGAGCAAAACTTCGGCTGCGCTTAAAATTTTAAGCGAAAATAAAATTCCATTTATCTCTGTTTTGACAGATCCTACGATGGGCGGAGTTAGTGCGTCGTTTGCGTGGCTAGGCGATATCATCATCGCTGAACCGGGTGCATTGATTGGCTTTGCTGGTCAAAGGGTCATCAAACAAACAATCGGAGCAGATTTGCCAGAGGGTTTCCAACGCTCAGAATTTTTGCTAGAACATGGATTAATCGACGCTATCGTGCCAAGAGCGCAAATGCGTCAGTATCTAAGCGATATGGTAAATATGCTAACAAATACCCCAGTCCAACTCGATGATAGTAGCGATGAGGGGCTATTTGATACGCACGGCGAAGAAGACGAATAGTGCAGATTATCGTTAATTCTATACAAAAAGGCACCGACGAATTTGCGAGCGAGCTAAACGAATATCGCAAAATGTCGGCTAAATTTGCTAGCATAAAAGATGAAATTTTCTTTAACGCTAGTATCGCAAAGGCTCAGACAATCGATAGAGCCAGCGCACTTAGGGCGTATGACGAGGTTTATATGCCTAGATTAAAAGGTTATAATATCGCCCTTGACGAGAGGGGCGAAGAGCTTGATAGTATGGAATTTGCTAAAATTTTAGACGGGAAAAATTTGGTTTCATTTTTCATAGGCGGTGCTTACGGGCTAAGCGATGATTTTAAGGGCAAATGCGATAAAATCATCAGCCTAACAAAGCTAACTTTGGCACATAAAATTGCAAAGCTTATGCTCTTTGAGCAAATTTTTCGTGCGCTTTGTATAAATGCAAATCATCCATACCATAAGTGAGGGTAAAATGAAAAAAAGTGAGTTGAAAATTTACAAAAAACTTTTAGAAGAAAGAAAAGCCGAGCTAAGCGCTAATATCAACAGTGCGACAAAAGATATCGAAGAGCTTAGAGAGCACGGCGCGACAGATGAGATTGATGTAGCTAGCATGGATACGGATTTGACGATTGAGTATTCGATTGGGCTAAAACAAAGAGAGAGCCTAAATAAAATAGTCTCTGCGCTAGAACGCATTGAAAACGGCACTTATGGCGAGTGTTTGGAGTGTGGCGAGCCAATCAGCCCAGAAAGGCTAAAAGTCCGCCCAGAATCAAGACTATGTATTTCTTGCAAAGAACTTGCCGAAAAAGCACAAAGGAGATAATGATGAAGGCAAAACAATTTTTTGTATATTCAGTGATATATATCGGTATCATCGCAGCTGTGATTTTCACGCAAGAAAGCGCGAGCTACACCCTAAGCGTGCTTGGATACTCTCTCACACTGCCTGTGGCTGTGTGGGTGGTGCTACCATTAGCTTTGTATATGATACTAGCGCTTTGTCATTTGGGCTTTTATGGTTTTATGGTTTATCGCAAAAACCGCGCTATACAAAAAGATGTAAGCTCGTATGACGAGATGACAAAAGAGGTTTTATTAGGGCTTGAAACAAATAGAAACTTCAAAACAGAGTTTTTCAAAGATCCAAGCGATATAACTAAAATTTTATCTCCATGGTATGATAGTAGCGAGCTTGATATCAAAAACGAAAGCCTAAAAGAGATAGTTGATGTCGTCGAAAAGGTAAAAAACGGCGAGGTCGTGGATCTGAAAAAATACAAACTTCCTAAATCAAACGGTATGTTTTTACAAAACGAACTAAACCGCCTTGACGCTGAGCCTGATTATGCGCGCGAAATTTTAAAAACAAAGGGCGTTTATAACGATCAAATCACTAAAAAAGCATATAAAATTTTAGTCGATAAGGGCGATTATAGCGCGATTAAAACCTATAAAGAATTCCAAGACACCGACGATATCAAGCGTATCGTAGAAAGAGCTGCTGATGATAGCGAGTTTGAGGTCAGTAGCGAGGAGCTGTTTAATCTCATAAATAGCGATGAATTCAGCGACAAAGACTTCATTTATTTTGCCAAAAAGCTCAAAGACCACCTAAATCCGGAGCAATACAGAACCTTTTTTGAAAGGCTCAAAAACCAAAATTCAAGCGCGACAGAGGCGTATTTGTATGCGCTATATGAGCTTGGTATGATTGATGAGCTAAGAGAGCAGCTCCACATGAGCGACGGCGACGAATTTGATAAATTCCAAATTTTGTTATTTTTACGCGACAATGGCAAATCAGTGCCAGCTTCGCTGATATTCTAAATTTCGGGGCGCGAATTTGTAAATTTTGTAAATTTGCAAATTCGCGCCATTTTTACACAATCAATGAATTTAAATAAATTTTTCGAGACAAAACCGCTTTTTTTAGCCCCTTTGGCTGGGTTTTCAGATCCGCCACTGCGCGGTGTGGTGAAAAAATTCGGCGCAGATGCGACGATAAGTGAGATGATTAGCGCAAATGCGCTGGTGTTTGAAAACGACAAAACCCTAAAAATGTTAGAAAAAAACGAAGCAGAAGAGCCGTTTTTCGTCCAAATCGCCGGAAGCGACGAAGAGGTGATAAAAAAGGCGGTTTTGATTTTGAATAAATTTGACGGATTTTGCGGGATTGATTTAAACTGCGGTTGCCCTGTGCCAAAGGTCGTGAAGCAAAACTCAGGCTCGGCGCTTTTGCTGGATTTGGACAAGATAGCCCGAATTTTAGAAATCATCAAAACCCACTCAAACAAAAAATTCGTAAGCGCGAAAGTTAGGCTTGGCTTTGCTAGCGTTGATATCGAAAATATCGCGCGCGCGGTGGAGCGAGGCGGAGCTGATTTTATCGCGGTGCATGGGCGCACGAGGGCTGGTGGATACAGCGCGCAGGTCGATTACGACGCAATCGCACAGGCAAAAGGTGCCGTGCAAATCCCGCTCATCGCCAACGGTGACATTAGCTCGCAAAATGCCGAATTTGTGCGAAGCACGACCGGCGCAGACGGGCTTATGATAGGCAGGGCAAGTATCGGGCACCCGTGGGTTTTCGCCGAGATTAAGCAGGGGCAAAGTGCGAGCGCAGAGTTGAAAAAAGAGATTATTTTGGAGCATTTTGCGCAGATGATAGCGCACTATGGGGCGCATGGTGTGGCGATTTTCCGCAAACACCTGCACGAATACTCCAAAGGCTACGCAAACGCTAGCGCATTTCGCGAAGAGATAAATCACATAGAAAATGCAAATTTAATGCGAGATAAAATTTTGGAGTTTTTTTAAATTTTGGTTTTTGTCGTTGCGAGATGACGCGCTCATCGTGCAATCCAGTAAAATTCGAAGCAAAATTTAACCTAAATTTATCATTGAACGAAGTTTTGAAATTTTACAACAACACTGACCTTGAATTTTAAATTTGTGGCAATGAATTTAAAGGATTAAATTTGGTGCCACAAAAACAGAAATGGTTTAAAATTGTAAATTTAAAAATTCAGTATCAACGATACTGACCGAGATTTTATAAAAAGGATTAAATTTGGAAAACAGAAATTTCAAAAACGATATTTTTAATAAAAATAAGAATTTGAGAGATTATGACAAAGAGCCGATTATTATAAAAAATTACGAACAATTTTTTACTTCGACATTTTTACTTACAACTTGTATTGTGCCTTTTATTCCATTTATGATTTATGAAATGATTACTGAAAAATTTGTTGAACCTGCAAATGTAGTTATATTTATAATACTTATTGGAGTTTGTATTTTTGGATATAATTTTCTTTATACAAAGCATATTTTGCGAGATGATAACTTTATAAAATTTAAATCTCAAACAATAGAATTTTATGAATATAATGAACTGCAACGAATTGTTAAAATTGAAGAAATGGATAAATTTTTATCAAAACCATTTTGGGCTTGGTGTGAAGAAAATGGCATAACTACATCAAAAATTTTCTTTTTTTTATTTTTTGTGTTAGTTTTAATATGTGGGTTTGTAAAACCCATTATTTTAGTGCTTTTGTTTTTTATATATTTGGCTGAATGTATTAAAAAAGCTATATTTTTTAGATTAAATAATAATTTTTCAAATTTTACTCCATTTCCTGCATTATGTATTGCGAGCGAATTTCATGTTGAACCTCATGTGTATAACACACTTAGATTTGGTAGATATTGTTTAGTATATATATTCAGCGAAAATGACTATAAACAATTAAAAGAGTGGTTTTTTAGAATTAAAAAAATAAACATTGATAACATTAAAAAAAGCTATTACCCATATTTATAGCTAGAAAAGGAGACAAAAATGGGAAATTCAACATATTCGAGAGAGTATCGTAGGGTGGGCGTCCTTGCCCGCCGAATTTTATATTTTTATCAAATTTCATCATTTTAATCCTTTAATTAACCATTGTAGTGATGAAAAATAACCAAAATATTACAACCGCGTCATTGCGAGCCTAGCGTTGCAATCTAGTAAAATTTAGATAAATTTCAAACTCGTAGATTGCTTGCGCGACAAATCAGGCAAATTTACAAAATCTCGCGCAGTGTCCTTGCGCTGTGCATCCAGCTATCTAGCTCGCTCCACTTTTCGTTTTCGATCATATCGGTGCAAATTTGAAGCTCTTTTTTGAAAGACTCTATTGATTTTAACAAATTTTCTTTGTTTTGTTTGAAGATATCGATCCACATTTCAGGGCTTGATTTGGCGATTCTTGCCATGCCGGTGAAGCTTCCGCCGGCTAAATTTATGATATTTCGGCGGTTTTCCTCTTTTAAGACGCTATTTACGAGCGAGTAGCTAATCGCGTGTGGCAGGTGCGAGATGAGCCCCACATGGTGGTCGTGGCTGAGCGCGTCCATAAAGACAATCTTCATACCCGCAAACGAAAAAATTTCAACCGCGCGTTTGACATGTATTTCATCGGCGTTGTTATCGTCGCAGATGACGACTACTGCGCCATTTAGTAACTCCGAAAACGCCGCGCTTGGGCCTGAGTTTTCCGTGCCTGCCATAGGGTGAGCGGCGATAAAATTTCCTCTAATCTCTGGCGGGCAACTTTGCAAAATTTTAAATTTTGTGCTTCCTAAATCGATGATTGTGGTTTCCTTGCGCGCGTCTTTTAGCTGGGCTAGCGTCGTGATAATCGCCTCGACTGGGATTGCGAGAAAAATCACATCGCATTTTTGCTTCATCTCTTCGATACTTAAAATTTCATGCACCAGCCCCAACTCCAAGGCCTCTTTTTCGTTTTCCCTAGAAATATCGTATCCGCTAACCGTGCTAATAATCTTTGATTTTTTCATACAAAGCCCGAGCGAGCCACCTATCAAACCTAAACCTATAATGCCTATTTTCATAATTTTCCTTTGTAAATTCTTTTTGATTAATTTTAATATGCTATTATACGCAATTATTTTCATTTCTAGGTAAAATTTTATGAGAAAAAGTTTGTTTTTATTATTAGGTGGGGTTTCTGTTGCTTGCGCAGCGCAAATCCAAACTATTAAATTCGAGGGTTTAAAACACCTATCTCCGCAAGTTGCAGCTGCTATTTCTGGCCTACAAATAGGCGATCAAATCACAGGCGAAAACACAAACCGAGCGATCTCAAATCTCTTTGCTCAGGGCTATTTCGAAGATGTGTATATCAGCGAACAGGGCGGAAATGTAACAATTAGCGTAAAAGAAAAACCAAGCGTGGCCAAAGTCGATATCAAAAATGTCGTTACAAACGACCAAGACGCTATCAAAAATCTAATCGGACTTCGCCCAGGACAGGTCTATGATGAGGTTTTGGCAAAAAACGCCACCGCTAGAATCAAGCAATTTTACGAAGTAAAGGGCTTTTTTGACACTGTTGTCGAAGTTACCCCAAAACCGCTTGATAGCGAAGGAAACGCCGTGCATGTCATAGTCGATGTCAATAGAGGCGAAAATATCATCATCGAAAAGGTAAATTTAGTCGGCGCTAAAAAACTAGATTACGATGATATCGAACCAGCTGTTTCAAACAAACAACGCGAAGTATTTGGCTGGCTATGGGGCTTTAACGATGGACAGCTAAAAGCTAATGAGTTGCCAAACGACGCAAATAGAATCCAAGAAGAATACTACAAAAAAGGCTACCTCGACGCTAGGGTATCTGCCCCAATCGTAAATGCCGATACTGGCGATTACACCGCGGATTTGACATACTATGTAACAGAGGGCGAGCGTTATAAGGTCAGCAGTATAGATATCGACTGCCCAGAAAATGTAACTATGGATAAAGAAAAGGTCATAAGCGATCTAAAACTCGAAAAGGGCGACACGATGAATTCAGACTGGATGCGTCGTGATATCCAAAAAATCGAAACCTTAGTCGCCGATCAAGGATATGCTTATGTCAAGGTCGTCCCACAAACCGATCAAGACAGAGAGGCTAAAACCATAGGCATAACTTATAAAATCATACCTGAAAATAAAGTCTATATCAGAAATGTAACAATCTCTGGCAACGACAAAACAGAAGATAAAGTCGTTAGACGCGAAATGTATCTAACTGAGGGAAATTTATTTAGCAGAACTGATTATGCTGATTCTATCGCGGCTCTTAAACGCACGGGATATTTTGAAAATGTCGAAATCAAAGAAACTAGGGTAAGCGATGATCAACTAGATTTAGAAGTCGTAGTCCAAGAAACCCCAACCGGCTCGATTACAGGTGGTATCGGATATGGTAGCGATGATGGATTGTTACTAAGTGGTGGAATTAGCGATAGAAATGTCTTTGGAACAGGACTAAGTGGCTCAGTATCGGTAGAAAAATCAGATGATAAATTAAGCGGTAGAGTGAGCCTTACAAATCCTAGAATTTTCGATTCAGAATACAGCCTGGGCGGTATGGTCTTTGCTAATGACTATGACTGGGACGATTACGAGGAGAAATCTTATGGATTTGCCTTGACGCTTGGCAGAAAGCTAGGACGAAATTTAAGCGCAAGTCTGACATACTACCTAGAAAAGACAGAAATCGAAGGGCTAAACGAATACTACGCAGCCGCTGGTTATCGTAACCACGAAAGCATTAAAAGCTCGATTACACCAGCGCTTACATACAATAGCACAGATGATTACTATCTGCCACGAAGCGGTATCATCGCGACTGCTAGCTTAGAATACGCTGGACTTGGCGGAGATATTGAATTTACCAAAGCAAAAGGAAGCTTTAATTACTACTTTGGATTGCGCGATTATATCGATTACGATTTGATTTTCCGCTACAAAGCTGCGGCTGGATATGTTTGGGATAGAGGCGATCCACTTCCAATCAACGAAAAACTATTCCTAGGCGGTATTAGAACGGTGAGAGGATATAATTCTAGATCGATTCCGCGTAAAGAAATTTGCGTAGCCAATGGTAGCTGCCGTTATGTCGAAACCGGCGGTATGCAAAGCTTCAACAACTCAGTCGAGCTAAGCTTCCCGCTAATCGATCGTATGAAAATGCGCCTTGTAACATTTTTCGATTATGGTATGATAGGCGACAATGACTGGAACGAGGAAGAGCGATATAGCGCAGGTGCTGGTATCGAGTGGCTCACACCAATGGGGCCGTTGCAGTTGTATTTCACAAAACCGCTTAACGAAAAACCACACGATAAGACAAATAGTTTCGAATTTAGCATTGGAGCTAGATTTAACTAAAATTTGGCGTAAATTTTGGGTAAATTTCACTTTTACCCAAAATTTAACCTTAATGAAATTTAACCAATCCTTTACTTACGATTTACAAAAACTCAGTAAAATCAGGCTTTAATTTAAAATCAAGGTAATTTATGTATAGAAATCGAAGCAGAATAAATCCTAAAATTTTCATTTTTTTAATACTAACTTTGGCGATAGCTTATGGAGTTTTTCATTTTTTAACCTCGCCTAAATTTGAACAAAATCCCCCTAAAATCGAAATTGCAGATGAAATTTACTGGAATTTAATCTCGCCTTTGAAGGTTAAAATTTCAGATGACACAGGTGTAAAATCAATAAAAGTAAGCCTAAATGACGGGGAAAATTTAACTCCGCTAAAAGATGAAGAGTATGGCATAAGCCAAAAAGAGCTAGAAATTGCAGTTGAATTTCCAAAAAATTTAATCCTAAACAAAGATAAAAAATACAAACTACACATCGAAGCTGGCGATATTAGCGCGTGGAATTTCACCAAAGGTAACAAAACCGATAAAGTCGTAAATATAATCATCGACAACAAAAAACCTTTGATAAATTTGGTCGCAAATTCGTATAAAATCACCAAAGGCGGTTCGGCTGTGGTTGTTTTTAGCGCTAGCGATGAAATGCTAGATGAGGTTTTCATACGCACAAATTACGGCAAAATTTTCAAAGCTACGCCGTTTGTCAAAGAGGGGTATTACGCTTCGCTTGTAGCCTGGCCGGCAAACGAAGATGAATTTCGCGCAGAAATCGTAGCAACCGACAAGGCTGGCAATGTCAGCTCGTCGCAGATTCGCTACTTTTACAGCGATAAAAAATACAAGGTTTCGCAAATCAAACTTAGCGAAAATTTTCTCTCAGGCAAGGTCAGCGATCTAGCCAGCCAACATGCGCAAAATTTCAACTCTATGAGCGATTTGGATAAATTTAAATTTGTAAATGAAACTCTCAGAGAGCAAAACGCCAAGGATTTGCACGCATTTACGAGCAGGGTGCATGAGGATATGATAAGCGAGTTTTCGCTTCGTCCGTTTTATCCGCTTGCAAAGGGCGCTGCGGTAGCGAGTTTCGCCGATCACAGGCTGTTTTTCTTAAACAGCGAGCAAGTTAGCGAGAGCTGGCACATGGGGCTTGATCTTGCTAGCGTGGCAAATGCAGATATCAAAGAGAGTAATTATGGCGTGGTCGTGTTTTTGCAAGATAATGGAATTTATGGCCTAAATTTGGGCGTTTATTATGGTTTTGGAGTTTATGGCGTGTATGCGCACTGCTCGAATTCAGCCCTTAGCGTGGGCGATCAGGTCAAACCAAACGATATCTTAGCCCAAACTGGCGCCACTGGCTTTGCCTTTGGCGATCATTTGCACTTTGGTATAGTGGTTCAGGGCGTGGAAGTAAGGCCGGAGGAGTGGATGGATCCGAAGTGGATCAAGGATAATGTGAGCGATGTGCTCGAAAGTGCGAAAAAAGTTATCGAAAAAGGAAAATAAATTTCAAATTTTTCGCTATAATGCAAAAATTAATGAAATGAGGGAAAAATGAGACAAAGAACAATAGCTAAAAAAGTCCATAGTGTCGGTATCGGATTGCATAAAGGTGAGCCAATCAGACTTACATTGGAGCCTTTGGAAGCAGGTAGCGGAATAGTATTTTATAGAAGTGACCTTGGAATTAGTTTTAAAGCAACGCCCCAAAATGTCGTAAATACCCAAATGGCCACTGTCGTGGGTAATGAAAAGGGCTATGTCTCTACGATAGAGCACCTAATGAGCGCGATTTCAAGCTATGGAATCGACAATATCCGCATTATCGTCGATGCGAACGAAATCCCTGTAATGGACGGAAGCTCGGCGAGTTTTTGTATGCTTTTGGACGAGGCTGGGATCAAAGAGCTAGATACGAATAAAAAAGTCATTATCATCAAACGCGATGTCGAGGTCAAAGAGGGCGATAAATTTGTCCGTCTAAGCCCAAGTGCAAGGCCTAAATTTGATTATACGATTAAATTTGCAAATCCGATTATCGGCACACAGCACCATGTCTTTGAATTTAGCAAAAAGGCTTATATTAAAGAAATTTCTAGGGCTAGAACTTTTGGATTTTTAAAAGATGTTCAAGCGCTTCGTTCTATGGGGCTAGCACTTGGTGGAAGCCTAGAAAATGCCGTCGTAATCGACGATAATAAAATTTTAAACCCAGAGGGTTTGCGCTATGAAAACGAATTTGTCCGCCATAAAATTTTAGACGCTATTGGCGATTTGGCACTTAGTGGAGCGCCTATTTTAGGCGATTACACATCATTTGCTGGAAGCCATGATTTAAATCACAAGCTCACCGAGGCTGTATTTAGCGACGCTAAAAATTACGAATTAGTCGAGCTAAACGCGCAAATCGTGAGAGAGTATCAAAAAGCTTTCGCGTAAGGGCAAGTCATCAAAGAAATCAGCGTTTTAGTCGTAGCACTTACTTCGCCCGTGCTTGTCGGTATTTACGAGAAAAATGACAAAATTTTAGAATTTTCTAGCGCGCCAGGGCAAAAAGCCGATGAATTTTTGGTAGAAAAATTTTCTCAAATTTTAAAAGAGTATAAAATTTCAGAGCTTATCTATGCGAATACACCCGGCTCTTTTATGGGCATAAAAGTTAGCTTTGTAATGTTAAAAACGCTTAGTATCGCCCTAAATTTGCCACTTTACGCGGTCAGTGGATTTGAGCTAAATGGATTTTCGCCAATCAGGGCAAACAAGGCATTTTCATACATTTACGAAAATGGCGAGATAAAAATGGCAAAATTAGAGCCTGCTCCTATGAAATTACCGCAAAATTTATCAACTTTAAATAAAAGCAATGATATACTACCAAATTACATTATTGATGCAGTTTAGGAGAAAATTTGATTATAAAAATTCCCGCCACCAGCGCAAATTTGGGACCAGGCTTCGACGCACTAGGACTTAGTTTAGAGCTTTTTAACGAAGTAGAGATTTGCGAAAATAGCTTTCATTGTATCTCGCTAAACGGATATGGAAGCGAAAAGGCGTGGCTTAAAAAAAATAATGCGTTTTTAAACATTTTCCGCGAAATTTATACCAAACTAGGCGGAAATCCAAACCAAAATTTCAAAATTTCATTTCAAAACAATATCCCATTTTCGCGCGGTCTTGGAAGCTCATCGGCTGTGATAGTCGGAGCAATCGCGGCAGCGTATTATATGCGCGGATTTAGCGTAGATAGGGGCAAAATTTTAAATCTCGCCCTAGAATACGAAAACCACCCTGATAATATCGCCCCGGCGACTTATGGCGGGTTTGTTTCGAGCATAACTTCTGGCAAAAATGTCTATTCGCAAAAATGCGAGATCGACGCTGATATCAAGGCTATCGTCGTTATCCCGGATACGCCAATGCCTACAAACGAATCTCGCGGAAAATTGCCTAAGAGTTTTACTATCAAAGATTGCGTGAGCAACCTTTCGCACGCTGCGTTTTTGACGGCGTGTTTTATGAAAAAAGATTATGATAGCCTAAGGCTTGCTTGTGTGGATAAAATGCACGAGGAGGTGCGTATGAGCGCGCTACCTGAGCTATTTAGCGTGCGCGAAGTGGCTTACGCAAATGGCGCGATTATGAGTTCGCTCAGCGGTAGTGGCTCGACATTTTTAAATTTAGCCCATGCTAGCGATGCGCAAAAGATAAAAAATGCGCTGGCGGATAAGTTTAAAAATTTCAAGGTAGAAATTTTAAATATAGATAATAACGGCTTTAATATTAGCTAAGAAAAAGTAAGATATAATTTTATGAATAAACCGATAAGAATGTGCGTTATTTGTAGAGGTAGATTTGCTAAGGCGGGGCTTAATGCCTTTGTGCAAAATTTCAAAAAAGAAAATTCAAAACGGCAATTTTATATTTGCAATCAATGTATAAATCAAAAAGAAAAAATTATTAAATATTTATCAAAATTTAGAAAATATGAAAATTTTGAGATTATTAAGGAGAGGGTTTTAAATGGCTGAGGGAGTTAAAATCAGTGACATCGCGGCTGAGCTTGGATACGCAAGCAAAGACATCATCGAAAAAGCGCAAGAAATGGGCTATACTAAGGTCAAAACCGCGTCAAATAAGGTAAGCAACGAAGAAGCAGCGGCTATATATGAGTATATTCAAACAGGAATTTTGCCAGAGTCTTTAAAGCCAAAATCCAGTGCTAAAAAAGCCCCTGCGAAGCCAAAAAAGCAGAGCGAAACCAAAAAAGATGAGCCTAAAAAAACTCAGAGCAAAAAAACAGAGCCAAAGGCTGAAAATTCTCAAAGCAAAGAGCCAAAGTCTGAGCCAAAACCTGAGCCAAAAGAGGAAAAGCCGCACTCTCAACCAAAAAGCGAAACGAAAATCGAAGCAAAAGCCGAAGTTAAAACCGAGCCAAAATCCAAGCCCGAAGCGCAAACCCCTCAAATAAATAGTGGCGAGAGCCTAGCTAGCGAGAGTTTGCAAAAGCGCCGTGGTTTGGTGATAGTCAAAAAGAAAAAAGACACCGAAGCACCAAAGATAGAAAAACCAAGCGAAAGTCGCGAAAAGGTAAGCGCTAGCTTGGAGGCGATTTTCTCAAACGCTGAGTTAAATTTAAAAAAGAAAAAAGCCGAAAAGAAAAAAATCGCTGTTTCTAAAAAAGAAGATACCCAAAAAATCGATTTGGTTAGCGACCACGAACTAGCCGATATTGTTATAGATGATGATGAAGATATGGTAGTTTTGCCTGATTTGACCGTTAAGCCTATCCAAGTCGAAAACAAAACAAAAACCAAAAATCAACCAAATATCTACAAAGGTTCGCAAACGCAGTTTTACGGCAATGATACAGGCATTAGTCGTGGAAGTCGCAAAAAACATAAAAAAGTCGTCAAAAAAGATGACGAGCAGAGCGTAACTTCTGTAAATATTCCAAAAGAAATTCGTGTTTATGAATTTGCCGAAAAAATCAAAAAACAGCCTAGCGAAATCATTTCAAAGCTATTTTTGCTTGGTATGATGACGACTAAAAACGACTTTTTGGACGAAGATGCAATTGAAATTTTGGCAGAAGAATTTGGCATTGAGGTAAATATCGTAAATGAAGCCGAGGAATTCGACTATGTCAAGGCTTACGAAGATGAAGTAGTTGAAGAAAATTTAACCACAAGAGCGCCTGTGATTACCATTATGGGGCATGTCGATCACGGAAAGACTAGTTTGCTTGATTTCATTAGAAATTCGCGCGTCGTTAGCGGCGAAGCAGGTGGTATTACGCAACATGTGGGTGCGTATATGGTCGAGAAAAACGGACGAAATATCACATTTATCGATACCCCGGGACACGAAGCATTTACATCTATGCGTGCGCGCGGTGCGGAAGTTACCGACATTGTTATTATCGTGGTTGCGGCAGATGATGGCGTAAAACCGCAAACAAAAGAAGCCGTAAATCATGCGAAAGCAGCAGGCGTGCCGATAATCATCGCTATCAATAAAATGGATAAAGAAAACGCAAATCCTGATTTAGTAAAAACAGGACTTGCAGAACTTGATATAATGCCGACCGAGTGGGGCGGAAGCTATGAATTTGTGCCGATTTCGGCTAAAACAGGTATGGGAATTGAAGATTTACTTGAAATCGTCTTGCTTCAAGCCGATTTGCTTGAATTAAAAGCCGATAAAACTCGCCAAGCAAAAGCAACCATTATAGAAAGCTCACTTCAAAAGGGTCGTGGTCCTGTCGCCACCGTCATCGTGCAAAACGGCACACTAAAAGTGGGTGATACGGTAGTTGCGGGTGTGGCGTATGGAAAGGTTAGAGCCCTAAACGATGATAAAGGCAAAAAGCTAAGCTCGATTGCTCCTGGCGAGTGTGGTGTCATCATCGGTCTTAGCGAAGTCCCGGAAGCCGGGGAAACGCTAATTGGCGTGGGAAGCGATAAAGAAGCAAGAGAGTATGCGAGTCGAATTTACGAGCACCAACGCCAAAAAGAGCTATCAAAATCGACAAAGGTTACAATCGACGAGCTAAGCGCAAAAATCGCAGAAGGCGAGTTAAAATCGCTTCCTGTCATCGTAAAAGCCGATGTGGTTGGCTCTCTTGAAGCCATTAAGGCAAGTTTGGAAAAACTTCGCAACGACGAAGTTAAGGTAAACATTATCCACTCAGGCGTAGGCGGTATCACGCAAAACGATGTAGGACTAGCAAGTGCGAGTGAAAACTGCGTGATTTTAGGCTTTAATATCAGGCCTACTGGCGAAGTCAAAGAAAAAGCCAAAGAGCGCGGTGTAGAGATAAAAACTTACAATGTCATTTATAATTTGCTTGACGATGTTAAGGCGATTTTGGGCGGATTAATGAGCCCGATTATCAGAGAAGAAGACCTTGGTCAAGCTGAAATTCGCCAAGTCATCAATGTGCCAAAAATCGGACAGATTGCCGGTTGTATGGTTACAGAAGGTAGTATCCAAAGGGGAGCTAAAATCCGCGTAATCCGCGATGGTGTGGTGGTTTTCGAAGGAAACATAAGCTCACTAAAACGCTTTAAAGATGACGCAAAAGAGGTCGCTAAGGGCTTTGAGTGTGGTGTCGGTATCGACGGATACAACGATATGCGCGTTGGGGATTTCATCGAAAGCTTCAAAGAAAAAGAAGAACAAGCCACGCTATAAAGGTGATTTATGAACGCTCACGAAGTAAGACGACTACGAACCGCAAGTGTCCTAAAAGAGCTGATTCCACAGGCTTTATCGCAGCTTGATGATGAGTTTTTGCACGGGCTTTGCGTAACCGATGTCGAGTGCAAAAGAGGACGCTATGACGCCTTTGTATATCTCGATAAAATGGGCTTAGACGAAAGGGAGCAAGAGCTAATCTTGGCAAAACTCAAAAAAGTAAGCCGTTTTATCCAAAACCACTGTATGGAAGCAGAAGGCTGGTTTCGCTCACCTGCGCTTCACTTCAAATTCGACGATAGACTCGAATACCAAAACAAAATGGACGATTTGTTTGAAAAAATTAGTAAGGATTTAAATAAAAATGGTTGATTTAAACGCCCTTGCCAGCGAGTGTGGGCTGGAATTTTACGATTGCGAAACAGCTAGCGAAAACGGCAAAACGATTTATAGAGTTTTTGTGACTAAAACTGGTGGCGTGAGCTTAGAAGACTGCGAAAAACTAAGTCGCATTTTATCTCCGATTTTTGATGTCGAACCGCCTGTTTCGGGCGAGTATTTTTTAGAAGTATCAAGCCCTGGGTTGGAGCGCAAACTAAGCAAAATGGAGCATTTTAGCAAAAGCGTGGGCGAGTTAGTTAAAATAACCACGAGCGAAAAAGATAAAATTTGCGGAAAAATTCTTAAATTCGAAGATGAAAATTTATACTTAGATACTACTGACGGCGAAATTTGCATTAAATTTAGCGACATAAAAAAGGCGAAAACTTATATTGAGTGGTAAAATTCTTTCAAATTTAAATCGAATTTCAAGGCAATAAATGAAAAAATTTATTTATCTTTTTGTTATTGTATTTTTTTTCTTTTTAAGTTATGAAAAACAAAGAATTATTTTTTGTTATTTAGGTGACACTGCATCGTGCCATAATGTCGGCTACTGCAATGAAATTGGCGATAACAACACAAAAATAAATTTAGAAAAAGCAAAAAAATATTATGAAAAAGCCTGCCAAAAAGATTTTATGCCAAGTTGTAATAATCTAGGCTTGATTATGCAAAATGAAAATAAAATCACACAAGCAAGAGAGTATTTTGAAAAAACATGTGATTTGGGCGAGGTGAGGGCTTGCAATAGCTTGCGGGCTAGTTATTTTCAAAATGAGCCAAAGGAAATATACAAATCCGCCAAAATATCGGCTCATACTTGCGATAAATTTAACGAACCAACTGGATGTCTTTTTGCGGGATTGCTTTATATTGGTGCAGACGATGTGCTAGAAAAGGACAAAGTCGATTTAAAAAAGGGTGCATATTATCTAGGCAAGGGTTGCGATTTAGACCAAAACGAAAGTTGCTATCAACTAGGGGATTTTTATCGCACAAATAAAGAGCTCGAAAAATCAAATAAATATTTCAAAAAAGGCTGTGATTTAAATCACACTATAAGCTGTGCGGCTTTAATTGTTAATTACAGCATAGAGAAGCCAAGAGATAATGAGAAAATTACAAAATATGCGGAAAAAATATGCGAATTAAACGAGTCGTTTGTTTGCTATCTTTCAGGGATGATTTACATGGGATTAGATAAAACAATCAAAATCCCAATTGACACTGCCAAAGGCAAAAATTACCTAAAAAAGGGCTGTGCAGGCGAAAATAATGAAAGCTGTTATTATCTAGGAAGAATTTACGCTTACGATGAGAAAAATTACGAAAAAGGCAATAAATACTATAAAAAAGCTTGTGATTTAAATAACAGCAATGCTTGCAATTCGATTGGTTTTCACTACGAAAATGGATTTGGTTTTGAAATAAATTTAAAAGAAGCGTATAAATATTATAAAAAAGCGTGTGAAAATCTTAAAAATAATTATGGTTGTGGAAGTTTAGGATATTTATATTTGGTCGGAAATATGGCGAGTGATGTCCAAAATTCGCCCGAATTTTATGAAAAAAGTTGCAAATTTAACGACGGCGAAAATTGTGCAAATTTAGAAAATTTTCTTAAAAACTATGATTTTATCGATAGAGATTATAACAAAGCAAAAGAACTTTTAGAGTATTCTTGTGATGAAAAAGTGCCACAAAGTTGCGGTGTTTTGGGAACTATGTATGAATTTGGAAAAGGCGCTTCGCAAGATATTTTTGTGGCAAAGGAAAATTATAAAAAAGCGTGCGATTTGGGTTATAAGCTTGGTTGTGATGAGCTAAAAAGATTGGAAAATGACTAACGAATTTTATATGCGCTTGGCTCTAAATGAAGCGTGGAAATACCAAATTTTAACCTTTCCAAATCCTGCTGTGGGGTGCGTGGTCGCTGATACGCAAGGCAAAATTTTAAGTATAAATTCTCATAAAAAAGCTGGACTCTTACACGCCGAAGCAAACGCCGTTTTTGTCGCACTTTGCGAGATAAGCGATGAATTTTTAAATAAATTTTTGCAAATTTACGAAAGCGAATTTGGCGTGGATTTGAGCGAAATTTGCAAAAATCCGCAAAATCTAATCTACGGCGATTTTTTCGAAAATTTCGGGGCAGTATCCGCAAAATCACGCTTTGCAAATCAAATTTTAGAGTTTAAAAATCTAAACGCAAATTTCGTTTATGAATTTATTACGCAAAATCACGGCAATTTACTTAAAAATGCCACTGCTTTTGTTACGCTTGAACCCTGCGCCCATATCGGCAAAACGCCATCATGCGCCCTTTTGCTTAAAAATTTAGGCTTTAAAAAAGTCGTAATCGGCGTGGCGGATTTAAACGAAAAAGCTAGTGGTGGTGGCGAAATCTTAGCGCAAAGTGGCGTGGAAGTGGAATTTGGCGTTTTAAAAGATGAGTGTGGCGCGCTTTTAAAGCCATTTTTGCAGTGGCAAAATGGCGGGAATTTTAGCTTTTTTAAACTCGCATTTTCTGCAAACGGCGTGATTTCTGGTGAAATTTCAAACGCCAAATCTCTCACATTTTCGCACTATTTACGCAATGTTTGCGACGCTTTGCTTATCGGCGGAAATACCGTGCGCACAGATCGCCCGAAGCTCGATACTAGGCTGATTTGTGGTGGGAAAAATCCAGATATTTTTATTTATTCTAGGCAAAGCGAATTTGATAAAACTATTCCGCTTTTTGGCGTTGCGGGTCGAAATGTGCAGATCGCAAATGATTTGAAAATAGCCTTAAATTCGGGCTTAGTGATGATAGAAGGCGGGCAAAATTTGCTAAATGAAATCGCAAAAAGTGTAAATTTATTTCTGTTTTTCCGCTCAAATGAGCTCAAAAACGGGCAAAATTTCAGAAGCGATTTGAAATTCAAGCCACTTTTTACAGCCAAATTCGGTAGCGACGAATACGGCTGGTATGAGTTAGAAATCCGTATAATAAATGAAATTAAGGCTTCAAATTTAGCCTAAATTTTAAATTTAAAGCTTACTTATAGTTTTTTCGTAATCATCATCTATTAAAACGATTTTCTCGCCGTTGTTTAAAAAGCCCTTTATAAAATTTTGATTATCCGCTTTTAAATTTTCTTTTGTGCAGGTCGTATCATCAAGCCTATTTTCTATATCACAGCTATGTTTTTTGATTTTATCAAAATTTTCATCGATAAATTTATCGCTCATCGCTAGGGCTATAAAACGAATTTGGCACAAATATTTTTCGCTAAAATCGCTCCGCCAAGAAAACGGCACATAACAACCTTCGATAATTAAATTTTGCCCATTTTCTATGGCAGTTTTGATTATTTCACGCACGATTTGCCACAGATAGGGCGTTAGTGCTTCATCGTCATTTTGGGTAAGATTTGTATTTTTTGAGCGAATTAGCCCCATTTTTAGGTGATCGATTGAAAAAGACGAAAATTTATAAATTTCAACCATTTTTTGTGCTAAAAGCGTTTTGCCCGTGTGCGAAGCGCCCGTTATGAGTATAACCATTTTTTGCCTTAAACAAGAGCGATTTTTTTGGTTTCAAATTCGCCCGAGAAAAAATTTAGATAATAAAGCGTGTCTTTTTTCACGCTCAAACCCGCTAAATAGCGCAAAGCTAAATTTGCCGCAAAACTCGCTGCAAACATCACAATCGGCGCAGCAATTCCAGCTGGCGTGGCGTTTAAGTTGGG
This sequence comes from Campylobacter sp. JMF_14 EL1, assembly GCF_027737585.1. NCBI lineage: Bacteria > Pseudomonadati > Campylobacterota > Epsilonproteobacteria > Campylobacterales > Campylobacteraceae > Campylobacter > Campylobacter sp. JMF_14 EL1. Next base: position 23,517 of record NZ_JAOVTW010000003.1, read on the forward strand.
GAAAAATTTGAAATTCGCCTCGCTTACGAAGCAGACCTGCACCTGAAAGCTATCGACCGAGCTAAACACCCATGGCGTGGCAGTTTGCTTGGCAAACTCGTCGATTTGCGCGCGGGTGGCGAGATTGTCAGTCGCATCTAAAATCAGGTCAAATTTATCCGCACAATTCGCAAAAAATTCATCAGCTTTCATTTTGTGTGTATTCACACGCACTCCATCGTATCGAGCCTGCACGCGCTCTTTAAAAATATCGGCCTTGTATCGTCCCTCATCGCTAAGCGAAAATAAAATTTGCCTGTGGATATTATGAAGCGACACTGTGTCGAAATCGACAATGTCAATCCGCCCGATCCCGCTGGCTCCTAGCGCATACGCAAATGAGCTTCCTAGCCCGCCAGAGCCGATAATCAGCACGGATTTTTGCGCTAGGGAGTTTTGGGTATCCTCGCCCCAGAGCTGGATTTGTCTGTGGAAAAATTTCACGCAAAGCCTTTGTTTTTCAAATTTGCCTTAAAGCCCCAAAATTCCGTAGCTTCGCGCACGATTGTTGGGTCTATTTCGCACATTAGCGCGCCCTCTTCATCGCGCAATTCGTTGATAATCTCGCCGTAAGGATTCGCTAGGAAACTGCCGCCATAAAATTTAAAGTCCATATCGCCGAATTTCGCCTCGCCTATGCGGTTTGTGCGCACGATATACGCAGAGTGCGTGAAGGCTCGCATTTTAAGCAGTTCTGCCCAGCGCAAATTTGACTCAAATGTCGAAGCTGTGGGGATTAGCACGCAATCTACGCTTTCGTGGTCGAAGCGCTGCCACACCATATCAAAATGCGCTTCAAACCCAAAACAAACGCCAAATTTCACACCCTCGACCTCGAAAATCAGTGGCTCGAATTTGCCATTTTCGTGAATTTTGGCGTTTAGGAAAAACTCGTCCTCGTTCCAGTGCGAGTAGTTTATCAGCATAGTTTGATCGTAAAATTTCACGCCAGAGGGGCTAAAATGCGCGCAGGATTTGATCCATGCGATTTCGCCAGCCTCGCTACTGCTTTGGCGGATTATAGGCGCGATGATGTGTAAATCGTATTTTTTGGCCAAATTTTGCATTAGCTCCATTTTGTGTTCGCTTTGTTTTTGCGTGATTGAGCTTGGCATGTGTTTTAGCTCGGTAAAAAACGAATTGAGCGTGTATTCGCCCAAAACCACGATTTTTGCGCCATTGTCGTGGGCTATTTTCATATAATAATCAATGCGATTTTCGCTCATCGAAAGCGTGGCGAGTTGTAGAGCGCAGATTTTAATCATTTTGCACACCTTCGTTTATTTGCGTGATTTCAAGCTTGGCGTTTTCTAAAATTTCCTTCGCCTCTTTTAGCAGGCAAATTCCGCTTTTATACAGCTCTACGGAGCGATCTAGCGTGATGTCTTTGTCGTTTAAGCTCTCGATTAGCTCGCCTATTTTTTTCATTTTTTCTTCGAAATTATCTTGCATCTAAAACCCTTTTAATGATATAGTCAAATTTTTCCACCTCGACTAAAAATGCGTCGTGCCCGTAATCGCTGTCGATTTGCGTGTAAAACACGCGCTCTTTCGCGCCAAGATCAATCATGCATTTATACATTTCCTCCATTAAATTTGGCGGAAACAAAATATCGCCAGAAAACGAAATCAAAAATAGTTTCGCGCGAATTTGCGCCATGGCGTTTTTTAGCGAGCCATAATGCCTCGTGCAATCGAAAAGATTCATCATTTTTGCGATATAAAGGTAGCATAGCGGATCGAAGCGATGAGAGAAATTTACCCCATTGTAGTCTAGGTAGCGATCTACTTGAAACCTGCCGTCAAGCTCGTAAAGTCCGTCAGTTTCTACATAATTTCGCCCAAATTTTTCGTTCATCGAAGCAGGGCTTAAAAAGCTAATATGCCCAGCCATGCGACCTACCGCCATGCCATTTAGGCCTGATTTGGCGATTTCGTCTTTGTCATAATACCCGCCTTTGAAATTTGGATCGCTCTTAATCGCGCTGATTGCGATTTTATTAAAGGCGATTGCCCAAGGCTGCGTCGCATAAGTGGTGGCTAGTGCGAAAATATTTTCGGCGAAATTTGGGTATTCGATTGCGTAGCACAGAGCCTGCATACCGCCTAAACTCCCGCCGATTACGGCTTTTACCCGCGAAATCCCAAGCTCGCTTAGCAATCTAACCTGCGCCTTTACGACATCTGAGATTACAAGCACGGGAAAGCGTGTGCGATACTCCTTGCCGGTGCTATCGTCGATATCTAGCGGGCAGGTCGAGCCAAAGGGCGATGAGAGGATATTTATGCAGATGACGAAAAATTTGCTCGTATCTACTGCCTTGCCATCGCCGATTAGGCTGTCCCACCAGCCAGCCTTGCTTTCATTTTCGTATCTGCCAGCAGCGTGTGCGCTACCGGTTAGAGCGTGTGTGATGACAATGACATTTGATTTATCAGAATTTAGCTCGCCGTAAGTTTCGTAAGCTAGGTGAAATTTAGAAAAAACACGACCGCTCTCTAAATAGAGCGGTTCGTCAAAATAGTGGGTTTTGGTTTGGATTTTCACTGATTAACTCGGTAGTTTGGCGCTTCTTGCGTGATGATGACATCATGGACATGGCTCTCTTTAAGTCCTGCGCTTGTGATTTCGACAAATTCAGCTTTTTCTTGCAAGGTAGGGATATCCTTGCTTCCACAATACCCCATAGCGCTTCTTAGACCACCGACTAGCTGGAAGATTACATCTTTTAGCATACCAGCATAAGGGACGCGTCCTTCGATGCCTTCTGGGACGAGTTTTTCTTTGGCGGTGCCTTCTTGGAAATATCTATCAGAGCTTCCTTTTTGCATAGCGCCGATTGAGCCCATACCGCGGTATGTCTTATACTGGCGACCTTGGAAAGTGATTAGCTCGCCAGGGGTTTCGTAGCACCCAGCTAGCACGCTTCCCATCATTACTGAGCTAGCACCCGCTGCTAGGGCTTTGGCGATTTCGCCTGAGTATTTGATACCACCGTCTGCGATGATTGGAACGCCAAATTTAGCCGCTTCGTTTGCGCAATCTACAATTGCGGTAAATTGTGGCACGCCCACACCTGCGACGATTCTAGTGGTGCAGATTGAGCCCGGTCCGATACCGACTTTTATCGCGTCTGCGCCAGCTTCGGCGATATCTTTGATAGCCTCTGGGTTTGCTACATTTCCTACTACGACATCGACATTTAGCTGTTTTTTAAGCTCTTTTAGGGTGTTTATGATGCCTTTGGTATGTCCGTGAGCAGAATCCATTACAATCGCATCTACACCTGCTTCGACAAGGGCTTTTGCGCGATCAATCTGACCTACGCCAATGGCGGCTGCTACGCGAAGTCTGCCATAAGCGTCTTTGTTTGCAAGAGGGTATTCGATGCGTTTTTTGATATCTTTAATGGTAACTAATCCCTCTAAATGGTTGTTTTCATCAACAATCGGAAGTTTTTCTACCTTGGTGTTGCGGAAAACTTTCTCAGCGTCATCTAGCGTCGAGCCCTTTTTGAGCGTGATTAGTGGCATTTTAGTCATTTTATCGCCAACGCGCGCTGAGGTATCGCTTTCAAATCTCAAATCGCGGTTAGTTAAAATTCCGATTAATTTATGCTCGTCATCGACGACTGGAATTCCGCTAATGTGGTATTCAGCCATCAAATTTAGCGCATCTTGCACGCTGGCTGTGGCTTTGATAAAAATCGGATCGATGATGACGCCGCTCTCGCTTTTTTTCACTCTTTTAACCATTTTGGCTTGGCTTTCGATATCCATGTTTTTGTGGATTACGCCAATCCCACCAAGGCGAGCCATCATGATAGCTGTGCGATACTCAGTAACCGTATCCATAGCAGCACTCACAAGTGGCGTATTTAGAGTGATATTTTTGGTAAATTTTGTCTTTAAATCTACATCTTTTGGTAAAATTTCAGAGTATTGTGGCACCAACAAAACATCTTCAAATGTCAAAGCTTTTTTCAAAATTTTCATCTTAACCCCTTACGATTGTTTCTAAATTTAACCCGCCATCAAGCACCGTTTGTTCGTCATAAGCGCGTCCTATTAGTTGTGCGCTGATATTTAAATTCTGTGAATTTCTAGCTACTGGCACGGAAATCGCTGGAAGTCCTGCTAAATTTACGCCGATTGTGTAAATATCGCTAAGATAAGCTTTTAGCGGGTCGTTTAACTCGCCAAATTTATACGCCACATCAGGCGCAATCGGCATAAAAATCAAATCAGCCTCTTTTAAAATTTCCTCATATTCAGCCTTGATAAAGGCTCTGGCTTTTTGCGCTTTTATGTAGTAAGCGTCGTAGTAACCGCTACTTAGCACAAATGTTCCTAGAAGCATTCTGCGTTTGACCTCGTCGCCAAATCCCTCACCGCGGGTGTTTGCGTAAAGTTCGTTTAAATTTGACGCCTTTGCGCGGTTTCCGTATCGCACGCCGTCATATCTGCTTAAATTTGCGCTAGCTTCGGCTGTGGCGATGATATAGTATGTGGCGATATCGTATTTGGAATTTAGCAAATTTTTATAAATTATCTTGTGTCCGAAGCTTTTTAACTTCTCGATTGCCAAATTTAGCGCAGTTTTAATCTCATCGCTAGCCTCGTTTAGGTAGTTTTCGATAACTGCGATTGTAAGTTTGCGCTCGCTATTTAATTTATCAGCCGTGCTGATAAACTCGCCAGCGTAGCTTGTGCTATCCATAGTGTCGTGTCCTGCGATGATATCGTATAAAATCGCCGCGTCCTCGACATTTCCTGTAATCGGTCCGATTTGATCTAGGCTAGATGAATACGCCCCAAGGCCGTAACGGCTAACCCTGCCATAGCTTGGCTTAAATCCCACGCAACCACAAAAGGCTGCTGGCTGGCGGATAGAGCCACCAGTATCGCTTCCAAGGGCTGCGATTGCAAGTCCAGCTCCCACAGCAGCGGCACTTCCGCCACTGCTTCCGCCTGGGACGCGAGTGTGATCGAGCGGATTTAGAGTTTTGCCATAATACGAACTCTCTGTTGTGCTTCCCATGGCGAATTCGTCCATATTGGTGCGACCAAATGGAGCTAAATTTGCCTCTTTTAGCTTTTTGATTACGGTTGCGTCATAAGGCGCAATGTAGCCTTGCAGGATTTTAGAACCTGCCGTTACGCTCCAACCTTTGACTTGAATATTATCCTTAATCGCGATTGGCACACCTGCGCCACTTTCGTTTAATTCCTCGCCATTTAGCTGCTCGACATACGCGCCAAGGTTTTTATTGGCTATGATTTGGCTTTTTAAATCTGCGCGAAGTGCCAAAATTTCGCTAGGGCTCAGTTTCAAAGCCTCTTTTAAACTTATCATTTTTTATCCTTAAATTTTATTACAAATTTTATCCCCACGCCTATACAGACAAAGATTAGCGCGATTGTGAGAACTACTATACTAAAATGTTGAGGCGAACTAAGCATTTAGCACCTTTGCACATCTTGGGCATAGGCAATCTTCCTCTTTTGCGCTAAATTTCCAGCACCTTGGGCATTTAAATTTATCAGATTTTACAAGGCGGAAAATTTCATCGCCTATGCGAAATTCTGCCAAAGCATTGTCGCTGTTGCCATCTAGTGAGGTTACATCGCTTACCATAAACCAATCACTCACGCCCAAAATATCGTAAGATAAAATTTCATTTGAGCTAGTTTGCAAAGCGAGTTCTAGGGTCGATTTGATGATTTTATCTTTTTTGAGGGCGTCGATGATTTCGAAAAATTTCTCTCTTGATTGCTCTAAAATTTCATCATATTCGATAAAATCGCTAAATTCAATCGGCGCATAAACCAAATCAAAAGCGTCTTCTTTGCCGTTTTTAACGATACTTGGCGCGTATTGCATTACTTCATCGATTGTGTAAGTTAGCGTAGGCGCAATCAGAGGCAGTAGCGCTCTGGTGATTAGCACTAGCGCACTTTGCGCACTGCGGCGTCTTGGTTCGTCGATATGGTCGCAGTAAAGGCGGTCTTTGATGATATCAAGGTAGATTCCGCTTAAATCTGCGCTTAGGAAATTTAGAAGTTGGTTAAATCCTTTTGAGAAATCATACTCTCTAAAACTCTCTTCAACCGCGCCAAAAGTCCTTACTGCGCGGGTTAAAATCCACTTATCAAGGGTTGTGAAATTTGAGGTTTCAAGCTCTTCTAAATCGCTAACATTTGCTAGCAAAAAGCGAATTGTATTGCGAATTTTGCGGTATTGCTCGCTGACTTGTTTTAGGATATTTTCGCTGATTTTCAAATCTGTGGAATAATCGCTTAGCGCAACCCATAATCTCATAATCTCCACGCCGTATTCTTTGGCGACTTTTTGTGGAAGGACGATATTGCCCACGGATTTGCTCATTTTTTGACCCTTCTCATCGACGGTGAAGCCGTGAGTTAGGACGCTTTTATACGGAGCGAACTCATTTACAGCGCAACTTAGCAAAAGTGAGCTTTGAAACCAGCCTCTGTGCTGGTCTGAGCCCTCTAAATACATATCGGCTGGAAATGCGCCTGCGTCGTATTCGCCGCTTTTTAGCACGGCGTTCCAAGTAGAGCCACTATCGAACCAAACATCTAAAATATCGGTAACTTTCTCTAAATTTTCAGGGTTGTAGCCAGAACCTTGTGGTAAAAGATCGCAAATTTCGCTATCCCACCACGCATCGGCGCCTTTGGCTTTGAAAATTTCGTATAAATGATCCATTATTTTTTCATCGAAAATCGGCTCTTTTGTCGCTTTATCACGGAAAAACGCAATCGGCACACCCCAATCTCTCTGTCTTGAAATACACCAATCAGGGCGGTTTTCAATCATCGCTGTAAGGCGATTTTCGCCAGTGGCTGGGTAGAATTTGATTTTTTTGATTTCGCTAAGCGCGATCTGGCGCAGTGTTTTTCCGCCACTAAATTCCTTATCCATAGCGATGAACCATTGCTTTGTAGCGCGGTAAATTACTGGTTTGTGCGTGCGCCAGCAGTGTGGGTATGAGTGGGTAAATTTGCCGACTTTTACCACTGCATCGCCAAGAATTTCGACGATTTTTTCATTTGCTTTGAAAATGTGCATGCCGACCATTTCATCTACGACGCCAGCCCTAAATAGCCCCTTCGCGCGCAGTGTTTCATCAAAACACCCTGCCTCATCGACTGGCATTAGCACCTCTATGCCGTATTTTAAGCCCACGAAATAATCGTCCTCGCCGTGTCCTGGGGCAGTATGAACTAAGCCTGTTCCGCCGTCCATTAAAACATGTTCGCCTAGGATAAATTTTGAGCTTCTATCATTTAGCGGGTTGATTGCGTATAAATTTTCTAACTCTTTTGAGCTAAATTCTTTTAAAATTTCGCCATTTGTGATACCTGCGCCGATTAAATTTTCTAAAAGCGGTTTTGCAAGTATGAAATTTTCGGCTGTTAGGACATAGGTTTCGTTTGGATTTAGGCTGATTGCGCCGTTTGCTGGAAGTGTCCAAGGCGTAGTCGTCCAAATCACGGCTTTTGCGCCTTTTGCGCCGATTTTGGCGTTTGCTTCATCGCTTAAATCAAAAGCCACATAAATCGAATAATCCTCTTTGTCCTTATACTCGACCTCCGCCTCAGCTAGCGCGCTTTTTGCCGCCCAACTCCAAAACACAGGCTTGCTTCGTTCGATTAAAATGCCTTTTTTAGCGATATTGCAAAGGGTTTTGTAAATTTCAGCTTCGAAGTTAAATTTCAGTGTCAAATATGGATTTTCCCAATCCCCAATTACGCCAAGGCTTTTAAATTCATCTCTTTGGATATCGATAAATTCTTTCGCGTGTGCGCGACAAAGCTCGCGAATTTCGTGTTTGGTAGCTGATTTTTTCGCGTCGCCCATTTTGATTTCTACTTGTTGCTCAATCGGCAAGCCGTGGCAGTCCCAGCCCGGGACATAGCGGATATTTTCACCGAAAAAATAGTGGGTTTTTGTGATAATGTCTTTTAAAAATTTATTCAGCGCATGGCCGATATGCAGGTGTCCGTTGGCATAAGGTGGGCCGTCGTGGATATTAAAGCTAACGCCCGCGTTTTTGCGTTTGGCTTTCATTTTTTCATAAATTGCTCGCTCGTTATACCAGCTAGAAAATCGCGCTGGTTCGTTCGCTGGGAGTGAGCCTCGCATAGGGAAGTCCGTAGTAGGGAGAAAAAGTGTTTCTTTGTAATCCATAAAAAACCTTTAATTGTGTTTTAAAAAATTTGGTAAGTGTAGCAAAAAGGCTTTTAAAAAGGACTGAAAATGCAAGAATTTTTTATGCTATAATGGCAAAAATTTAAAGGTCGAAATTTATGAAAAATGTGATTTTAATCATCGGCGAAGCTATCCGCTACAATCCGCCATTTTTTAGCTATATTTTGCGCGAATACGAGCAGGTTTTCGGCGTGATTGATGATATTAAATTTATAAATGAAAACGATAAAAATTTGCCATTTTTGATAGAAAAAATGCTCGGCAAATACGATTATATCACGATTTTTGCGACAAAAGTGGCTTATGCAATCGCAGGGAAAATTCTCTCCACGCTTACGCTTGATACTTTGGAGCTTAAAGATTGTGGCACGCTAGCCCCCTCAGCAGCTAAATTTGTGGTAAAGGATAGTTTTTTGCTAGATATTAAGGGTTGCCTTGTAAATGTGTTAAAAGCAGACCCCTTGCAAAAACTGCCCCAAATTTTGCAAGATCCCCTAAACGAGGGCGAGGGGTTTTATCTATTTGACACAGACTATGCGAGCGCAAAAGCTAGACTTGAAAGCCTAGCGTTAAGCTATAAAATTTCATTTATCATCAGTGAATACAGCTCATTTTTGCTCTTTGTGCGCGCTAGCGAGCAGAAATTTGGCGCGCTGGATAAATTTTTAGACAGCGTGAGTAAATATTACGCAAACTCATTTATCGCACCTAAAAATTTCATCTCTCACGCTGTGGAGAAATTGCGAGAAATCGGGGCAAAAATCACATTTGCAGAGAGTTGCACGGCTGGACTTTTGGCGGCTAAATTTGGCGAAATAGCCGGTGTGAGCGATATTTTTGACGGCTCGGTGGTAAGCTATGCAAACGAGATAAAGCGCGCGTGGCTAGATGTGAGCGATGAGGTTTTGCAAGATTACGGCGCAGTGAGCGAGCAATGCGTCGCAGGTATGCTTGGCGGGGCATTGGAGAGTTCGGGGGCGAATTTTGCCCTAGCCATTAGCGGGATAGCTGGACCTGGGGGCGGAAGCGATGAAAAGCCCGTAGGAACGGTATTTATCGGGGCAAAAGAGCTTGGTGGGCGACAGATAATCGGCAAATTTCACCTAAACGGAGATCGCAACTATATCCGCGAAGAGGCCGCAAATATCGCAGTTTGCCTGCTTTTGAAATTAAGAAGTGATTTATTTTTAAACTAAGGAGAGAGTATGAAAAAATGTGGAATTTTGCTTGCTTGCGCGCTTATGTTTAGCGCGTGCAGTGACAGCGACAAATCTAGCCAAAACGGCCTAGATATCGAGAAAGAGATCGAAAAAAAATCTCAAAAAATGGTTGAGAAAAATGAGCCAAAAATACAGATAAATTTGGATAAAAATTTATCGGCTAGCGAAAGCGCCCCTAAACCTGCGCCAGGAAGCGTCGCTTCAAGCGAGCCTGCGCCAGAGGCAAATTTGAGCCAAAACGCTAAACCAAAGGTTCAAATCGAGCTAGTGCCAAAGCCTGAGGGTAAAATTTCAAAAGACATCAACGAAACGATTGATGAATTTGCCGCAACGGCTAAAATTTTGGGCGAAAATTTGGAAAGATTAAGCAAGGAAGCACCGAAAATTTTAAACGAATTTGCCGAAAAAAACGCGGATAAATTAGAGGATTTAGCCAAAAAAGGCGAGAAAATCGTGCGCGATTTAAATGGCTCACTAGGCGGGATCGAAAAGGATTTAATGGATTTAGCAAAGGACGCAAATTCGAGCTTCGGGCAGATTTTAAATATCTTTGGCGATATGATTAATAATGGCAAAAAAATTGAAAAACATTATGAAAATTCGCAGAGCGAGGATTTAAAAATTTAAGTCAAATTTGCGTAAAATACAGCGAAAATTTTAACCATTTTAGGAGGCAAAATGTATAAATTAAAGCACCTGCTTAGCACGCAAGATTTAAGCGCAGACGATATTTACGATTTCATCGCTTTGGCGAAGGATTTCAAAGCTCTAAACCGCTCAGATATCAAAAAATCAGACTCTTTGCGTGGAAAAACCGTGATTAATGCTTTTTTTGAAAACTCCACTAGAACGCGCATTTCCTTTGAAATCGCCGCCAAACGCCTTGGCGCGGACGCCATAAATTTCAGCGCAGGTTCAAGTAGCACCAAAAAGGGCGAAACTCTAATCGATACGATAAAAAATATGCAAGCTATGCGCAGTGATATTTTTGTCGTGCGCCACGCAAGTAGCGGTGCTGCGAAATTTATCGCCTCTAACTGCGACGCCTCGATTGTAAATGCAGGAGACGGACTAAACGAGCACCCGACACAAGCGCTTTTGGATTTGCTCACAATCCACGAAGCCAAGGGCAAATTTGAAGGATTAGAAGTCGCTATCATCGGCGATATTTTCCGCTCTCGCGTGGCTAGATCTGATGCGTGGGCGATGAAAAAACTAGGCATAAATGTCAGACTCTTTGGTCCTCCGATGATGCTAAGAGACTGCGAGGCGTTTGGGTGCAGGATTTGCAAAAGCGTCGAGGAAGCGATCGAGGGCGCAGATGTGATAATAATGCTAAGAATTCAATTAGAGCGCCAAGACGGTGAGCCAAGCTTCCCAAGCGTTAGGGAGTATAGTAAATTTTTTGGATTAACTGCTAAGCGCATGCAAGTAGCCAAAGAGGGTGTGATTATCATGCACCCAGGTCCGATAAATCGTGGCGTGGAGATTAACTCAGATGTCGCGGACGATCCGCGATTTACTTGCATTCTCGATCAGGTCGAAAACGGTGCAGCCATGCGTATGGCGGTGCTTCATACAATAAATTTAAATAGGAGCTTATAATGAAAATTTTAATCAAAAACGGCACCGTTATCAATCACAATAAAACCCAAAAAATCAATGTTTTAATAGAAGATGATAAAATTTGCGCCCTATGCGAGGACGAGCCAAGCGCAGATAAAGTCATCGACGCGACTGGCAAGCTTGTCATGCCGGGGCTAATTGATATGCATGTGCATTTTAGAGATCCGGGTTTTGAGTATAAAGATGATGTCATCACTGGTAGCGAAACAGCCGTAGCAGGGGGCGTAACGACCGCTATGCCTATGGCAAATACAAACCCGGTAAATGATAATTCTGCAATCACAAAGGCAATGATTAAAAAAGCGCGCGATAGGGGGCTAATCGACCTGCTTCCAATCGGAGCGATTTCGCAGGATTGCAAAGGGGCGAAAATCGTCGAAATGGGCGATATGATCGAGGCTGGGTGCGTGGCATTTAGCGATGATGGACTTCCTGTTACAGATAGCTCAGTCATGCGACAAGCCCTCGAATACTCGGCGCATTTTGGCTCTTTTGTCATAAATCACAGCGAGGATTGCTCACTTTGTCATGGTGGAGTGATGAACGAGGGCAGGGTGAGCGCGCTACTAGGGCTTAAAGGCATGGCAAGTGAAAAAGAGGAGATTATGGTTTCGCGCGATATTTTGCTTGCCAAAAAAACGGGCGGACACCTGCATGTGGCGCATGTCAGCTCAGCCTGGTCGCTAAAACTCATCGATCAAGCCAAAAAAGAGGGCATTAATGTAACCTGCGAAGTTACGCCACACCACTTCACTTATGATGAGAGCGAACTTATGGGCTATGATACGAATTTCAAAATGTCTCCGCCACTTCGCACAAATGCCGATGTAGAGGCTATGCGAGCGGGGTTAAAAAGCGGATTAATAGATGTCATCGCCACAGATCACGCACCGCATAGCTGGGACGATAAATTTGTCGAATTTGACAAGGCTCCGTTTGGGATTTTAGGGCTTCAAACGCTTGTGCCTTTGACGCTAAAATTAGTTGATGAGGGCGTGATTGATTATGAAAAAATGGTAGCTCTCACCTCGTATAATCCAGCCCAAATTTTAAAACTCTTTGGCAAAGGCGAAATCGCTGTCGGAAAGCTAGCCGATATCGCTATAATCGACCCTGAGCTAAGATACACTTACGACGCGAAACTTAATAAATCAAAATCACAAAATTCACCACTTTTTGGCAAAGAGCTAAAAGGTGCGTGCGTGCTAACGATAAAAAGCGGAAAAGTAGTGTTTGACTTCCCAAATGTGGTAGCGTAAATTTCAAATTTAACCCAAATTTGGGTTAAATTTGACCTTTTTTAAATTTTAAATTTTAAAAATTCGAATATAATTCTTTTAAAAATTCAAAGGTAAATTTATGCAAAATATCTACATTATCGGCGATGTGCATGGTTGCTATGAGAGTTTAATGGCGTTGATTGCGCGCTTGCCAGCGAAATTTGATAGCAAAATTTGCTTCGTGGGCGATTTGTGCGATCGCGGCCCTCATAGCGCCAAAGTCATCGAGTTTGTGCGCTCGCACGGCTATGACTGCGTGCGCGGAAACCACGAGCGCAGATTTTTGCTAGCAAAATCCAGCGCGCAAAGGTGCGTGAGAGACCGCGAAATCGTAATTGGCGCAAGTGATGACATTAACTGGATTGCCAAAAGTGGCGGCAGCGATACGATGAAATCGTATTTTGCGCCCGAATTTAGCGCGCTTTTAAACGAGCATTTAGAGTATTTGCAAAGCTTGCCTGTGTTTTTGCAATACGACATTTTCGACGAAAATTCTCGCTCTCTCGTGGTATCGCACTCGGCTGTGGGAAATATGTGGAAATTTCGCGATTTTGGGGCTGTAAAGGACGATTTTGAGGCGCATGTGTTAAGCGGGCGCGATGATTACACCGATAATACGGGCATTTTCAATGTCTATGGCCACACGCCACAAGATGAGCCATTTATCAATGATTACAGCGCGAATATCGATTTGGGCTGTGTTTTTAAAAAGCGCGGTTACAAAAACGCCCGCCTTTGCGCTATGGAATTCCCCTCCAAGCGACTTTTTATTCAAGATTGCATTGATTTTTAAAATTTTAATTTTTAAAATTTGCTTTTTAAAATTTTGATTTTTAAATTTCCGCTTCGCAACTCCCAAACACTGCCCCGAAATTTTAAATTCGTAGATTGCTTCGAATTTGCTACGCAAATTCTCGCAATGACAAATCAAGCGTAAATTTTGCCTAATTTGTCATTGCGAGGAGCTGTTTTACAGCGACGCAGCAATCTACGAATTTAAAATTCCTTGCGCTAAATTTGCTGTCATTGCGAGCTTTCGCAGAAAGCGAAGCAATCCAGAGAAATTTAAATTCAAAATTATACTTAAATTTAGCATTGAATTATTTTTTAAATTTTAGGCGAAATTTTGAAATTCTCTGTAAGGGGGAGGGCGCGCTTTTTAGGAGACGCTACCCTCCCCTTTACCAACCCCCACCCCTGTAAAACCTTAGAAGTGGCTAAATTTAAAGCAAAGCTTTAAATTTAGCTGATTTTATTTTACTGAAATGTTTCGCATTTCTTTACAAAATTTCGGGGCAGTGTTTGGGGGTTGCGAAGCGGAAATTTAAGAATTTAAAAAGCCCCTTGCGAAAATTCACAAGGGGCGAGGCGAAATTTACGCCAAATTTAGCGAAATTTTACTCTTTTTCCAAAAAAGTTTTGTAGATAATTCCGCCGATTGCGCCACCGATGATTGGCGCTACCCAAAACAGCCATAACTCGCTAAGCGCCCAGCCACCTTGGAAAAGTGCCACGCCAGTTGAACGGGCAGGATTAACTGAGGTGTTTGTAACTGGGATTGAGATTAGGTGGATTAGTGTGAGGGCTAAACCGATCGCAATCGGTGCGAAGCCACTTGGTGCGCGCTTGTCAGTCGCTCCCATGATGACGATTAAGAAAAACGCAGTTAGCAGGGTTTCTGCGATTAGCGCGCTTAGCATTGAATATCCGTTTGGTGAGTGCTCGCCGTATCCGTTGGTCGCAAATCCTGCGCTGATGTCAAATCCAGCCTTTCCGCTTGCGATTAGATATAGCGCACCGCCTGCTGCTATCGCGCCTAGGACTTGCGCGATGACATAGCCTGCTAATTCGCTAGCCTTAAATCTGCCACCGCATAGCAAGCCCACTGAAACTGCTGGGTTAAAATGTCCGCCACTAATGTGTCCAAATGCGTAAGCACCGCTTAGCACGGTCAAACCAAAGGCGATTGAAACGCCGACAAATCCGATGTTGTATGCGGCGAAAATCGCGCTTCCGCAACCGCCAAATACTAGCCAAAATGTGCCAAGAAACTCGGCTAAAAGCTTTTTCATAAGCTCTCCTTTGAAAAAATTTGCAAAAGCGCGTATTTTACTGCATTTTGGTAAATCAAGGATAATTTTTGGCTAAATTTAATGGCTGGTTAAATTTAAGAGCGTAAAATTTGGAGAAATTCAAGGAGAAAACATGGTTTTATGCGTGGAAGTGGCAGGTTATATCAGCGAGAATTGTTATTTTTTTATTGACGAGGCGAGTGGGGCAGGGTTTGTAATCGACCCTGGGGCGCAAGCTAGCAAGCTTTTGGGGATTATAAAAGAGAGAAATTTCAAAATCGAAAAAATCCTGCTCACGCACGGACATTTTGATCACATTGGCGCAGCTAGCGAGCTCTCGCGGGCTTTGGGCGCGCCGATACTCGCGCACGAAAACGCAGGCGTGTATCTGGGCGAGCCAGACTATAATCTATCGAATTTCACGGGCGAAGAGATAATCATAGAGGATTTCACGCCCCTAAAAGATGGCGAAAGGATCGCGCTAGCTAGCGGGGCGTGCGAGCTAGCTGTGATTTATGCGCCAGGGCATACGAGCGATAGCGTGGTGTTTTATAGTAAGGGGCAAAATTTGGCATTTTGTGGGGATTTGATTTTTCGCGCGGGCTTTGGGCGCACGGATTTGCCGGGCGGGGATTATAGCGCGCTAAAAGCTAGCATAGAGAGCAAGATTTTTACCCTGCCAGATGAGGTGGTTTTATACTCGGGACACGGCGAGCCCACGAGCGTCGGGGCAGAAAGGGCGAGGTTTTAGCGAAATTTTCGTTGATTTTACAAGTAAAGAAATGCGAAGCATTTCCGAAAAATAAAACCAGCTAAATTTTAAAAAGCAACGCTTTTTAAAATTTAGCCACCTTGTAAAGCGTCGTCGGGGGTTAGGGGATTGTAAGGGGGAAGGGGCGCGACCTCGCAATTCAAGCCCCCTTCCCCCTTACGAGAAAGCAAAATTTTGCTTAAAATTTAAAAAATAATTCAATGCTAAATTTGGGTTGAATTTTGAATTTAAATTTCCCTGGATTGCTTCGAAAACTTCGTTTTCTCGCAATGACAGCAAATTTGGCGCAAGTAATTTTAAAGTCGTAGATTGCCACGAATTTTGCTAACGCAAAATTCTCGCAATGACAAATTAGGCGTAAAAAATTTTAAATTTTAAAATTTCGGTGCAGTGTTTAGCCAAAAATTTTACCGCAAATCGCACATACCCACAGGGCGAAATTTAGGCTTAGAGTAAGCATTACAGCGGTGCTGGCGGTATCTTTGGCAGCCCCTGCAAGCGGGTGAAAATCAGGGCTTGCTAAATCAACCACGCGCTCGATTGATGAGTTTATGCACTCGACAACCAGCGTAAAAACCGCGCCAAAAACCAAAGCCAAATTCCAAACTAAGCCAAAATTCCAAAAAAATAGCGAAACCAAAAGTGGCGCAAAAACAAAAATTTCTAGCCTAAAACTCCGCTCACTACGCCAAATTTCAACTAGCCCCGCCAAAGCATAGCCCCAGTTTGCGAAAAATTTGTATTTTGGCTGATTTCTCATTTTTTTCCTTTTAAATTTTAGTTAAATTTAGGCATAATCATAGCCAAATTTTGATAATTAAAGGGTAAAAATGAAGCTAATGAGCTGGAATGTAAATGGGCTTAGAGCCGTGCTTGGCAAGGGCGCATTTGCGTGGCTAGATAGCGAGAAGCCTGATTTTTTGGGCTTGCAAGAGATAAAAGCGGGCGCAGAAAATATCCCAAAAGAGCTTTATGAGCTTGGATTTTCGCAAATCGATACAAACTCAGCCACGCGCGCTGGGTATTCTGGCGTGGCGAGCCTAGCTAAATTTGCTAGCAAGGTTAGCAAATGCAACTTCGCTAGCGACGATGAGGGGCGGGTTTTGGAGCATAGATTTGGCGATGTGGTGCTACTAAATATCTACTTCCCAAACGGTCAAAAAGACGAGGCTAGGCTAGAATACAAGATGAAATTTTACGCTGATTTTTTGCGCTATATCGACGAGCTGGTCGCGCAGGGGCTTGGCGTGATATTTTGTGGCGATGTCAATACCGCTCACAGGGAAATTGATTTAGCAAATCCAAAGTCAAATTCTAAAATTTCTGGCTTTTTGCCTATCGAGCGAGCATGGATCGATGAGGTGATAAATCACGGATTTATCGATACTTTCCGCGAAATTCATGGCGATGAAAAAAATGCTTATTCGTGGTGGAGCTACCGCTTCAATGCACGCGCTAAAAATGTCGGCTGGCGGATTGATTATTTTTTTATCTCGCAAAATTTGCGTTCGCGCCTCAAAGACGCCTTTATCCGCGCTGATATCACAGGTAGCGACCACTGCCCAATCGGCATTGAGATTGATTTATAAAATTTAAAATTTAAGGGGAAAAAATGTTAAGCGATATCGAAATTACGCACAATGCAAAGCTTAAAAAAATCACAAAAATCGGCAAAAAACTGGGCCTCAAAAAAGATGAAATCGAGCCTTATGGATTTTATAAGGCGAAAATTTCGGGGCGCGAGTATAGCGACAGACACGCTAAAAACGGCGCACACAGCGCAAAGCTGATTTTAGTTACAGCCATTAGTCCGACTCCGTATGGCGAGGGTAAAACCACGACCTCGATTGGCTTAGCTGACGCGATAAAATCATTGGGTAAAAGCGTGGCTTTGGCACTTCGTGAGCCCTCTCTGGGTCCAGTATTTGGCATAAAAGGTGGTGCAGCAGGTGGTGGATACTCGCAACTAGCACCCATGGAGGAGTTAAATTTGCATTTTACGGGCGATTTTCACGCCATTACTAGCGCAAACAACCTAATCAGCGCGATTATCGACAACTCGATTTATCAAGGAAATCCGCTTAAAATCAAAACCGTGCTTTGGAAGCGTTGCATGGATATGAACGATCGCGCACTGCGCCAAATCACCGTGGGGCAGGGTGGTAAATTTGACGGCGTAGAGCGCAAAGACGGCTTTAATATCACCGCTGCTAGCGAGATTATGGCGATTTTGTGCTTGTCGAAAAATTTGGCAGATTTGAAGGAAAATATCGCAAATATCATGGTGGCTTACGATGAAGATGATAAGCCGATTTTTGTGCGGGATTTGGGTTGCGAGCAGGCTGTGAGCGTGCTATTAAAAGAGGCGATTAAGCCAAATTTATTCCAAAGTATCGAGCATACGCCTACTTTCGTGCATGGCGGGCCTTTTGCTAATATCGCTCACGGGTGCAACTCGATAATCGCTACAAAAACGGCGATGAGCCTAGCCGATTTTGTCGTAACTGAGGCTGGATTTGGCTCTGAGCTTGGCGCGCAAAAATTCCTTGATATTAAATGTCCGCGCGCAGGTATCGCCCCTGATGCGGTGGTTTTGGTGGCTACGATTCGCTCGCTCAAATACAATGGCGGCGCAGCCAAAGACGAAATCACTAAACCAAATTTAGAAGCGCTTATGGTGGGAATCGAAAATTTAGGCGGGCATATTGAAATTTTGCAAAATTTCGGTCTAAATCCGATTGTCGCACTGAATAAATTTAGCTTTGATAGCGACGAAGAGATTGAGTTCGTGCGCAATTACTGCACTGCGCGCAGTGTAAAAATGGCGCTTTGTGAGAATTTCGCCAAAGGCTCAGTTGGGGCTGTTGATTTAGCAAAATTAGTCCTTGCCGAGTGCAAAATCCTAAAAAATATCAACTATACTTACGATAAAACTGACGATATTAAGACCAAAATCGAAAAAATCGCCACGAAAATTTACGGCGCAAAAGAGGTTGTTTTTGAAGAGGCCGCACTTGGGGCGTTGGAGCAAATTCGCGCGCTTGGGCTTGAAAATTATGATGTATGTATTGCAAAAACGCAGTATAGTTTCAGCGACGATGAAAAGGCGCTAGGTCGCGCGTGCGGGTTTAGCCTGCGGGTCAAAGATTTGCAGATTCGCACGGGGGTTAAGTTTATCGTGGCTGTGGCTGGCAAAATCATGCTAATGCCCGGACTTTCCAAACACCCTAGCGCGCTGGATATGAAAATCAGCGATGATGGCGTAATTAGCGGGTTATCATAACCCGCTAGCGGGGCTTTTAAAACACTGACCCGAAATTTGCAAATTATGCAAATTTGTTCGCCATTGTCATTGCGAGATGACGAAGTCATCGAAGCAATCTACGAGTGAGAATTACCAAAGCGCGAATTTAGTTTCATTTCGAGTGCATACCGTGCGCGCCAATCTACGACTTTAAAATTCCTTGCGCTAAATTTGCTGTCATTTCGAGCGCGCGGTGGCGTGCGAAGCATGGTAGGTCGGGACGAGGCGCAGGGCAGAAAAGCTAAATCAGAGCTACAAGCTCATATACTAAAATCAAATTTCACACTTAAAAAGTTTAGCCTAATCGCAGAGCAGAGTAAGAAGTGTGAGTGAGGACTTTAATATGAAAAAATTTATTAAAATATTTGCTGTATTGTTTCTTATATTTTTTGGCGACTTAATAATTATTTCGGCGGTTTTCCATTATTACGGATACAAAAACGCAAAAATAAATATTTATGAAAAATCTCAAATAAATAGTTACTATATGGGCGAAGCAAAAATAAATGAGGAATTTAATCCTATAAGATTTCCTTTGCTTGGGTCAAATGCCGTTTGGCTAGAACTAGATAATTATGAAATAAATTTTGAAAATTTGGTTGTTTTAAAAAATGTTGATTATATAGATTATAAAGAGATAAATGATTTAAACCAAACAACAAACGGAAAATATTTTAGAATTTATTTGGCAGATGAAAATTCTCAAAACTGCTTTTTATCGGCGAAATCAGTTAAGCCAAAATTTCAAAATTTATTTAAAGATAAATGTGTGGCTAGAAAAGAAATTTATGCAAGCGAACTCTCAAAAATTGAGTTTAAACAATGTTACAATTTTGGTTATCAAAAAAATAATATATGTGTAGAAAGCCCAGACATACAAACAAATTTTATTGAAAATTTTTTTAATATAAAATACTATTACACCGGCTTTTTAAAAGATAGAAATTCTAATAAAATTTTAGCAAATAGTGTTTATATTTATCAAAATTTTCACTCTTGGCTAGGAGAAATAGTCATAAAAGTATTTGGCGAAGAACAGCGTTCTAGCTCAGTTTTTTGCAACTCAAATAATACTACCGATTTTAATCAATGCAATCAAGAACTAATAAATATTTTTTTTAAAAAGGTGTATTTGCAATGACAGCAAATTTAGCGGTAGAAATTTTTACTCGTAGATTGCCACGCGCGCGGTGCGCGCTCGCAATGACAAATCATGCGCCAAAAACGCCTTTTTTACAATACGAAATTTCGGGGCAGTGTTTTGGGGTTGCGCCAGCGAAATGGGGAAATTTTAAAATTTCAAATTCGCTAAATTTAAAATTTATCAAAATTTATTTTTGAATTAAAATTTACCTATTCTTCGGTTTTGTAAATTTTATTCGAAAATCTGCGGTGTTTGATCTGCAAATACACCACAAAAACGATAAACAAAACCGCCGTTGCGATGATATAGTAGCGGTTTTTAAAGATTATCGCGCCGTTTATGAGCCCAGAAAACAGCGCCAAAACCACAGCCGTGAGAAACGGAAAGCGCACGGCGTCCTTTTCTTTGATTGCGATTATCACAAGCGCAATGGCAAAAAGCGCGGTATTTAGCAAAATAGCTAAAATTTTAATCTCGGCAAACAAATTTGGATTTGTCCTCGAAATGCCGTAAAGTGCGAGTGCGCCGAGGGCAAAAAGGATTAGAATTATTAGGATTAGTTTTTTCATTTGATTAGTCCTTTTTTGAGTTTGCGAATCAAAAAGCGCGATGGCATTAGCTCATTTGCGATCGAGCGTGGCACGCAAAGCGGGCGAGAAAGTGCATAATCGCATATAAGCTCCGCGCCCAAAACTGCGGTGCTTAGCCCGTGTGCGCCGTGCGCTGTGTTAAGATATAAATTTGGGATAAATTTGGCGCGTCTGGCGGATTTTTTGTTTTTGCTCCATGGCAAATCTTTGAAATCTCGCGCCAGACTTTCTGGCTCGCATACTGGGCCAATTAGCGGAAATCTATCGCCACTATATCCCCTGTATCCGACCTTAGAGCCGATGATTTTGGCTTTTTTGCTCAAAAACTCGCCAACGCTTTCTAGATTTTTGACATCGTCAATCGCTCTTGCTTCGTCGTGGTAGCACTTCCTATCGTAAGTCGCGCCGATTAGTTGCTTTTTGCCCACGGCTGGGCAGATGTAGCCAGAGGCACTGAGTGGAAATTTGGTTTTGATTAGCGGGCGAATTAGCGTGGTTTGACCGCGCACGGAGCTGATTTGCACGCTAGGATCTAGGTTAAATTTGGCATCTTGCGATACTGCGCCGCGACCGAAAAATTCCTCGCTCTCGCTTCCTGCGCAAAGGACTAAAATATCGCAAAATAGGCTTGCGCGGTCTTTTAAAATCACTTCGAATTTCTCATTTTGCTTTTTGAAATTTAGCATTTCGTGGTTAAATTTGACGCCGAGTTTTTTGGCGAAATGTTTGCAGAGCTTGTGCGGGTGGGCTAGGACGGCGTTTTTTATCATTATGCTTGGATATGGTTTTGAGTGCGCTTTAAATTCGTAAATTTCGGGGTTTCCTGCGCTTTGATACCTTGCTAAAAGCTCGCTATCATAGGCAAAATCCTGCGCCCCAAGCAGGCTAGCTAGCTTTTTGGGAGCGTGTTTGGCATAAAAGCTAAGAGCCAAATCAAATGCGTGTATGTGCATCTCTCCAAGCTTCACGCCCTCTTTGGTGATTAGCGGAGCGCACACGCCTGTGAAATTCCCGCTACCATTTAGCCCAGCTTCGCTTCTTTTATCTATCACGCTGACGCTAAAACCAGCTTTTTTAAGCTTAAAAGCCGTGCAAAGCCCAGCAATTCCAGCTCCCACGACAATCGCTGTGGGGGTTTGCGCCTGCGGTGCGCGCTCTTCGTCGTATGAATTAGGGTCGTATAGGCAGTGCGTGGCGGATAAATCGGCGAAATTTGAAAACTGTATTGGCAAAATTTGCGGGTGCTTTCTGGCAAAATAAAAATTTTCTACTTCATCATCTTCGCGCAAAAATTTCGCCCTAATCATGTGGCGTTTGGTGTCGAATCCGTCTGTTTTCTCGACGAAAAACCCTGCCTCGCGCAGTGATTTTGCCACCCAGCCAGCGCTTGTGTATGTCGCTAAAATCGCGCCCTTTTTGCAAAGTGGTGTAAGGGCGGCAAAAATCTCTTTGCTCCAAATGGTTTCGTTTTTCGCAGGTGAAAATCCGTCTAAAAACCACGCATCGGCCTTGAAATCAAGTTCGTTGATTAGCTCGCTAGCCTCGCCAATGCAAAGATCAAGCGTGATTTTTTTGCCAAAATTTATGCGGTGAATTCCATTGGTAAGGGGCGGGAGTTTTTTGATTAAAATTTTAGAAACTGATGAAAGTTCGCCAAATTTCGCCCAAATTTGGGCTAATTCGTCCTTGCTAAGCGGATTTTTTTCGATTGAGACAAAGTGTAGGCGTTTGTTAAATTTAAGCGCCTTTTTTGCGCAGAGCAAAAAGTTGCGCCCCACGCCAAATCCTAGCTCGCCCACGATGATAGGCGCATTGCTAGCAAACGCCGAATCTAGCGCGCTTATAAAGACATATTCACTCTCGCCAAGAGGATTTTTGAAATTAAAATAAAAATCCTCGTAAATTTCACTAAATGGTGCATCGTTGATAAATTTCATTACTTATTCTTTTGAAAATACGCATCTACGCCGTTTGCGATACCTTGGGCTATGCGGTCTTGGTATGCAGAGGTGCCTAGGTTTTTGCCCTCACTTGGGTGTGAGATATAGCCCATTTCTACGAGCACAGCTGGCATTGTAGCCCCCACTAGCACCCAAAACGGCCCCTCTCTGACACCGCCGTCTTTGCTTTTGTAACTTTTTTGGACGGAATTTAACATATAGCTTTGGATATCGATTGCAAGCTTGTTTGAGGCGATTATCTTTTCTCTATTTAAGAAATTTAAAAATGTCTCTTGCGAAAATGCGTTCATATCCTCCATGTCGCCTTGGTTTTCAAATGCTGCGACATTTTTGCTACGCTCTGATTTGGCTGGGCTTAAAAAAAATGTCTCCACGCCACTGAAATTTGGCGCTTGTTTGGCGTTTGGCGCGGCGTTTGCATGCACCGAGATAAACATATCGGCATTTTTTTTGTTGGCGAAAGCTGTGCGGGATTTGAGGTTGATAAATACATCGTTGCTTCTGGTATAAAGCACCTTGTAACCGCGTTTTTGAAGCAGTGCGCCAAGCTTTTTGGAGGTTGCAAGAACGATAGTTTTTTCCTTCAAACCATTTCCGATAGCGCCACTATCTTTGCCACCATGGCCTGGGTCGATGACGATTAGTTTGCCTTTTGTAGATTTGTAAATTTTATTTGTGGCACTTGCCTCGCTTTTGGCTGAATTTACCTGAGTAGCTTTTGTGCTATTTTGCGCTGGCATAGCGATTTTAGTCCCTGCTTTGGCGATGATTAACTCATTGCCAAAAATTTCAATCTTTGGGTTAAATTTTTGGTTGTGATTTAGCACGACGCGGGCGATTTTGTCGTTATACTGCGAAGTGCGAACTTCATCTACGAAACTGCCCGTTAATCTCGTGGTGTGCGAGCTATTTTTGGCGTTGAAGTCTAGGACATAGCGATAAATTTTATCTTTGTTAATTACGAAATTTTTATACTCGCTGTGGTCTAAATCTCTATTAAATTTCACCCTGACGCTATTTTCATCGTTATTGATTGATTGCAAAATCAAGGGTTTTGATTTGTCGATTTTCGTGCTATTTGGCGTGATTTTGCCTGAATTTAAAAACTCCAAATCAGCCTTGCTTAAAGTTTTTTTAGCGTCCGTGATAGCTGGCTTGTAATCGGCCTTGGCGCCTAGTTTTTCTAGCTCGGATTTATACACAGAGTAGTTTGAATACCCAAGCACCTCGCTACTATAAGTTAGCCGTTTTAGGGCGTTGATTTTAGTTTTTTTATCTTTATTTGAAGTGGTGGAATAAATTTTTTTAAGCTCGCTGTGAAGCTCTTTTTTCGCGGTTTTGCTAGCGCTGACATAGTTTTTGTCAAAATTCGCAAAAACGCTACTGGCGTTCGCGCCAAATGCGAAACTCACGCTAAAAACAATAGCGCATAAAATTTTAACTATCTTCGCCATTTACGAGTTTTTCCATTAATTCTTTTACAGAAATGATTTCATTTAGCTTCCAGCCGTTCGCGCCTGTGAAAAACAGCCCGCTCTCTTGTCTGCCAAGATAGGCGTCGCTTAGGCGATCTGCTATGCAGTATCCGACGAGTTTGGCGCCTTTGCCACGCTCACAAGGTGCCACGCAGTTGCTAACGCATGAAATTTTCGGTGCGCTTCCAGAGGCAATCATATCTTGCAAATTCGTATGAATTCCGCGCGCAGGGTAGCCTACTGGGGATTTTAGAAGTTTGATATCTTCTTTTGTGGCTTTTAGTAAGACCTCTTTAAATTTCTCGTGGGCGTCGCATTCAAATGTGCCGATAAATCTAGTGCCCATTTGAACGCCGTTTGCGCCTAGGCTTTTGGCGCGATCTATGTCGGATTTATCCCAAATTCCGCCCGCTGCAAATAGCGGGAATTCGCCCCAGCTATCAATTTCGGCTCTTACTTGTGGAATTAATTTTTCTAGCTGATACTCTGGGTCAGTGCATTGCTCGTAGGTAAAGCCCTGATGACCGCCACTTAGTGGGCCTTCTAGCACGACGCCATCAGGCAGGCGGTTGTATCTGCCGCTCCAACGCTTGGCTATGATTTTTAGAGCCTTGGCAGATGAAACGATAGGCATAAGCGCGACATCTGGGAAATCAGCGGTAAATTCAGGCAAATTCGTAGGAAGTCCAGCCCCGCTGATGATGATATTTATCCCAGCTTCGCAAGAATCCTTTACAATGCGCTCATAATCATTAGCCGCGCACATGATATTCATCGCTAGTGGTGCGTCGCCACAGATTTCGCGAGCGTTTTTTACGATTTGAGTAAGGGCTTTTTTGTTATAAAAATTTAGCGAAGAAAATGGTCTATCGTGGATACACTTTTCTGAAAATTTAAGGTCGTCATAATATCCAGTCCCTACCGAGCTAATCACGCCCAAACCGCCATTTAAGCTGACATTTCCAGCTAGCTTGTCCCAGCTAATCCCTAGCCCCATTCCGCCTTGGATAATAGGGTGTTTGATCTCGTATTTGCCGATTTTAACGCTCATTATCTTACCTTTAATTTAGCAAATTTTTTCTTTCCTACTTGTAAGGTGTATTCGCCAGCACTTAGTTGGAGTTGCTCGTCTGAAATTTTGGTCTGATCGACGCTGACGGCGTTTGATTTGATTAGGCGTCTTGCATCTGAGCTAGAAGTGGCTAGCTTGCAAATAAGCAGAGCCTTTACAATCCACGCTGGGGCTGAAACGCTAAATTCAGGGATTTCTGCTGGAAGCTCGTTTCCGCCATGAACTCTATCGAATTCCTCTTTTGCCTCTAATGCGACATCTTCATCATAAAATCTCGTAACGATTTCTGTGGCAAGTTCCTCTTTTACGGCTTTTGGATGCACAGCTTCGTCTGCTACGAATTGTTTGATTAGTGCGATATCTTCGTTGCTTTTTTGTGATAGTAGATTATACCAATCCCACATCAAATCATCGCTGATACTCATTACCTTGCCATACATATCGTTTGGAGCGTCTGTTACGCCGATATAGTTTCCTAGGCTCTTGCTCATTTTATTTACCCCGTCAGTGCCTACAAGAAGTGGCATCATAACGACGGCTTGTTCTTTGCCTACATTATAAACTCTTTGGAGTTGGCGTCCCATAAGAAGGTTAAATTTTTGATCAGTGCCGCCAAATTCGATATCGCATTTCATACATACGCTATCATAGCCTTGCAAAAGCGGGTATAAAAATTCGCTAATGCTAATTGGCATTTCGGCCTTGTAGCGTTTCTCGAAATCATCTCTTTCTAGCATTCTGGCTACATTAAATGTGCTTGATAGCTCGATTACACCGCTAGCGCCTAAGCGATTTGTCCATTCTGAGTTAAACATTACCTTTGTTTTTTCTGGGTCTAAAATTTTAAAAACTTGCTCTTCGTAGGTTTTGGCATTTTGCATTACGACATGGTGAGGAAGTTTTTTTCTAGTTTCGCTTTTGCCTGTTGGATCGCCGATTTGAGCCGTGAAATCACCGATCAAAAACTGCACGATTGCGCCGTGTTGTTGCAAAAATGCGAGTTTGTTTAGCACGACAGTGTGTCCTAAATGCAAATCAGGTGCTGTTGGATCCATGCCGATTTTTACCAAAAATGTTTCGCCACTCTCGTAAAATTTAGTAATCAAAGCCTCGATTTGCTCTTCGCCTATTATCTCGCTTACTCCGCGTTTGAAATTTGCCATTATATCTTTAATGTCAGCCATTTATTCTCCCTTTTATTAGTTTTTATACACATCATCTAATGATATAAAATCAGCGATTTTATATCTATTTTTTAATCTGTCTTTGATATAAGTGTGGTCTAAATTTTCGTTTAATTCTATAATGATTTCGAAAAAATCAGACACAGCTTCGTTGTTTTCGTTCAAATTTATCGAAACTAAATCGACGCTTAGTTTAGCCAAATATGTTAAAAACTCAGCCAGCGAGCCTCGCTTGTTTTCTATGTTTAGTATGATTTTGTATCTGTGTGGCGCGTTTCGCGTCCATTTGACGAAAATCATCTCATCGCTTTTCATCAAATTTGCCGCTCTTTCGCAAAGCTTGTGATGAACTGTGACATTGTGTCCGTTGCGAAATCCGATGATATCGTCTCCACGCTTAGGATTACAGCAATAATCAAACTCTACTTCGTTGATTTTGTAGTTTGAATACACCACGATATTGTCGAATTTTTGCTTTTCGACGCTGTATTTATCGCGGAATTTCATATTGAAAAGCTTCTCTTTGAGCGGGTATTTTTTCAGCGCATTTACGACATCTTTCAAAAATACCGAATCATAGCTTGCTTTGCCGACTTTTTTGATTAAATTTTCTTTTTCTACCCAGTTTATCACGCTCTCTTCGGTCGTGGCGAAAATCGCAGTTAAAATTTTGATTGCTACTTCTTGATTTACATCTCGAATTTTTTGTTTGCAAAATGCCTTGATTGTGGCTCTTGCCTTGCCTGTTTTGACAGAATTTAGCCAGCTGCAACGATAGTGCGGGTTGTTTCCTGTGATGATATGGACGATATCGCCGTTTTGAAGCTCGGTTAGAAGCGGGACTTTTATGCGATTGACAAAGGCTTCGACGGCTTTAAGACCGACTTGTGAGTGTATTTCATAAGCATAATCAAGCGCAGTCGCGCCTCGTGGGAGTGTGAAAATTCCGCCCTTTGGCGAATATACTGCGATATCCTCGATATAAAGGCTATCTTTGGCATATTCGTATAAATCATCGGCGTTTGAATCATCGGCTTCTTGCAAGCCAATATCGCTAATCCAATCAAGCTTAGGATTTAGCGAACCGGAGTATTTGTATTTCCAGTGCGCAGCCACGCCAAGCTCGGCTGTGTTGTGCATTTCGGTAGTTCGAATTTGGACCTCGACTATCATGCTGTCGTTAAAAACGGTAGTGTGAATCGTCTGGTAGCCGTTTTGTTTAGGTAGGGCGATATAGTCTTTAAATCGCGAAATTAAGGGGTTAAATTTGGTATGGATTACGCCAAGTGCTAGGTAGCAATCCATCGGCTTTTGCACGATTATGCGGATAGCTAGCAAATCCAAAACTTCCTCAATCGAAATGCCCTTTCTTTGCATTTTTAGGTAAATCGAATAGTAATGCTTCATACGCTTTTGAATTTCAAAGCTGTTTTCGCTAAATCCATTTGTGAGCAGATATTCGCTAATCGTTTCGCTAAATTTGCTTAAATTTATTTGGAGCTGTTGTTTGTGCTCTTCGACATAGTTTGCGATTGTGGCGTATTCTTTTGGCATTACATATTTAAAGCTCAAATCTTCTAAGATATTTTTGATAGATGAAATTCCAAGCCTGTGCGCGATTGGCGCATAAACTAGAAGTGTCTCTTCGCCTATGCGTTTTTGTTTATCTGGGCGGAGTGCTTCTAGGGTTAGCATATTATGGAGCCTATCGCAGAGTTTGACCACCAAAACGCGCTGATCTTCGATAGAGATCATCAGCATTTTGCGAAATGTCAGAGCCGTAGTGCGAAGTTTAGCGTTTTTATCGCCAGAAGGGGCTAGTTTATCCTCACGGATATTTACGATTTTTGTCATACCCTCTACGATTTTTGCGACATCTTCACCAAATCTATCCCCGACTTGCTCGGTGCTAAAATCCGTATCCTCGACCACATCGTGCAAAAGTGCAGAAATGACCATAGCGTCATCGCCGCCCATAAATGCGACGAAACACGCCACTAAAATCGGGTGGATTGCGTATGGCTCGCCACTTTTGCGAAACTGCCCCTCATGCTGCGTAACGCATAAATTTATCGCATCTACAAGTAGCGGGGTCGGCTCTTTTAGGCTATAAAGTAGCCGTTTGGCGTCCTCGATCTCCTTTGTTTCGACAATATCTTCGATAAGGCTTTCTAAATAGCCGTCACTAATCCTTGTCAATGATTCCATCTAGGGTAATCTTACCTTCTGCTAATTCTAAAATCGCAATATCTGCAAATTTCATATTGCGTGTGTCGATGTTTTCGACAAGCGGAGTTGCCCCAGCGGCAAGCTCTTCTGTGCGTTTAGTAGTCATTAGTGATAGCTTGTAGCGATCGCCTCCTGTGACTTTCAACGCTTTTGCTATGATTTGTTCTGTTCTCATTAATTCTCCTTTTTTAGTTTTTTACGATTGAACATTGGCTTAAATCGCCGTTATTGATGATTTTGTGTAAATTTCCGCTCTCAAACATATTGCATACGATGATTGGAAGTTTGTTGTCCTTGGCTAGGGCGATTGCAGTATCGTCCATGACCTTGATATTATCGTGCAAGGCTTGATCGTATGTAATGGTATTTAAAAGCACTGCGTCATCGAATTTATGCGGATCTTTGTCATAAATTCCATTTACCTTTGTCGCTTTGATAATCGCGTCTGCGCTGATTTCGACCGCGCGCAAAGTGCCTGCTGTATCAGTGGTAAAAAATGGATTTCCAGTGCCTGCTGCAAAGATTACGACCCGTTTTTTCTCCAAATGTCTTTTGGCTCTGCCGATGATGAAGGTTTCGCAGATCGCTTCCATTTTTATCGCGCTTTGCACGCGCACATCTATGCCGTTGTATTCGAGTGCCTCGCGCATAGCGATTGCGTTGATTACGGTTGCTAGCATGCCCATGTGATCACCACTTGTGCGTTTGATGATACCGCCAGCTGCCGCGCTTACGCCTCTGATTATGTTTCCGCCACCGATTACGATACCTACCTCGATACCGTTATCGACGAGCTGTTTAATCTCTCTGGCTATAAATTTTAAAATTTCACTATCTATTCCAAAACCATCTTTTCCAGCCAGTGCCTCGCCTGAAAATTTAACGAGCACACGATTAAATTTTGCCATTTTAATGCTCCTTGAAAAAATTTGATTATGTTATCTAAAACTCGTTTAAAAATAGCTTTTTACGCCGTTTTAAATAATGCCAAAAATTTTTTCACCCATAGTTTTTTGGGTGTGATTATCTCGCTAGGGCTTGCGTTTATGGCGTGATACACACTTGCCCCGCTTAGCGTGGCGTAATAGCGGATTATTAGGCGTTGCAGGTGCGGTTCGTAGCTGGGGATAAACCAGCCGTTGTTTGAAATCGCCACGACAAATTTTGGGTTATCGCTGTAAAACTCGCCCCTTGTAGCCTCGTAGCAAATCGCGCTTTTTACGGGAATTTCTTTGATTTTATAAAAGCTAAAATTTGGCGCAATCGAAAAATCGCTAGCCCCGCCTAAAAATGTGTTATTTATAAAATCTCTAATTGGCGCAGGCAGGGGCACTTGCTCGCCGAAAGGAACCAAAATATGCTTATCGAATCTGTGCAAATTCCCGTTTTCAAAAACATACGCGCTGTTGTAAAATTTGGAGTTTTCATAGGCTTCGCCACCAGCTACGATAGTGATTTGTTGTGATTTTTCTATCAAAATTTGGCTTAGCTCTTTTTCTCTGTTTAGATAGAGTGCAAATGCGCTCTCTGGCAATACTATCGCCTCGTAGCCACTTTCTATCGCCTCGTCGATTTTGGCTAAATTTTCTCTAATCGCGCCTAAAATTTTCTCCTCGTCCCAGATGTCAAACTGCGAAATTTGCGAGTTTTCAAGCTTGATTTTAAGTGGTAAAAATTCGGCTTGTTTTTCTTTAAATTCTAGCGCGCAAATCAAGCAAGCGCAAAAAAGCAAAATTTTGGCTTTGTGCCTGAATTTTATCAAAATGCAAATTCCAGCCAAAATCGCGCAAAAAGCGAAAATTTCGGCTCTAAAAATTCCATGTGAAAACAAAAGCTCGAAATTTAGCCAATCAAAGCCAAATGGGTGGATAAATTTCAGCCCCGCCAAACAGAGCGCGCGCGCTATCGGCTCATCAAAAATGGCAAAAATACGAAAAATCGCCCCCGCAATCAGGCAAATTCCTAAAATTTCGACCGGGATTAAAAACGAAAGTCCAAAATAAATCAGGCTAAAACTAATCCAATAAAACCAAATCGCGCCGATAAAAAACCCAAACCAAAACCAAATTTGCTTATTGCTTTTTAAAAGCACAAATAGCGCAAAAATCGCGATTAGTGGCGAGAAAAATTCAGCCACAAGCGATAAAATTCCACCTAAATTTTGGCTTAAAATTTCAACAAATATAAAATTTGAAACTCCAAGCGCAAGAAAAAAGCCGTTATTTATTTTATTTAATGTAAAATACTCTCTTTTTAAATTTTTTACAAAGGAAAACGATGGAACAAGGAAGTCTTTTTGGAACATTATTACCTCTAATTGTCTTTGTTGGGATTTTTTACTTTTTGCTAATCAGACCGCAACAAAAACAAGCAAAAGAGCATAAAGCTATGGTTGATGCGCTCGCTAAGGGCGATAAAATCGTCACAAGTGGCGGACTAAAATGCACAGTCGTAAAAACAAGTGAGGATTTTATCACAGTTAAGCTTAATGATGATGTTATCGTCGAACTAGACAAACTTTATATCGCAAGAAGGTTAGATGCGTAGTAAGATTACATATCGTTTGATTGCCTTTTTAGTAGCGGCAATTTTTAGTTTGATTTTTGCTATGCCTTCGATTTTGCAGAGCGAAAAGGGCGATAAAATCAACCTCGGACTTGATTTGCAGGGCGGTCTTCACATGCTGCTCGAAGTCCAAAGCGACGAGGCGATAACTTCGAAAATCAAATCAATCGCAGCTAGCGTAAATTACGCTGCTAAGCGCGATGATTTGCTAATGGACGGCTTGAAGCTTGATAGCGATTTTTTCGAATTTGAAATTTTAGACCCTGATGAAGCGCCTAAATTTGACGCTTTGTTACACTCTGCTGCTAGTGGGCTTGAAATCGCCAAAACTGGCGAGAAATACCGCGTAAGCCTAACGCCAGAAGAGATCGCTAGCACCAAAGAATACGCGATCGCTCAGGCTGTGGATACCATACGCAATCGCTTGGATCAATTCGGCCTTGCTGAGCCAACGGTCGCCAAACAGGGCGAGAGCTATATTCTAGTCGAGCTTCCTGGAATTAAGAGCTCAGAAGAGGAGCAACGAGCCAAAGATTTAATCGCCAAAGCAGCGCATTTGCAACTCATGGCACTTGATGAAATTCGCCAAGACAGAGCCCTAACGATGAGCGAAGAAGAGGCCAAAAGCTACGGCGATGTAATTTACCATGACGCGAAAAATCCAGAATATAAATACCTAATCAACGAAATTCCAGTCCTTGACGGAGCAATGCTAGTCGATGCTAGGGTGGCTTTCGATCAAAACACAAATCAACCGATCATAAATTTCACGCTTAATTCACAAGGCGCGCAAATTTTCGGCGATTTTACAGGCGAAAATGTCGGCAGACGCCTTGCAATCGTGCTTGATGGCAAGGTTTATTCAGCTCCACGCATTAATGAGCGAATTGGTGGTGGAAGCGGACAAATCAGTGGTGGATTTAGCGTGCAAGAAGCCCACGATGTGGCGATTGCACTACGCTCTGGTGCGCTTTTGGCGCCTGTTAGCGTGAGCGAATCACGCAGTATCGGACCAAGCCTAGGACAAGATAGCATAGATCAAAGCGTGAAAGCCCTAACTTTCGCGGCGATTGTAATTTTGATTTTTATGGTTTTATATTATGGTATGGCGGGCGTGTTTGCAGATATCGCTTTGATTGTAAATATTTTATTTTTGATAGCGTTTATGGCGCTGTTTGGGGCGACACTGACCCTGCCTGGTATGGCTGGTATCGTGCTTACCGTGGGTATGGCAGTCGATGCCAATGTCATCATAAACGAAAGAATTCGTGAAGTGCTAAAAACGGGAGCTTCCATTAGCCAAAGTATCACCAAAGGCTACGAAAACGCTATGAGCGCGATTGTAGATGCAAATATCACTACACTGATAACTTCGGCTGCCTTGTATGCGTATGGCACAGGCCCTGTTAAGGGCTTTGCGGTAACTATGAGTATAGGTATTATTGCTTCGATGATTACTGCGATTTTGGGCACTCATGGTATGTTTGAGATGGTAATGGGCAAAATGGAAAAGAGCAAAAATACGAAATTTTGGCTAGGTTACAAGGTCAGAAAGGCGCAAAATGCAGGTATTTGATAGTGATAAAATTTATGATTTTATGAAATTTAGACATATCGCATTTGTGATATCTGCGATTTTAATTATAGGTTCGATTGGATTATTTTTAGTCAAAGGTTTTACCTATGGTATTGATTTTAGTGGCGGAACGCTAATTCAGGTCAAATATGATCAAAAAGCCCCGCTTGATGAAATTCGAACTCGCTTTGAAGCGGCAAATTTGGGAAATATCAATGTAACAGAGTTTGGAAGCGAAGAAGAAGTTACTATTAGATACTCTGGCAGTAGCGATTCACTTGGCGATAATCCAGCTTTGGCGACAAAGGAAATTTTAAAAGGAAGTGGAAATTTCGAGGTTCGCAAGGTCGATGTGGTGGGTCCAAAGGTCGGTAGCGAGCTACGCACAAAGGGAATTATGGCGCTTTGCGTTTCGTTTGCGCTGATTTTGGTTTATATCACAATTCGCTTTGAGTGGAGATTTGCGATTGCGGCGGTGATTTCGGATTTGCACGATGTCATTATCGCATGTGGTGCGCTGATACTATTTAAAATCGATTTTAACCTTGAAATTTTAGCCGCACTTCTTACGATTATGGGTTATTCGCTAAACGATACTATCGTCGTTTTCGATAGGATTAGAGAGGGTGTGCGCACTAGCAAATCCATTAAGCTAACCGAGGTTATCAACGAATCAATCTCAGCTACGCTTTCAAGGACATTTTTGACATCATTTACGACCTTGCTTGTAATTGTGATTTTGTTCGTTTGGGGTGGGGCTATGATACATGGATTTAGCCTTGTTATGCTTGTTGGCGTCGTGGCTGGAACATTTAGCTCGGTTTTCATCGCTGCACCGCTTTTGATTTTATTCGGATTCGATGTGGAAAAATACCGCGCGTTTTTGGCTGATAAACAACGACGCGCCAAAGAAAAAGAAAAAATGCGCGCAATGTATGAAAAAGGCACTGTATAAGGATAGAAAATGAACTGGGGAAGAGTAACATACATATTTTTTGCTTTGATGAGTGCGACTACAATCGCTGGATTTATCTACGAAAGACACGAGCTTTTGCTCTTTATCGCTGCTAGTATTAATGCGGTTTCTACGCTACTTAAAGTCGGTGTGCGCAATATGCTCTCAGCCGAGCTTTTCGCAAGCTCGCTTGTGGCTGATTTGCACCTAATTCCAGCGTTTGTGCTTATGATAGTTCATCCAGGCGATCTCTCTGTCATAACCGCGCTTTGTATCGGCGCGCTGATTGCTGTGATTTTCTCATTAGTGCTAATCACCGTAGAATCAGCTAAATCAAAAGATGAATTTTAGGAGTAATAATGGCTTATAATAGCAAAGAGATAGAGTTAAAATGGCAAAAAATTTGGAACGATGAGGGCGAAGCAGAGCCAAAGGACGATTATAGCTTACCTAAAAAATATATTCTTTCGATGTTTCCATACCCAAGTGGCCGTATCCACATGGGGCATGTGCGAAACTACGCTATCGGCGATGCGCTCTCACGCTACTACCGCTTGCAAGGATACAATGTGCTCCAACCAATCGGCTTTGATAGCTTTGGTATGCCAGCAGAAAACGCAGCGATTAAACACAAAATTCACCCCAAAAAATGGACTTACGAAAATATTGATTATATGAAAAACGAGCTAGACCGCCTTGGTTTTAGCTTTTCAAAGCGTAGATTATTAGCTACTTCTGATCCGCTTTATACAAAATGGGAGCAGGAATTTTTCATAAAAATGTATGAAAAGGGGCTGATTTATCGCAAAAGCTCACTGCTAAACTGGTGCGAACACGACGGCACCGTGCTTGCAAACGAGCAGGTCGAAGACGGCAAATGCTGGCGCTGTGGCAATGAAGTAGTGCAAAAGCAAATGCAAGGATATTACCTAAAAATCACTGATTATGCGCAGGAACTGCTTGATTGCTTGAAGGATTTGGAGGGAAAATGGCCAAATCAAGTCCTAACCATGCAAGAAAACTGGATTGGGCGAAGTGAGGGTTTGAAATTCCGCTTTAAATTTGACGATGAAAGCCGTGAGAGGCTAGACGGAATCGACGGATTTGATGTATTTACGACTCGCCCTGATACGATTTATGGTATGAGCTACTCAGCTCTTGCGCCTGAACACGCGGTTATTGCGAAGCTTTTGGAGAAAAATTTACTTCCAAAAGATGTAGAGCAAAAGGTCCGCACGATCCTAAACCAAAGCCCAAGAGAGCGACAAATCGCCGATAAAGACGGAGCGTATCTAGGCGTAAATGTCCTACACCCCCTAACTGGCAAAAAAATCCCAGTGTGGATAGCAAATTTTGTTTTGGCAGATTATGGCGATGGCGCGGTTATGGCTGTGCCAGCAGGCGATGAGAGGGACTTTGAGTTTGCGAGTAAATTTGGACTTGAAATTATAAATATTTTCGAAAACGAAACCCTACCGCATGTCGAAAAAACAGGAATTTACGCAAATTCTGAAATTTTAAATGGCCTAAAATACAAAGAGGCAAATGAGAAAATTTTGCAAATTTTTGAAGAGCGAAATTTAGGCTCTCGTGTGGTAAATTTCAAACTCCGCGACTGGGGCGTTTCACGCCAGCGCTACTGGGGCGCGCCGATTCCTATGATTCACTGCGAAAAATGCGGTTTAGTTGGCGAAAAAATCGAAAATTTGCCAGTTGCGTTGCCTGATGATGTGCAAATCACAGGACTTGGCAATCCGCTTGATAAACACCCTACTTGGAAGCACTGCACCTGCCCGAAATGTGGCGGAAAGGCCGTTCGCGAGACTGATACGCTTGATACATTTTTCGAGAGTAGCTGGTATTTCGCGCGCTATGCAAGCGATGAGAAAACTTGGACAAGCAAGGCATTTGACGAGCAGAGCGTGAATTACTGGATGAGCGTGGATCAATACATCGGCGGTATCGAGCATGCGATTTTGCACCTGCTTTACGCTAGATTTTTCCAAAAAGCATTGCGCGATTTGGGTTATTTGCGCGATAGTGAGCCGTTTGCTAGACTTTTGACACAAGGCATGGTGCTAAAAGACGGCGCAAAAATGAGCAAATCTAAGGGCAACACCGTCGATCCTGATGATATCATCGCTACTTATGGGGCTGATACTGCGCGACTTTTCATACTTTTTGCAGCACCTCCTGCAAAAGAGTTAGAGTGGAACGATAGCGCAGTAGAGGGCGCTTATAAGTTTTTAAACCGCCTTTACGAGCGTTCAAGCAATGCGTATAAAACAGATAAAATTCCTAGCATTAACCACGCAAATTTAAGCAAAGATGAAAAATACGCGAGATTAAAAGTCTATGAAGCGCTAAAAAAATCACACGATGTCTATACGGAAAATTTCGCCTTTAATACCCTAATCGCGGCGTGTATGGAGGCTCTAAATGCCCTAAATGCGCAGGATAACGCTGATATTTACACCGAGGGATATTTTATTATCCTAAATTTACTTCAACCAATCGTCCCTCATATCGCAAGCGAGCTAAGCGAAGAGCTTTTTGGGCGCAAAAATTTCACAAAAATTGAGCTTTTGCCTGAGGTTTTTGTGAGCGATACTATCACGCTTGCAGTTACCGTAAATGGCAAAAAACGCGCCGAAATCGACGCCAATGCGGACGCGAGCGAGGCGGAAATTTTAGCACTTGCCAAAGAAAATGTCGCAAAATGGTTAGAGGATAAAACGCTAATAAAAGAAATTTATGTCAAAAACAAACTTGTAAATTTGGTCGTAAAGTAGGAAAAAATGAGAAATTTGATTAAAAATTTAGCCGTTTTTGCGTTTGTGGTTTTGGTTGTTGGTTGCGGATATCAGCCAGTATCAAAAATCACTTCACAGATTATGTCAAAAAGCGTGTATGTCGATGTGCTGATGAGTAAAACTGACCCTCAAAACACAGTGGCTATCAAAGACGCTGTCAAAAGCGGTATCGTAGCGCGCCTAGGGTCAAATTTAGCCGACAAATCTAGCGCACAAACCTACATCGTAGCCAGCATAAAAAGGCTGACTTTCACAGCCCTTACCTATGATAGATACGGCTATATCACGAGTTATCGCGCAAATTTGACGCTAAATTTCAAAACAAAGCTTAAAAATGGCGAAATTTTTAGCAAAGACTGCGTAGGAGATCATGATTTTTCGGTCTCTCGCTTAGTCAAAAACAAACACGACACAATCTCAGTCATCAGCGACAAAGAGCGCTATGACGCTATCGAAAATGCCTCTACTCAGGCGTTTGATGAGTTTATTTCTGCGCTTGCGATCAAAGGCATACAGCTTGAACGCGCTAAAAATTAGCTCTATTTTTGACTTCTTAAACGCTCGTCCGATTTATTATAAAAAGATCGATTACGAGCGTTTTCCAACTGCCTTTGAGGCCGTGCGTAGCGCACTCCCGCTAAAAAATATCACCCAAATTATCGGCACCAATGGCAAGGGAAGCACTGGCAGGTTTTTATCTAGGATTATTATGAGTGCAAATGGCGCAAATGGGCGAAATTCGGGCGCTAAATTTAGCGTCGGACACTACACTAGCCCACATATTATGAGATTAAACGAGCGCATTTACCGCGACGGGCGCGAGATTAGCGACGATGAGTTGCAAGGTGCGCACGAGTTTTTGCAAGCAAATTTGCCGGCAAAATTTAGAAATAATCTTTCGTATTTCGAATACCTGACTTTGGCGGCTGCGGTGCATTTTAGGGAGTGCGATTACTGCGTATTTGAGGCTGGTATGGGTGGCGAGTTTGACGCTACGAGTAGTTTTGATAGAGAGCTTTCGCTTTTTACCCCTATTGGCACCGATCATATCGGCATGCTTGGAGAGAATTTGGAGCAAATTTCGCGCACGAAGCTCAATGCAATGGCGCAAAACGCGATTTTAAGCGATGAGATGAACGAGATTAGCGTGAAAATCGCGCGTGAAATCGCAGCGCAAAAGGGGGCAAATTTGGCGTTTGCAAGCGATTTTTTAAGCGCAGATGAAAAGCGCGAAATTGCCGAATATATCAAAATTCACAATCTAGCAAATTTCCAATATTCAAATTTAAAATTGGCCGTGGCCGGGGCGAAATTTTGGGGCTTAAATTTTAAAATTGCTGAAATTTTGCCACTTGATTTGCCTGGGCGAGCCGAAGCAATCGCTTCAAATATTATTATCGATGTGGGGCACAACGAACTAGCCGCCGCAGCACTTGCCAAGGAATTTGCAGGCAAAAAATTTACTCTGATTTACAACGCCTTTGCCGATAAGGATATCAAAAAGGTTCTCTCAACCCTTGCGCCGATTATCAAAAATGTCCAAATTTTGCCTTACGATGCCCCAGGTCGCGAGCTTGGCGGGGAGATGATTACTGATGCCCTTAACGAGCTTGGTATCGCGCACTCTGAATTTATGGGCGAAACCTATGAAAATGAGCTTTATTTGGTGTTTGGTTCGTTTCATTTAGTCGAGGAATTTTTGAAATTTTATAATAACGGGGCGAAATTTGGCAAAAACTAAAATCACAATTAGTGATAATTTCGGCTCGAAAACTATGCAATTTGGCGAGAATTTTCGCTTTCAACTTAAAATTTTAGTCGCATTTATCATTGTGTTTTTGCTCGTTTTGTTTTTCGCGCTTTTTCGCCTAAATAACGACAAAAAAAACCTAAAAACCACCAATGCTACGCTAATGGCGCAGATCGAAAAGCTAGAAAAGCAAAACCAAAATTTGATAATTCAGGCAAATCAAATGCGCGAACAAACTACCCTTGATATCGCAAACGAAGGCCCTGACGGCGATGAGAGCGACGCGCAAATCGCGCAGTATTTCAGCGAAAGACTGGCCCAACGAAACAAATCGAACGCTAAAACAATCAGCGCAAACGATAACACCTATAAATTGATGTTTCAATACATACCAAACCGCTATCCGATAAAAAACCGCGGAATTACCGATAATTACGGCATGCGCACGCACCCGATAGCCGGTGTCAAACGCATGCACCACGGCATAGATTTGCGCGCCAGTGTCGGCACACCGGTAATCGCCACAGCAGATGGATTTGTCGATTTTGCCGGCGAGAGCGGAAACGGATATGGCATACTCGTGCGAATTACGCACAATTACGGATTTTCGACAAGGTATGGCCATTTAAGCTCGGTTAGCGTGGCTCCTGGCATGTGGGTTAGCAAAGGCACGGTTATCGGCTATACGGGCAATACAGGGTATAGCACGGGACCACATTTGCACTATGAGGTGCGGTTTTTGGGTATGACGCTAGATCCACTAAATTTCATGCTGTGGGATAGCTCGAATCTAAATATCTGGTCGGTCGAGCCAAATGTATCGTGGTATGAGATAAATCGCGTCTTGCAAAGTGGGGCGCAAAAATAATGCAAGCTAGAATTTATGAGTATTTTTCACAAATTTTAGCGCAAAATTCTGCGCAAATTTGTCCTCAAATTTTAATCACAGATGATGAAAAAGATAGCGCGCTTTGCGCTGAGGTGCTGAAATTTTTGGGTTTTAAAACCTTTGTTTTGCCTGATTTTAGGGCGCATTTTGGCGAGGATTTGCGAAGCTATTATGACGAGCTAATCGGCATTTCACGCTCGCTTGGCGCGTATTACAAATGCGAAGGGCGCAAAATTTTAATCTCGCCAGTTCGCACGATTTTAAACAAACTCCCCACAAAATCGCAACTAAAAGGGATAAAAATCGAATTTGCCCAAAAGCTAAATTTGGCTGAATTCAAAGATGAAATTTTGCGCCTTGGATACAGCGTGACGCAGGTCGTCGAAAGCGCAGGCGAGATTAGCTTTCGTGGCGAGATTATCGATATTTTCCCGCTTGGAGGCGAGTGCGGGGTGAGGGTTTTGCTCGATGATGATGAAATCGAGAGCATTAGGCATTTTGACATTGATACGCAAAAATCCGAAAAAATCGAGCTAGAAAGCGTCGAGATTGAGCCGTTTTTGGCGAATTTAAACAAGGGCGAGTTTGAGAGCGCAAACGAAAAAATTAGCGCCTTTGATAGCGACGCTTTGATTAACGACCTAACTTCGCTTGGGTTTTGGTTTATTGATGGGTTTGTGGATTATTTGCAAGAATTTAGCGCAGTTTTAGCGTGTCCTATCAAAAAAGATGAAATCTTTGCCGAAAGGGATCTAAGCGTCCTTGATACACTGCCGCTAATCCCGCAGGCGCGTAAATTTAAGGATTTGCAAATCACGCCAAATAGCGAATTTTTCGAATTTCACAAAAATGACAAAATCACCATTATCGCGCGAAATGACGCACTTTTGGCGCATTTGGATCTCTCAAATTTAAGCAATGCGAAAATTTTAAAAGAGGATTTTATCCTAAATTTAATCAGCTCTGACGAGATTATCGTTTCATTAAACAAGCTAATCCCTAAAAAGCGCGTTCGCAAATCTAGCCTTGCGCTCGATGAGCTAAATCCGGGCGATTTTGTCGTGCATGAAGACTATGGAATCGCCAAATTCGCTGGCCTTGAACTAGCCACCGTTTTGGGGCATTCGCGTGAGTTTGTCGCCCTGATATACGAAGGTGGCGACAAGCTACTTTTGCCTGTGGAATACCTAAACAAAATCGACAAATATATCGCTGGCGGTGGCGTAGTAAGCCCCGATCGCCTAGGCAAGGCAAGCTTTGCAAAAATCAAAGAAAAGGTGCGCGAAAAGCTCTTTGTCATCGCTAGCAAAATAATCCAAACCGCCGCCAAACGCGAGCTAATTCGTGGCGTGATGATAGAAAATACTGGCCCAAATTACGCCAAATTTATTGCTTCTAGCGGGTTTTCATACACGCCAGATCAAGAAAGCGCGATTAGCGCGATTTTGCAGGATTTACGCAGTGGCAAGGTCATGGATAGGCTATTAAGCGGCGATGTGGGCTTTGGCAAGACGGAAGTGGCGATGAACGCGATATTTGCGACGATAAAAAGTGGCTTTTCAGCACTTTTTTTCGTGCCGACGACTTTGCTGTGCGCCCAGCACTACGCCACGCTAAAAGCGAGATTTGATGAGTTTGAAATCCCTGTTTTTAGGCTAGATAGATTTAGCAAAGCAAAGGAAAAAAGCGAAATTTTAAAACGACTTAAAAATAACGAAGCGATTGTGTGTGTGGGCACGCATAGCCTGCTAAATGTCGAAGCGCCAAATTTAGGGCTTGTAATCGTCGATGAAGAGCATAAATTCGGCGTGAAACAAAAAGAGAAATTAAAGGAAAAATCGCAAAATTCGCATCTTTTAAGCATGTCTGCTACGCCGATTCCACGCTCGCTAAATATGGCGCTAAGCCAGATTAAGAGTTACAGCACGCTTCTAACACCGCCACTTGATCGCCTCGATGTGCGCACAATGGTCAAAGAGTGGGACGAAAAAATCGTAAAAGAGGCGATTACGCGCGAGCTTCGCCGTGGCGGGCAGATTTTTTATGTGCATAATCATATCGCAAGCATGCCTAGCGTGAAAAAACGGCTACTTGAAATTTTGCCAAATTTAAAAATCGTAATCTTACACTCTAAAATCGATGCGCAAACCACCGAGGACGAGATAGCTAAATTTATCGCTGGGGAGTATGATTTGATGCTATGCACGAGCATAGTCGAGAGTGGAATCCACATGCCACGCGTCAATACGATTTTAATCGACAATGCCGATAAATTCGGCATAGCAGACCTGCATCAGCTTCGTGGCAGGGTAGGGCGCAGCAACAAACAGGCATTTTGCTACTATTTGATTGGCGATAAAACCGCCCTTACTAGCGATGCGCTAAAACGGCTTGTAGCGTTAGAGAGCAACTCATTTTTGGGCTCTGGCTCGGTGCTAGCGTATCATGACCTAGAAATCAGAGGTGGTGGAAACCTTGTCGGCGAAGCGCAAAGCGGGCATATCGAGGCTATCGGATACAGCCTGTATTTGCGTATGCTAGAAGATGAGATAAACAAGCTTTTAAACCAAAAAACAATCATTTTAAGCGTCGAGCTTAAAATTTCAGTCAATGCCTTTTTAAACAGCGAATATATCGCGGAGGATAGGTTGAGGCTTGATATTTATCGCAGGCTTAGCAAATGCGAAAACGCTATGCAAATAAATGAAATTTACGCTGAAATCGAGGATAGATTCGGCAAGGCCGATGTTTATACCAAACAATTCATAGATATGATGATGATAAAGGTGCTAGCCCAAAATATCGGTGTGCGCGCGATTTCGAGCGCAGATGTAAATATCGTAATCACAGATAAAAATGGCGAGAA
The DNA here is from genome assembly GCF_027737585.1 of Campylobacter sp. JMF_14 EL1. Classification (NCBI taxonomy): domain Bacteria; kingdom Pseudomonadati; phylum Campylobacterota; class Epsilonproteobacteria; order Campylobacterales; family Campylobacteraceae; genus Campylobacter; species Campylobacter sp. JMF_14 EL1. The sequence goes on from NZ_JAOVTW010000003.1 coordinate 65,138, forward strand.
AATCCGCCTAAAATCGCCTTCGAAAGACGATGATGATGTGCTAGCGGAAATTTTAGTGTATTTGCGAAAGGAAAACAAAAATGTCTGAGTTAAATTTGAAAATTGATTGGCAAAGCGTGCAAGTAGCGCAGTTTCGCAGACACGGATTAAAACTGCGAGCGATAGAAGATATTGATTTTGTTGATATCAACGCGCTTTGTGGCTTGGAGGCGCAAAAAACTGCGCTTGTAGAAAATACGCGAAATTTTATCCACGGGCGTGGGGCAAATCACGCCTTGCTTTGGGGCGAGCCAGGGTGTGGTAAATCAAGCCTAGCAAAGGCAGTTTTTACGAAATTTTTGCAAGACGGGCTTAAAATCGTCGAAATCGGCAAAGATGATTTGGAGTATCTCATCGACATAATCGATGAAATTCGCACTCAGGATTATTATTTCATCATTTTTTGCGATGATCTTAGCTTTGAGCTTGGCGAAAACGCCTACAAGCACCTAAAACCGCTACTTGACGGATCTATGGAGCGCGCGCCCAAAAATGTGCTAATGTATGCGACATCTAATCGTAGGCATATTTTGAGTGAGTTAGCCAGCGATAACATGGGCGCGCATGTGGGCACCGACGAGCTTCATTTAAGCGACGCCAAAAACGAGCGCATTAGCCTTAGCGAGCGATTTGGCTTGCAACTTAGCTTTTATAGTGGAAATATGAGCGAGTATTTGGGCGTGGTGGAGAACTATTTCGCGGCATTTAGATTTATGAGCGTTGATGAGTTTAGGCAGTGTTTCGCGCACGCACTTGATGAGTTGCGCGCCAAAGCTAGTGAGTTTGCGAGGCTAAGGGCGAGCCGAAGCGGGCGGATTGCAAAGCAGTTTGCGCTAAGCTATGCAAGCGAGTTTTTTGCGAAATTTAGCCCCGAAAATGAGCGCGACTGAGCTATTTCGCGCACTTTTTGGCGCGATTAAATTTGATGATTTTCGCTGGTGGCCGAGATATGGCGAATTTGAAGTGATTGTCGGCGCGATATTGATCCAAAACACAAACTGGAAAAACGCCGAACTCGCACTTGAAAATTTAAGGAAATTTGGGCTTTTAGATTTGCAAAAAATCGCAAATTTAGAAGTGGCAAATTTGGCAGAAATTATCAAACCAAGCGGATTTTATAACCAAAAAGCAAAACGGCTAAACTCGCTTTGCAGGGCGATTGAGGCAGAATTTGGCGATTTTGAAAATTTCGCGCACGCCGTAAGCCGTGAGTGGCTTATCGGCCAAAAAGGCATAGGCGCGGAAACCTGCGACGCGATTTTGTGCTATGCGTGCGGAAGAGCCGTAATGGTCGCAGATAGCTACTCTGCGCGTTTGCTAGGCGCGCTTGGATATGAGTTTGAGAGTTACGACGAGCTTAGTGAGTGGCTTGGCGGGCTAGAATTTGGCGAAATTTTTGAACTATTCCGCGCGCGATATGATGATTTTACCTGCGACGAAAACGGCGCATTTGCGCTATTTCACGGACTAATCGTGGAATTTTGTAAAGAGCATTTAAGGGGCAAAAAATTCGATGAATTTGCGATAAATTTGTTTGATGAGTTAAAATGCAGTTAAAAATCCAAATTTTTCTAACAATCTTTCTCGTGATTTACACCCTTTTGTCGCTACCTAGCCAGATAAAAAATAAAAACTATTTTCAAATTTTTCTTTTTTTGTCTTTTGTCTGTATTGGCATAGAAATGCTTAGGCAAAACAGCCTTATAAATGGGCTTTTATCTAGTGTTGGTATGGATTATTTCGACATTATTTTTATTTGTGTTATGCTCTTTTTTATCTATGCTTTTCGCTCTGATAAGCCTGGCACTTTTATGTTGTCTGCAATCTCTTTTTTTGATGGGTTTGCTTCGCTAAACGGATATAAAGTGTGGAACAAATACCAAGGCTGGGTAAGACTTGGCACAAGGGGCAAAATTTTTGCTTTTATTGTGGCTTTTGCCTCGCTTTTTGCTTTTTTATTTGGTAAAAAAAGCAATCAAAATAAACTATTTTTCTGCAAAAATTGCCAAAAGACTTTTTATTTTTATGAGGTAAAAAATTTAAGGTGCAAACAATGTTTTGGAAATTTGGTGGATTATGAGCACTATTTGAAACAAAAATATGCACATAAAAATGAAATTTTAGCAGATGATAAAGCTGGCAAGTCAAAACCGCGCAAGAATAAACGAAAAAAGCATAAATAAACCCAAAATGGCAAAATTTTAAATGGTTTTGCCACTTGGAAATTTTAAAATTTCGGCGCAGTGTTTAGAATTTGCGAAGCGAGATTAAATCACGCACAAATGCTTGATTTTCTCGCCATCAAATTTCAGCTCCACTATATCGTGCCAAAGTGCGATAAACTGGCTATTTACGCATAAAAGCTCTTCGTGAAAGTGTCCGAAAAACCATTTTTTAAATTTGATTTTGCGATAAATTTCTTCTAACAAATCGCCGTTTGGATCGCGGAAATTCAGCGCAAACTCATTTAGGGCTAGCACCTTTAGCGCGATAGAATTCGGCGCAGTGTGCGAAAGCACCAAATCCACGCTAAAATCGTGCTTAGCGAGGTTTTCGTAAGCCTCGTTTAACTCAGCCTCGTTGATATTTTCGCCCTCCCACCACGATATGTTTTGCGTGCGATACTCCCTGTCGATACTCGCTGCACCGCCCATACTAAGGACTTTGTGCCCTGCAAGCTCATAAACCTGCCCCCGCATTAAATGATAGATGCTTTTTGAGATTTTATGCACTTTTCCGCCGTGAAATTCGCTAATTTCATACGAATTTAAGCGATTGAAATTTTCGTGGTTGCCGTCGATGAAAAGCGTGGTGTAATTTCGTTCATTAAAGTATTTTAGCCAACGAATTTCATCTTTATCTGGTTCGCTCTCCCAAACAAAGCCAAAATCCCCTGCGATAATGAGAAAATCGTCTTTGCAAAGCTCTTTTTCGGTTTTGTATCTAAACTTTTCAAACCTTTTCATTTCGCCGCTAAACCCACGCCAACCGCCGTGCGTATCGCCTGTGATGAAAATTCTAGCCATTGTTTTGCCTTTAAATTTATGAAATTTTGTAAATTTTATGAAAATAACTCAAAAAAAGCTTAAATGGTGGAGGTGTGCGGGATCGAACCGCAGTCCAAAAACAAACGACCAAAGCCTCTACATGCTTAGCAAAAGTGAAAATCTCGCCCCAGCTTGCTCACTTTCCAAAACAAATCGCCAAAGCAAAGACTAAATTTCGCCCCGCGCCTCGTCAGAGCGCGAAACTACGCTATCTAGGATTACCCGCTACCGCGCTTAGATAGTATGGGCGCAGTGCAGGGCTCGACTGCGATTACGCTACTTTTGCGTAAGCAGGAGCAAAATTTTTGTTATTTGCGTTTAATTTTAATTTGGATTTTATACGCTATATCCGAAGCGGCATGCCACCTTGACCAATCCATTTCTGTCGAAGCCAAGTCACCCCCAAAAGGAAGTCGCACATTTTACTTCAAAAATTTTATATTGTCAAATTTGGGTTAAATTTGCCAAATTTAGGCTATAATCGCAAAAAATTTTTAAGGATAAAATATGGCAAAAATCACTATAAATGACCTTTATAAAATGAAAGAAAACAGCGAAAAAATCGTTATGATCACAGCATACGACGCACTTTTTGCCAAAATTTTTAATGACCAAGTCGATATGGTGCTAGTAGGCGATAGCCTAAATATGAGCTTTGGCGGACACGCTGAGACTATTGGCATAAGCGTAGATGAGATGATTTATCACGCAAGAGCTGTTAGGCGCGGTCTAACGCACCCATATTTGGTCGTGGATATGCCGTTTTGTTCGTGCGCTACGCCCCAGCTTGCGCTTAAAAACTGCGCCAAAGTTTATGAAAAAACAGGTTGCGACGCCGTTAAAATCGAAGGCGGAAAGGACTTTGTGGCTACCGTCGAGCTTCTTAGCAAAAACGGCATTGCCGTTATGAGCCACATAGGACTGCGTCCGCAACTCTCTCGCTTTCAAGGTGGCTACAAGGTAAGCGGTCGCGAGAAAAACGCACTAAATTTGCTACTTGATGACGCAAAAGCCGTGCAAAATGCGGGAGCGGTTTTGCTTCTGCTTGAAGGCACAGTTTCTAGCGTGGCTAATGAAGTAATGAGCGTCGCAAATGTCCCTGTTATCGGTATCGGCGCAGGATCCTGCGACGGACAGGTGCTAGTATGGAGCGATATGCTAGGATTTTTTGACGAATTTAAGCCAAAATTTGTAAAACGCTACCTAAACGGCGCCGAACTCGTGCGAGAAGCTGTGAAAAACTACGCTAACGATGTAAAAAAAGGCATTTTCCCAAGCGAAGAATTTGAGTATTTGAAATAGGTAAATTTAATGGACAGAATCGTAGAAATAGAAAAATTAAAACTAGATGAAGCGTCGGAAATTTCGCTAAGACCGGCGAATTTCGAGGATTATATCGGGCAAGAAAAAATCAAATCGAACCTAAATATAGCAATCACGGCCGCCAAAAAGCGCGCCGAGTGCCTAGATCATGTGCTGTTTTATGGGCCACCAGGGCTTGGCAAGACCACTCTCGCGCACATTATCGCCACGCAAATGGGGGCTAATATCAAAGTAACCGCCGCTCCGATGATAGAAAAAAGTGGTGATTTGGCCGCGATTTTGACAAATCTCGAAGAGGGCGATGTGCTTTTTATAGATGAAATTCACCGCCTCTCCCCGGCGATCGAGGAGGTGCTGTATTCTGCGATGGAGGATTTCCGCCTTGATATCATCATCGGCTCAGGTCCAGCGGCGCAAACCATTAAAATCGATATTCCACACTTTACACTCATCGGTGCGACCACGCGCGCAGGCATGATTTCTGCGCCTTTGCGAGATCGCTTCGGTATGCAGTTTCGCTTGCAGTTTTACACCACCGAAGAGCTTGCCAAAATCGTAAAAATCGCCTCGATCAAACTCGAAAAAGAGTGCGAAAAAGACGCTAGCTTAGAAATCGCGCGTCGTAGCCGTGGCACGCCACGCATCGCGCTTCGACTTTTGAAGCGCATAAGAGATTTTGCTGAGGTCAAAGACGAGAAAATCATCACCAAAGAGCGCGCGAACGAGGGTTTGGACGCGCTTGGGGTCAATGAGCTTGGATTTGATGAGATGGATTTGCGATACCTTGCGATTTTGGGCGAAGCGGGCAAGAGAGCCATGGGGCTAAGCACCATCGCAGCGGCACTTAGCGAGGACGAGGGCACGATCGAAGATGTCATCGAGCCGTATTTACTAGCCAACGGATACATCGAAAAGACAGCCAAAGGGCGCATTATGAGCGTGCGCGCAAAATCAGCCCTAGGATACGAAACTAGCCTCGATGAACGGGGATTTTTTGATTAAATTGCGTTAAATTTGCAAAATTTAACGCTAAATTTTGCAAATTTATAGTCTAAATTTTAGGAGCATTTGAGATTGTTTATATTTCTTTGGCTCAAAATTTTTCAACTTTTTGCGCAATATATTCTGCACGATTAAATTCTGCCATGCTTTTTCTCCTTTAATTAAATTTTATTTAAAGATGATTATAATTTTTGTAAAATATGTTTCTCTCTGTTTGCGTTTTTGCAAGTTTTTCTATTAAACTGTCAAAATATTCATCATATGTTTGATTTGTATCGTAAAATACATATCCGCCTCTAACCCTATTCATTGTTTGTTGATTTAGATATGCAATAAATTCCTTGACATCTTTAAAATTTTCATTTTCATCAAGTTGTTTTTTATCTTCATAATTCCAGACTGCCCTATATTGTTCGTATTGATTAATAATCTTATCGTCTAAATAAATCAATTTATCAAAATCTAAATTCTTATCACTACAATATTTACCATATCTATTTATAACTTCATCAAATAAATTTAATGCAATTGGGTTTGGCTCCATAGGTGTTCTTACTATTAATATGTTTTTTTCTGATTTTTTTGTATAATCGCTTTCATATTTATTAAGGATTTCTCGCTCTTTTTTCTCATCAAAACCAGTTTTCATATCAATTATATATTTAGCTTTATTTATAATAGCTGTTTTATATTTATCATAACAATCTTCATAAACTTCTCTCATAACCTTTTGAGTAGGTTGCCCCGAGATATTATAATCTAACAATAAATTTAACATAGGCTCATAATTATGAACTTCTGTTAATGGATAATATAAACTTGTTCTAAATCTTTCTTGGTCTAAATAAAGTTCCAAGTTAAATTCTTTATCTGTTCTGTGTTTAAAAAATGTTTTCTCAGTCTCTATTAGTATTTTCATCTCTTCTTGCGTAAAAACTTCTTCTAGGGTATTGCCAAATGTAGTGAAAGCGTCTGCATCAGTATATTGATAAGTATATGGTTGGTAGCCATTATCTAATGCAAATTTTGCTATATCAATTAATCCATTTTCAACCATAACATAAAATATAGTTCCGCCGAAATATGCTCTTTTGTAATTTTGGTTTTTCATATCATCTCTTAATACTAATTCTAAAATATTTTTGTTTTCATCTATCAATATATGTTTATACATTGATGAGCGATACCACTTTCCATCAACATAACTTTGTGCTATTTTGGTTTCTTCAAATTTAATACCATTTTCAAAAAGCAGTTTGACAGTATTTATGGAATTTGCACCTATTGCATACGCCATAGGGCTTAGTTTGTATCTATCTTTTTTGTGCGGGTCTGCACCTAAATTTAAAAGCTCTTTTGCAGTATCTATATCATCATAAAATGCACTATACATTAAAGGCGTTACTCCATAGTGAAGTGGCTCATCAACGCTGATATTATTATCTTTCATATAAGCTAAAATTTCTTGTGTATTTTTTGATTTTAAAAGTAATCGTAAATTTTCCATTTTGTCGTTATTCATGACTTTATCTTTATCAATATTCCAATGTCTAAACGCAAAACTATCAATCTCTTCTTGTGTTACATATTTTGACAGACCTTTTACTTGCGAAACATTTGTATCGGCTGTAACTGAAAATGTTTTTATTTTTCTACCACCCATAAAATCGGAATTTAAAGCAAGTATAGCGACAAAAATAAGAACAAAGACAATAAGTGGTTTTTTAGCTGACATATTTTTCCTTGATTTTTTAAGGGCTAATTTTACATTGGAAGCGCTTAAATTTACTAAACAAAAAAGGCACAATGAAAATTTGCAAAATTTAACGCAAAATTTTGCAAATTTTAAAAAATTTCAAATATCAAAATTCAGGCGAAATTCGTTTTTATCATAGCTTATTAGCCCGTCTTTCGCCATTTTGCTAAGTTCGTTTGACATAGCGCTTCGATCCACACCCAAATAATCAGCCAGCCCCTGCCTAGAAAACGGCACACAAAAGCTGGTGCTTGCGTTTTTGAGTGCTTGCTCACCAAAATAAGAAAGTAATCTCTCTCGTATAGTCTTGGGCGCAGTGTGCATCATACGGGCTGAGAGATTTAGGTTTTTGTTGCTTGAAATTTTAAACAGATTATAGATGATTTTGTGATGATAGGGGCAATTTTTGGCACAAGAAGTTAGAATTTTGCGCAAATTTAAAAATAAAATTTCACTTGGCTCTGCGCTTACGACATCGCATTCTAGGGGTTTTGCGCTTATGGCGTAGTTTGCAGCAAATATATCGCCTCTGGTAATACGCCCAAAAATATTGCTATTTCCACGCAAGAAATTTACGACAATATCCACGCTTCCGCTTAGCACGAGCCCGATTTTTGTAGTGCTGTCCCCACAGCGAAAGATTATCTCATCTTTGGCGAATTTCGCCCTTTGTGCTTCCAAGCAAGGGAGCAAATCTGCAATCTCATCTTCGCTTATGCCGTTAAAAAGTATAGTTTTGGATAAATTCATAAATTTTGCCTTTTTGTTGTTATAACAACAGAAATTAATTTCGCATTATATTATAATGCGCCTTGAATTTCAAATTTCAAAGGAGAAATTATGGAAAATATGTTTTGTTTTCAGTGTCAAGAAACAGCCAAAAACACGGGCTGCACGGTTAGTGGCGTATGTGGTAAAAAGCCAGAAGTTGCAGCTATGCAAGATTTGTTAGTTTATGTTACAAAAGGGCTTTCAAGCGTAGCTTGTGCGCTAAGGGCGCAGGGTAAAAGCGTAGCAAAAGAGGTAAATCACAGAGTAACGATGAATTTATTCGTAACTATCACAAACGCAAATTTCGATAATCCTGCGATTATCGCAATCATCAAAAAAACCCTAGAAATGAAAAAATCGCTTATCGCAAATTTAGGCGATTGTTCAAATTTGCCAGAATTTGCACTTTGGGAGGGAGAAGAGAGCGAATTTGCGCAAAAAGCAAGAGAAGTCGGAGTTTTAAGCACGGCTGATGAGGACAAACGAAGCCTAAGAGAGCTTACCACTTATGGATTAAAGGGGCTTGCTGCGTATATGAAACACGCAAACGCCCTAAATAAGGAAGATGAGAGCATTGATATTTTTATCCAAAAGGCTTTGGCAAAAACCCTTGATGATAGCCTAAGCATTGATGATTTAATCGCTCTTGCCATGGAGACTGGCAAATTTGGCGTATCTGGCATGGCTTTGCTAGATAGCGCAAATACAGGCGCTTACGGCAATCCTGAGATTAGCGAAGTAAATATCGGCGTAGGGAAAAACCCAGGAATTTTAATTTCAGGGCATGATTTGCGCGATTTAGAAATGCTATTGGAGCAGACACAAGGCAGTGGCGTAGATGTCTATACACACTCTGAAATGCTTCCAGCCCACTACTATCCGTTTTTCAAAAAATATCCGAATTTCATCGGAAATTACGGTAATGCGTGGTGGAAGCAAAAAGAGGAATTTGAGAAATTTAACGGGCCAATTTTAATGACGACAAACTGCGTCGTAATCCCGCCAGAGAGCTACAAACACAGACTTTGGACGACAGGTGCTGTGGGCGTGGAGGGTTGCTTGCACATTAAGGGCGAACACGGCGAAAATAAGGATTTTGGCGCCATAATCGAGCAGGCCAAAACCTGCGCCCCACCGACACAAATCGAAAGTGGTAAAATCGTAGGCGGTTTTGCTCACGCACAGGTTTTCGCCCTAGCCGATAAGGTCGTAGAAGCTGTAAAATCAGGCGCAATCCGTAAATTTGTCGTCATGGCTGGGTGCGACGGACGGGCGAAATCTAGGGAGTATTACACTGAGTTTGCAAAAGCTTTGCCAAAAGACACCGTGATTTTAACCGCAGGTTGTGCGAAATACAAATACAATAAGCTTAGCCTTGGCGATATCGGCGGAATCCCGCGTGTGCTAGATGCAGGACAATGCAATGATTCATACTCACTTGCGCTAATTGCTTTGAAATTAAAAGAAATTTTCGGTCTAAATGATATAAATGAGCTTCCTTTGGCATTTAATATCGCTTGGTATGAGCAAAAGGCGGTTATCGTGCTTTTAGCGCTTTTATATCTTGGCGTGAAAAATATCCACTTAGGCCCTACGCTTCCAGCGTTTTTATCGCCAAATGTGGCAAAGGTATTGGTCGAAAACTTCGGCATTGCGGGCATTAGCTCGGTTGAGGCCGATATGAGATTGCTTGTTGGATAAATAATAATAGTTCTCCTTTTATGCTCGCCGTTTTGGCGAGCAAATTTTAACTCCAAATTCGCTATAATCTTTCTTCAAATTTCACAAAAAGGCTAAAAATGAAATTCATAAAATTTTGCGCTATTGTGGCGTTTTGCGCCGTTTTTTTAGGCTGCGAAAGCGAAAAAAGCGTGGATTATTACAGAGCGAATTTAGAGGTCGCCAAGGGCGTCGTGGCGCAGTGTAACGCAAAGTCCAAACAGGACAAAAATTGCCAAAACGCAAGAGCAGCCCTACGCGAAGTCGCCGAGAAAATGAATTTCGCCAAATCAAAGGTAAAATTATCGTTTAACACGATTTTTAGCGATTTTGGCGCGTATTATGTCGCAAAGGGCGAATTTAGCGAGCCTGGCTCGATGACAAATGTATCCTTACCACTACAAATCGGCGATAAAACCTGCGCCCAGTTTCACCGCGTAAATGGCGCTAAAATCGAGGTTAGCATAAACCGCGATGATGAAATTTGTGCTGGGGTGTTTAGCGATGTGAAAAACGGCGTTTTTGATATCGGTAGTGGCGCGCTTATCGAAACTGGCGCTCTTGGCGTCGGTAGCGGGGCTATCATCGAGATAAAATAGTAAAATTTGAAATTTAAAAATTAAATTTATAAAATACCCCTTTTGAAATTTAAAGGATAAAATTTGGCAAATAACGAAAATTTAGACACACTTTCACACTCACGCCCTAATATCGTCGATTCTAAGGGCGAACCGCTAGGCAAAGCTAGGGCGAAAAACGCAAAAACGAGCAAGATTTTTTTCATCGGTATAATTTTATTTCTGTTTTGTTGCGTGATTTATCTGTTTTCGCCGTTTTTGCTGGCGATTGCGATTGGGGTTTTGATTTCGATTTCGACATCTGGTTTGCATATCAAAATCCTCTCATTTGTGCGTGGCAAAAAGGTCCTAGGCTCGCTTCTAACGACGCTGGTGCTGTGCGTGGTGCTGTTTGTGCCATTTATCTATGCTGGCACGCAGATTACGAAAAATATCGCGCATTTTGACATTTCTAGCCTAAATTTAATGGTCGAAAACGCCAAAAATATGGATATTCAGCTCCCAAAGGCACTAAATGGATTTGAGGCGCAAATCAAGGAATTTTTGGGCAATCTAGACATTGCAGCCACCGCGAAACAGGCGTTTTCATACTTTTCTGTGGCGGGCAAATCGAGCCTAAAATTTATCGCTGATATGGTGCTAATCATCATTTTTTGCTTTTTTTCATACCTTTATGGCGCCGATATTGCGGGATTTATCAAAAAAATCGTTCCCGTCAAAGCCGAGCAGCTTGATTATATCTTCGCAGAGACCGCAAACACCATGAGCGTGGTGCTATACTCGACGATTTTTAACGCCGTTTTGCAGGGGCTTTTGTTTTCGGTGATTGCTGGAAGCTACGGATTTGACCCTGTGTTAATGGGCGTGATTTTTGGATTTTGCTCGCTAATCCCTGCGATCGGTGGCGCGCTCGTGTATGTGCCTACCGCGCTAATCGTCTTTATCGGGGGTTCGACGAGTGGTGCGCTTATCATTTTGATTTATTGTGTGGTGATGATTTCGACGATCGCTGATAGCTTTGTAAAGCCGCTTGTGATTAAATTTATCAACTCGCGCCTTGTCAAAAATCCCGCCAAAATCAACGAAATTTTGATATTTTTCTCAATGCTAGCTGGAATTTCGACCTTTGGGTTTTGGGGTGTGATACTAGGTCCTGCGATACTGACGCTGTTTTTAAGCGTGCTAAGCCTGTATGATTATCTCAAAAGCGCAGATTTTCAGTGAGTTTTCAAATTTATCGCTACAATCGCAATCGCGACGCCGTTATCGTGCGTAATCGAAAGCGACGAGGCTTTTATACGGAATTTCTTTTTTAGTTTTTTTGTGAATTTAAAATTTGGTGCGCCAAATTTGTCTTTATAAATTTTGGCGTCTTTGAAGCTAAATTTCGCTCCAATACCCACGCCAAGTGCCTTAGATAGAGCTTCTTTGGCGGCATACGCCCCAGCGATACTCTCATCGCGCACGAAAATTTCCCGCTCGCTCTTGCGCAAAATTTTACGCAAAAACTTCGCGCCGTATTTTTCGCGAAGTCTTACGATACGGGAAATTTGGGTAATATCCGTGCCGATTTTTAGCATTTTATAGAGTTTCTTTGATCTCGATATCTAGGATTTTATCGCCGGCTCTAATCGCGTCAAGCACGGCTAGTCCTGCATTATCCACGACCTTGCCAAATACCGTATGCACGCCGTCAAGGTGCGGTTGCGCGCTGTGGCAGACGAAAAATTGGCTTCCGCCTGTGTTGCGTCCAGCATGCGCCATGCTTAGCGAACCACGTTCGTGGCGGTGTTTTTGACCTACGCACTCGCAGTTTATGCGCCAGCCAGGACCGCCTGTGCCAGTGCCGTAAGGGCAGCCGCCTTGGATTACGAAATTTGGGATAACGCGGTGAAAATTTAGCCCCTTATAAAAGCCTGAGTTTGCGAGTGTGGCGAAATTTGTCACAGCTTGTGGTGCCTCGTCTGCGTATAATTCTAGCGTCATGTCGCCTTTGTCTGTGTGGATTATGGCGAATTTTAGCTTTGATAGCGCGCTTTCGTCGATTTCATAGACTTTTAATTCTTCCATTTTTTCTCCTTATTCGATATTTGTATATATTGCTTGCACATCGTCGTCGTCTTCGAGGCGATCTAGTAGCGCGTCGATATCGGCGATTTGCTCGTCGCTGAATTCGTGTTTGTCGTTGGCGATAAATTTCAAATTTCCGCTAATTAGCTCCAAACCTAGCTTTTCGATACCCTCATTTAGAGTGCCGAAATTTTCGTATTCGCCGTAGATGATTAGCGTTTTTTCGCTCTCGCCTTTGTCGTTTTCGAACTCATTTACCTCGATTTCGCTTAATCCAAAGTCGATTAGTTCGAGTTCTAGCTCCTCGATATCTGCGCCATCTGGGAATTTCGTCTCAAAAACTGCCTTGCGAGAAAACATAAATTTCAAACTTCCGCTTGGTAAAAACTCGCCCTTGCCTTTGTTGAAGGCTGATTTTATGTTTGCAACCGTGCGAGTAGGGTTGTCTGTGGCGCACTCGACGATGACAAGCGCGCCGTGTGGGGCTTTGCCGTCGTAAAATACGGTCTTAATCTCCGCGCTATCCTTACCGCTGGCGCGTTTAATCGCCGCGTCGATATTGTCCTTTGGCATGTTTTGCGCCTTTGCAGTCGCGATTGCAGCGCGAAGTTTGGCGTTCATTTCAGGATCTTCGCCACCTTCTTTGGCTGCCATTGTGATTGCCTTGCCAAGTTTTGGGAAAAGTTTGCTCATTTTCCCCCATCTAGCCTCTTTTGCCGCTCGTCTATACTCAAACGCTCGTCCCATAAATTATCCTTGTGAATTTAAAATTTAAAAACCTGCGATTGTAGCAAAATTTGGCTTAAATTTTGTGTTATTGTGGATATTTGCAGTATTTTAAATCAAATTTCGCTAAAATTACAAAATTTTTAAATTTCAAAATTTTGGGAAATGAATATGCCACTTTTCAAACGAAAAATCGCACAAAATCAGACGCAAAACTCCGAACTGCTCGAACAACGCTACGCAAATTTATTAAAATTTCAAGCTAAAATCGAACTTCTAAAAACCATAAAAGAAGAAGAGTATCAGACGGATTTTTTACACGATATTTTTGAGGCTTGCCTAGGCTACACGCTAAAAACGACAAATCCGCAAAATTTCAACCTAGCAAGAGAGAGCAAAAACGAAACTGACGCCAAAAAAGCAGACGGCGCAATCCTAGGCGCAAACGGCGAAGTCATCGGCGTCATTGAGCTAAAAGACCAAAAAACTCGTGATTTAGACAAAATAGAAATCCAAGCCTTCAACTACCACAACTCTCACGCCAAAAGTCGCTATATCATCATCTCAAATTTCGATGAAATTCGCCTATATATCGACAAAAAGACAGCTTACGAAAAATTCAGCCTTTTTACGATGAGCCGTGCGGAATTTGAGTTTTTTCACCAAATTTTATGCTTTGAGAACATAATCTCAAACGCAACGCTAAATTTGCTAAAAGAAAGCGAGAATTTCGAGCAAGAAATTTCTAAAAAACTCTACGCTGATTTTAGTGAATTTCGCCTAAAACTCTTTGAAAATGCCGTTTCGCTAAATTCGCAAATTTCGCAAACTACGATTTTAAGCCTAACCCAAAAACTCTGCGACCGCATTATTTTCGTGCTTTTTGCCGAAGATATGGGGCTTTTAAAATCGAATTTGGTTAGCGAAATAAATGATAAATTTACCCAGTTAAAGGACATTGCCGATATGTCGCTTTATCAAATTTGGCAGAAATATTTCGAAGCGATTGACAAAGGAAGCCAAAATTTGCAAATCCCGGCTTACAATGGCGGACTTTTTGCCACTGATGAGACGCTAAATTCGCTCAAATTTGACGATGAAATTTTGCAACCCCATATCGCCAAACTCTCATCTTACGACTTTGCAAGCGATATCGGTGTGAATATCCTAGGTCATATTTTCGAGCAGAGCCTAAGCGACCTTGAAGAGTTAAATTCGCAAATCATAGGCGATAAATTTGACAAAAAAGATAGCAAACGCAAGAAAGACGGCATTTTCTACACGCCTGAATATATTGTGAAATTTATCATTAGCCAAACCCTAGGGCAGATTTGCGAAAACGAAAAGTCAAGGCTAAATTTGCACGAAATTTCACTTCCCAAAAACCCAAAACGCCTTAGCAAAGCAGAAACGCAAACGCTCGAAAATATCCGTGCTTATAAGAATTTTTTGCTAAATTTAAAAATCATCGACCCTGCTTGTGGAAGTGGAGCATTTTTAAACGGGGCTTTGGATTTTCTCATTAACGAACACAAAAATTTAGATAAATTTCGCAAAATTTACGAAAACGAAGCTTTGCCGTTATACGACATAGAACCCCAAATTTTAGAAAACAACCTTTTTGGCGTAGATATCAACGCCGACGCAGTCCAAATCGCCAAACTCTCGCTTTGGCTCCGCACCGCGCAAAAAGGGCGAAAACTCACTGATTTATCAAACAATATAAAATGCGCGAATTCGCTTTTAGATTTTCCGTTTGATTTCAAATTCGACTGCGTTATCGGAAATCCGCCGTATATCAGAGTGCAAGGTTTAAAAGCACACCATGAACAAGAAAGTAAAATTTACGAACAAAAATTTACTTCTGCCACAGGAAATTACGATATTTATGTGCTTTTTATGGAACAAGGTTTTAAATGGCTTAACAAAAACGGCAAATTAGGCTTTATTTTGCCACATAAATTTTTGATTTCAGATTTTGGAAATGGAATTCGCAATTTTTTAAGCCAAAACAAAGCCCTTGAAAAACTCTATCATTTCGGTAGCCACAGCGTTTTTAGCGATGCTTCGACTTATACTTGTATCTGTATTTTATCGCACGATAACCAAAAGCTTAAATTTACACATTTAAATCCAAATGAACTAACAAATTCGCTAAATTTAAACGAAATTTCATATCAAAATTTAAGTAGCGACAAATGGAATTTAACAGACAACAAAACAGCAAATATTTTAAAAAAGATAAATTCTCAACCGCTCAAAGTCCAAGATGTTTTTGCCAAAATTTTTCAAGGCATTGCAACTAGTGGTGATGATGTTTATTTGCTACAAATTACAAAAAACGGACTTTATTCCAAAGCATTAGATAAAATCGTCGAAGTCGAAAAAGGACTTTTAAAACCGATTTTAAAAGGCGAAGACATTAAACGCTACGCAAATTTGCAAAATCGCTATTTTGTGATTTTTCCATATCTGCTTGAAAACGGCAAAGCAACGCCTATGAGCGAAGATTATATAAAATCAAATTTTCCAAATGGATACGAATATTTAAAAGCAAATGAAGCTTTTTTGCGTGGTAGAGAAAAAGGCAAAATGGATAAAGACGGCTGGTTTTTATACATTTATCCAAAAAGTTTAAATTTGATAGATAGTAAAAAATTAGTTGTGCCCGATATAACTTTTGGAATTCAAATTTCTTTTGATAATATTGGTTATTGTATAAAAAATGGTGGTTACGGAATAGTAATAAATGATAAATTTAGTGAATTTACAAAATTTTATCTTGCGATATTAAATTCAAAACTTTTATGGTTTTATCTAAAAAATATAGGAACAGAGTTAAGGGGTGGATATTTTAGATTTAATACAAATTATATAAATCCTTTTGGGTTACCAAAACTTGCAAATTTAGACGAACAAGAGCCGTTTGTCCAAAAAGTTGATTTACTTTTAGATTTAAACAAAAATTTACAAATCACAAAAACCGAATTTTTGCGTGAATTAAATTTAGAAAAAATACCGCAAAAACTAGCTGAATTTGAAAATTTGGAATTTGACGAATTTATCAAAGAATACGCAAAAGCTAAAAAAGAAAAATTCACAGACAAACTTGCAGAAGTGAAATTTAAAAATTACTATCAAGGCTTTTTTAGCGAATACAAATCGCAGGTATTGAGCCTAAAATCGCAAATTTCACAGAGCGAAAACGAACTAAATTCGCTAGTTTTTGCACTTTACGATTTAACTGCCGACGAAATCGCCTTAATCGAAAACTCTTAATTCTCGCAATGCCCAATCTGTCATTGCGAGGCGACGCAGTCGCCGTGGCAATCTACGACTTTAAAATTTAAGGTCAGCGTTTTTGCAAATTTACCGCAAAGAATTTTAAACTCGTAGATTGCTTCGTCGCTGTTTCACAGCTCCTCGCAATGACAATAGCGAGTAATTTTGCATAATCTGTCATTGCGAGAAACGGCGCAAGCCGTTTCGTGGCAATCTACGAGCATAAATAATCCAAACGCAAATTTCGTGTCATTGCGAGAGCCGAAAGGCTCGAAGCAATCCAGCAACGGCGAAGCCGTTTATAAAATCAAACATTGTTTAAATTTTACTAGATTGCTTCGTCGCTACGCTCCTCGCAATGACAAAAAAGTGTCATTGCGAGAAACGGCGCAAGCCGTTTCGTGGCAATCTACGACTTTAAAATTTAAGGTCAGCGTTTTTGCAAATTTACCGCAAAGAATTTTAAACTCGTAGATTGCTTCGTCGCTGTTTCACAGCTCCTCGCAATGACAAAAAAAAGTGTCATTGCGAGAAAACGAAGTTTTCGAAGCAATCCAGTAAAATTTAGAGAGAATTTGAATTAATTAAAATTTATCTGAATTTCCCTGGATTGCTTCGCTTTCTGCGAAAGCTCGCAATGACAAATGAAGGCAAATTTTGCTTCACTTTTTGCAATGACAAATTTTCGGCGCAGTATTATGGGGTTGCGCTAGCGAAATTCCGAACATTTAACTTTATGATATACAATCGCAAAATAATTTTTTCAAGGAGCGAAAATGTCTTTTAAACAAACTATGAAATTTAGCGCACCAAAAATCATGTGCAACGGCTGCGCAAATACTATCAAAAACGCCCTAGCTGAGGAGTTTGGCGAGATTAGCGTCGATGTAGAAAACAAGGTCGTAAGCGTAAATTTAAGCGCGGATGAGGTGGAAAAATTTCTTAGCGAAATGGACGATTTGGGATTTAGCGCAACCAAAATTTAATCGCAAATGTCACAAAAATTTAACCTAAACATAGTCGGAATGACCTGCGTGAATTGCTCGAACGCAATCGAGCGAGTTACGCGCAAGATTGAGGGTGTAGAAAGCGTAAATGTGAGCTTCACAGCTGGGTTCGGCGAATTTGAAGTAGCAGATGAAGCCGTCCTAGACGCCGTAAAAGCGAAAATCACAAAACTAGGCTATGAAATCGCCACAAACTACGAAGAGCTAGAAGCCAAAAAGGCGCGAAATTTAAAAAATATGCTTTTTAAATTCGTTTTAGCCGTGATTTTAGCGTGTTTTATAATGCTAATCGAAATGAAATCAAATTTCGGCTTCGCCGTAAAAGCCTCGATTTGCGCTGTGCTGGGCGCCGTCGTGCTAGGCTTTTGTGGCAAAAACTTCTTTTACCACGCCTATGGGTCGCTAAAAAACAAAAACTACGATATGAATGTGCTAGTCTCGCTTGGCTCGTCTGCGGCGTATTTGTATTCGCTAGGAAGTGCGATTTTTGTCTATTTTAAGGGCGGAAACGAGTGGGCGAATTTGTATTTTAGCTCGTCAGCGATGATAATTGCTTTCATATTGCTAGGAAAATACCTTGAAGAGCGAAGCAAACTTAAAGCTAATGATTACATTAAAAAACTCATAGATTTAAGCCCAAAAAAGGCGATTTTGATCAACCCTGACGGCACGACAAGCGAAATTTTGGCTAACGAACTAAAACCGGGAGATAAAGTTTTAGTCAAAAACGGCGCACAAATCCCGGGCGATGGCGTGGTCATAAGTGGCGAAGCTGAAATTGATATTAGCCTCATAACCGGCGAGAGTTTAGCCGTTTTTAAAAAGGCAGGAGATAGCGTAAATGCTGGGTGCGTGAGTGTCGCAGGAATTTTACAGGTCGAAATCACCAAATTTTCGCACCAAAGCGTTTTGGCTGAAATCAAAAATTTACTTAGCGAAGCAGGAAGCAAAAAAATGCCGATTTCTCGCTTTGCCGATAAAATCGCAAATATCTTTGTGCCAAGCGTGATTTTTATTGCCATTTGCGTGTTTGTGATTTGGCTAGTCGCTGGGAAAGCCTATATTGGCCTGCTTTGCGCAATTTGCGTTTTGATTATTTCATGCCCTTGTGCTTTGGGTTTGGCTACGCCCATTGCGATAGTTTGTGCTATTTCAAATGCCGCTAAAAACGGCGTTTTGGTGAAAAACCCGGAAGTTTTAGAAATCCTAAAAGATACGAAAATCGCCGTTTTTGACAAAACAGGCACACTAAGCAAAGGCGAAATTTCGGTAAATTTTACAAATTTAAGCGATGAAAATCTCGCACTAATCGCAAGCGTGCAAATGCTAAGCGAACATCCGATTTCAAAGGCGATTGTGAAATTTGCGAAAGAAAAAGGGCTTAAATTTGCTAAAATTGACGGGGAATTTGAGAGCCTGCTAGGGCGAGGCATAAAGGCGAAAAACGGCGAATTTACGCTACTAGCGGGAAATAAAGAGCTTTTAAATGAAAACGGCGTGGAATTTGAAATTCCAAAAAATGCAGATGAGTTTTTGTGCGATGGCTTTGGCGTGATTTTTGTGGCTATAAATGCCGAATTCGTGGGCTTTGTGGCACTTAGCGACATTTTGCGAGATGAAGCCGTAGAGTGCATAAACACACTTAAAAATCAAGGCATAAAAACCATAATGCTAACAGGCGATAACGCCAAAACAGCGAATTTCATCGGCAAAAATTTAGGCGTAGATGAGATCATAAGCGAAGTTTTGCCAAGCCAAAAATATGAATTTATAGCAAATTTAAAAAACAGCGAAAAAGTCCTTTTCATAGGGGACGGCATAAACGACGCTCCGTCTCTTAAAACCGCAGACATAGGCGTCGCGATGAACTCAGGCAGCGACATCGCCAAGGGTGCCGGAGATATAATCTTTATCAAAAATGACTTGCGAAATTTGGCTTATTTGATAAATTTGTCGCAAAAAACCATGACGACGATAAAACAAAACCTTTTTTGGGCGTTTTTTTACAATCTCATCTGCATACCTGTGGCGGCTGGAATTTTATATCCTTTATGTGGAGTACTACTAAAACCGATGTTTGGCGCAGCAGCAATGTGTTTTAGCTCGGTAACCGTGGTGCTAAATTCAATCCGCCTAAAATTTGCGAAAATTTAAAATTTAAATTGTTTTGAATTTTGCTAATGCAAATTTCTTGCAATGAGTGCAAATTTAAAATTCCTGTGAATTTAACTATTTAATCAAATTTATTGTAAAATTGTCCGAAATTTTACCAAAAAGGGGCAAAATATGGACTTTTTACAAAACTACGAATCCAGCGTAAATGAGCGCGCGAAGCTAGGTATCCCGCCACTAGCACTTAGCGCCGAGCAAACCAAGCAGCTATGCGAAATCCTAAAAACCAATCCAAGCGAAAAATTAATCGAAATTTTAAAAACACGCATTAACCCTGGCGTCGATGATGCCGCTAAAATCAAGGCTGAGTTTTTGGGCGAAATCATAAACGGCGATTGTAGCGTGGCTGGCATTAGCAAAGATGAGGCTTTTGCGATGTTGGAGTGCATGCTTGGCGGATACAGCGTGATCGAGTTAATTCGCGCCTTACAAAGCGCAGATGAAGCCATCGCAAAGGGCGCAGCAAAGGCTCTTGGCAGGACGATTTTCGTGCATGATTACTTCGCAGAGGTCGCAAGGCTGGCAAAAGAGGGCAACGCTCACGCAAAAGCCGTGCTTGAAGCATGGGCGAATATGGAGTGGTTTAAGGCAAAAAAACCTCTGAGCGAGTGTATCAAAGGCGTGGTTTTCAAGGTCGCTGGCGAGACAAACACAGATGATTTAAGCCCTGCTAGTGAGGCTTTCACGCGTTCGGATATCCCGCTTCATGCCCTAAGCATGCTTAGCAAACGCCAAGCCGGTAGCCTAGAAACAATCGCCCAGCTTAAAAAAAGCGGTAGGCAGGTCGTGTATGTGGGCGATGTCGTGGGCACTGGAAGTAGTCGCAAAAGTGGCGTGAATTCCGTGCAGTGGCATATCGGCGAGGAAATTTATGGTATCCCAAACAAAAAAACAGGCGGTGTAATCATAGGCTCGGTCATCGCGCCGATTTTTTTTAACACAGCCCAAGATAGCGGTGCTTTGCCAATCGAAGCGAGTGTCGAAAACCTCGAAATGGGCGATGAAATCGAGATTTATCCATACAAGGGCGAGATTATTAAAAATGGCGAGGTCGTTTGCAAATTTAGCCTGAGCCCAAATACGATTTTCGATGAATACAAAGCCGGCGGGCGAATCCCGCTAATCATCGCAAGAGGGCTTTGCGCTAAGGCTAGAAAAGAGCTAGGCTTAGGCGATGATGAGATTTTTACTAGACCAAAGCAACCTAAATTTGACGAGAGCGCAGGTTACACTCTCGCGCAAAAAATCGTCGGCAAAGCCTGTGGCATGGCGGGCGTGAGAGCCGGTATGTATGTCGAGCCACTCACGCTAACTGTGGGTTCGCAAGACACCACAGGCCCTATGACGCGCGATGAGATTAAAGAGCTTGCCAGCCTTGGATTTGGCGCAGATTTCGTGTTGCAGAGCTTTTGCCACACAGCAGCCTATCCTAAGCCAAGCGATACTATCACGCACCGAACACTTCCGCCGTTTATGAGTAGTCGTGGTGGCGTGGCACTGCGCCCAGGGGACGGAGTAATCCACTCATGGCTAAATCGTATGGTGCTCCCTGATAGCGTAGGCACGGGCGGAGATAGCCACACGAGATTTCCAATCGGCATTAGCTTTCCAGCAGGTAGCGGACTAGTGGCGTTTGCGGCAGTTACTGGAAGTATGCCACTAAATATGCCAGAATCCGTGCTTGTGAGATTTAAAGGCGAGTTGCAAGAGGGCATTACTTTGCGCGATTTGGTAAATGCAATTCCTTACTATGCGATTAAAAAAGGCTTATTGAGCGTCGAGAAAAAGGGCAAAAAAAATATATTTGCGGGCAAAATTTTAGAGATTGAAGGGCTTGAAAATTTAAAGGCCGAGCAGGCTTTCGAGCTAAGCGATGCTAGTGCTGAGAGAAGTGCAGCGGCGTGCGCAATCGCGCTAAATACCGAGAGTGTGTGCGAATACATACGCTCAAATATCGCTCTAATCGACGCTATGATAAAAGCTGGTTATCAAAACAGCGACGCGCTAGCTAGAAGGGGCGAAAAAATGAAAAAATGGCTAGAAAATCCGACACTTCTAAAAGCCGATGAAAACGCAAAATACGCAGAAGTGATTGAAATAGATTTGGGTGAGATTACAGAGCCGATTTTAGCCTGCCCTAACGACCCTGACGATGTCGCAACGCTAAGCGAAATTTTAGCCGATGAAACAAGGGCGAAAAATATCGATGAGGTTTTCATCGGAAGCTGTATGACAAATATCGGGCATTATCGCGCCGCAGCGCAGATTTTAAAGGGTAGCGCGCAAACACCAGCCCGCCTTTGGATAGCACCGCCTACGAAAATGGACGAGGCGAAACTCAAAGAAGAGGGCGTGTATAGCGTATTTGGCGCGGTAGGAGCGCGCACAGAGGTACCTGGGTGCTCGCTGTGTATGGGAAATCAAGCGCGAGTAAAAGATAATGCGGTCGTAGTATCAACTTCGACTAGAAATTTCGATAATCGCATGGGTATGGGCGCTAAGGTATATTTAGCCAGTGCCGAACTAGCCGCTGTTTGCGCGATGCTAGGCAGAATTCCTAGCGCGAGAGAATACAAAGAGATAGTGCGCGAGAAATTAAGTGGCAAAAATAGCGAAATTTATCGTTATTTAAATTTTAACGAGGAAGAAAATTTCGTGCTCTAAGCCACGAATTAGCGCGTTTTGCGCTAATAAGTTTAAATAAGCAAAATTTCGCTAAAATGGCGGGTTAAATTTGACAAGGTTGGTTATGCAAAGAATTTTGATTTTATGGATATTTGGCGCAATCTGTGCTTTTGGCGTGACCTGCGCAGATATCGAGGCAGATCCGAAAGCCTATTTTGCCAGCGCGCCAAGCCCTAGCGAACTTTTGTTGAGTGATTATGATTGCAAGGGTTCGCTTGTAAAGGCTCCATTTTTGCGAAATTTGCAAAATTTAGCTAGGACGATTAGGGGCGAGAGTATCGAGTGCGTGGGAAACGAAGCTAGCATAAATGAGAAAAAATTCGAACGCATCTTAGCGCAGGCTGGCATGGATAGTGAGGGATTTTTGCGCGAGGCTAAGCAGAAAAATTTAGGCGCAGCGTATGCAAATGCGCTAGAAATTTTAGAATTTTACTCTGAGCAAAAATTTATAAATTTCATAAATTTTAAAAATTTTATCTCTGAGATAAATTTGGCAAAAACGGCATTGCAAAGCCATTTTAGCGCAAATTTATCCCCAAACGAGGCTAGCGAGATTGCGGATTTGGTGCTGAGCGAATTTGCCCTATATGCGGCCAAAAATCGCAGTATCGACGCGTATAATAAGCTCGAATTAGCCCTTAAAAACAGGGTAAATATCGATGAGTTTAATGTGCTTTTAAGCAGCGACACTTATAGCGCAAACGACCTTAGCGGTGCGCTAAATTTGGCACTTTTGCTAGGATATGATACGAAATTTATCGACGCACTTATTATGCGTGGGGCGAAGATTAACGACGGGGACGATAGCGCGCTATTTTACGCTATGTCAAATTTACAAAATGCGAAATTTCTAATCTCCAAAGGCGCGCAAGTATCGCACAAAAATCAACTTGGCCAAACCCCGATTTTCTACGCTGTGGCTAGCAAAAACTACGAAATGGTAAATTTCATGGTCTATAACCACGCAAGTGTCAATGTCCGCCAAATCGGCTCTACCGAAAAGGGTGCGCTAGCTTCACTTGGCGGGTATTCAGACGCATGTGCGTTTAATGATTTGGGTGCTAGTTTGCTAATGTATTCGGCACTGCATGGAAATAAAGAAATCACCGAGTTTTTGGTTAAATCCGGCGCAGATGAAAAAAGAGTAGATGAGGCCGGGCTAAACGCGCTTGATTACGCTATTTTTGGTGGCGATGAAAAGATCCAAGAATACCTCAAATCTATCGGACTTAAACCTAGTGTAAGCGCGAATAATGGGGATTTCATGGGAAGCATGGCAGAGGAAAATTTCGAAGATATAGCGAACTAATCTAATACAAAAGGGAAATTTATGTTTAGGATTTTATTTATTTTTTTGCTTCCGTTTTTTATCTTTGGCGCGGAGCTTAGCCCAGCTGAAAAAAATGCAAGCATTTATGGCGCACTGACGCTGATTCCGCCACTTGTGGCGATTGCTCTTGCATTTATCACCAAAGATGTCATTTTATCGCTGTTTTTGGGCGTGTTAAGCGGGACATTTCTCATCGGTATGAACGATAATGGCGTGCTTTCAGCCTTTGTCGTAGCTTTTACGGATTTGTGCGCGCGCGTGGTAGCCTCCATGGCCGATGCGTGGAATGCGGGAATTTTGCTTCAAGTTATGTGTATCGGAGGCTTAATCGCGCTAGTTACCAAAAGTGGCGGCACCAAAGCCCTTGCTATGTGGCTTGGGGCTAGGGCGCACACTGGTGTTAGGGCGCAAATTTACACTTGGTTTATGGGAATTATCATTTTCTTTGATGATTACGCAAACGCCCTTATTTTAGGACCTATCATGCGTCCATTAATGGATAGATTTAAAATTTCGCGTGCGAAATTTGCCTTTATCATCGACGCGACAGCTGCGCCGATAACTGGAATTGCGCTGATTTCGACTTGGGTCGGGGTTGAGATTTCGGCGATTAAGGAAGCGTATGCGCAAATCGGCGTCGAGGATATCAACGCATTTACGATTTTTGTGGAGACAATCCCGTATAGATTTTATAATATTTACATGCTATTCTTTGTCGTGGCAGGTGCTGTAATGATGAGGGAATTTGGCCCTATGTATCGCGCCGAAATCGCCTCTCGCGCTGGCAAAAATGGCGGACGGGACTTTAAAATCGCAAATTTAGAAGATCAAGCATTTAGCCCAAAAGAGGGTATCGAACCGCGCAAGATTAATGCTTTAATTCCGCTTGGAGCGATGATTGTGCTAAGCGTGATTGGGTTTTATGCAAACGGACTTGGCGCGCTTGGCGAAGAGGAATTAAAGGCTGTGCAAGCAGATCCATTTTCCTTCGTTTCTATCAGAACGGCATTTAGCGGGGCTGACGCTTCTGTGGTGCTGTTTCAAGCGGCTATGTTTTCGTCAATAATCGGCATAGTTTTGGGGCTGTGGCAAAAAATTTATGGTATCAAAGAGGGGATTGAAATTTGGATTGGGGGCTGGAAAACCATGCTCACAACCGTTTTAATTCTGCTTTTTGCGTGGTCACTAAGCTCTACGATAAAAGAGCTTGGCACCTCAAAATACCTTGTCGATTTGCTAGGCGAGAGCACCCCTATGGTGCTACTTGCGCTCGTGATTTTCGTGCTAAGCTCGATTATTTCATTTTCAACAGGCACTAGCTTTGGCACTATGGGTATCGTAACTCCACTCGCTGTGCCACTAGCTGCCTCTGTGGGGGCAAAATACGGCCTTAGCGGCGATGAATTTCATGCTTTTATGTGTTTAAATATCAGCTCGGTTTTTACAGGGGCGATTTTTGGCGATCACTGCTCGCCGATTTCAGATACCACAATCCTCTCCTCAATGGGCGCAGGTTGCGATCATATCGAGCATGTCAGCACTCAGCTACCTTACGCTATCGTCGTGGGTATCATCAGCACACTTTGCGGGTTTTTGCCAGCTAGCTTTGGGGTAAATGTCTGGGTCTGCCTAGTCTTTGGGCTTGGCGTAACCGTGCTTGCGATACGAATTTTAGGCAAAAAGGTAAGCGGTGAAGTGCGATAAATTTGGTATTTGTGGAAGTTGCGTTTATGATTTGCCTTACAAAGAGCAGTTGAATTTAAAAAAAGAGCGCATAAGCGCGGAGTTTGCGCCGTTTTATACTGGCGAAATCGAGGTTTTTGCCTCCAAAGAAAGCGCATTTCGTTCGCGGGCTGAATTTGGGATTTTTCACGAGGGCGAGGAGCTTCATTTTAGTATGCGGGGCAGGGATAAAGAGCGTGTTTTCGTGCAAAACTGCCCTATCGTAGATGAAAAAATCCAAAGCTTTATGGATAGAGTTTTGCCGATTTTGCGGGGCGATGAGGTTTTGAAATTTAGGCTGTTTGGGTGCGAGTTTATCGCCACGAAAAATGATTTTTTATGCGTGCTTTTATATCACCGAAATGTCGTGGAAATCGAGGCAAATTTGGCAAATTTAGCCAGAAATTTAGGGCTAAATTTAATCGCTAGATCGCGCGGGAAAAAGCTCATTTTTGGCAGGGAAAATTTAGAAGACGAGTTTGAAATAAAGGGACAAGCTTATCGCTACACTTTCGAAGCTACGGCGTTTTCGCAGCCAAACAGAGGCGTTAATGAAAAGATGATTTCGTGGGTGTTAGGCGCAGTGGGCGATGAGAAAACGCCTAAAAAAGATTTGCTTGAAATGTATTGCGGACATGGGAATTTCACAATCCCGCTAAGTGCTAAATTTCGCCAAATTTTGGCAAATGAAATTAGCAAAAATAGCATAAAAAACGCACTTTTAAACGCGCAAAAAAACGGCGCCAAAAACATAAAATTTGTGCGCCTAAGCGCAGATGAGCTAATGAGCGCATTTGCTAGGAAGCGCGAATTTACCCGCTTAGAGGGGGTGGATTTGCAAGGCTATGAAATCTCGCATATTTTGGTAGATCCACCGCGCGCAGGGCTTGAAGCAAGCGTGCTAAATTTCATCAAAGATTACAAAAACATAATCTACATTTCGTGCAATCCGCAAAGTTTAAAGCAAAATTTAAGCGCACTTTGCAAAACGCATAAGTTGGAGAAATTTGCGATTTTCGATCAGTTCGCGCACACTAATCATGTCGAGTGTGGCGTGATTTTAAAGGCGTTAGCGTGATAAGTGAAATTTTACAAAATGCCAAAAATATCGCTATCGTGGGGCTTAGCCCAAATCAGAGCAAGCCAAGCAACCGCGTGGGGCAGTATTTAGCCGCGCAAAATTTTAAAATTTTTCCGATTTATCCTAGATTTGATGAAATTTTAGGCAGAAAGGTTTATAGAAATTTAAAAGAAATAAATGATAAAATCGACATTGTCGTTATGTTTCGAAAAGGCGAGTTCGCAAATGCGCTTTTTAGCGATGTTTTGGCGTGTAAAGCCAAAACGCTTTGGTTGCAAGTTGGCATTTTTAACGACAGCGTGGCTTTTCTCGCGCAAAAAAATGGAGTAAATTTTATCCAAAACAAGTGCATAATGATAGAGCATAAAAATTTGAAAGGCTAAAAATGGTAGATTTAAATAAAATAGTTCAAGCAAAGCGCACAATAGCGGCTTTTGTGCATAAGACACCCTTCGCTTTCGCGCCAAAGCTAAGCGAAATTTACGGGGCGCAAATTTATCTAAAAAATGAGAATTTACAACGCACGGGCGCGTATAAAATCCGTGGCGCATACAACAAAATCGCTCATCTTAGCGAAGATGAAAAGAGCCGTGGCGTAATCGCAGCGAGTGCGGGCAACCACGCACAAGGCGTGGCTATGAGTGCGCAAAAATTTGGCGTGCGCGCCGTAATCGTCATGCCAGAAGCAACTCCGCTTTTAAAGGTCAGTGGGACGAAAGCTTTGGGGGCTGAGATTATCCTAAAAGGCGATAATTTCGACGAGGCTTACGCTTATGCGCTCGAATACGCCAAGGAAAACAACCTTACCTTTGTCCATCCTTTCGATGATGAGCTGGTCCAAGCAGGACAGGGCACAATCGCGCTTGAAATGCTAGAAGATGTCGCAGATCTCGACTATATCATAGCGCCTGTGGGCGGTGGCGGACTAATCAGTGGCGTCGCGAGCTGTGCTAAACAAATCAATCCTGATATAAAAATCATCGCCGTTGGCGCAAAGGGCGCGCCTGCTATGCACGATAGCTTCGTAGCCAAAAAGGCGATAAACTCTCAGAGTGTGCGCACTATCGCCGATGGTATCGCGGTGCGTGATACTAGCGAGATCACGCTAAAACATATTTTAGAAAGCGTCGATGAGTTCGTTCAAGTCGATGATGAGGAGGTCGCAAGCGCGATTTTGTATCTGCTAGAAAATCAAAAAATCATTGTCGAGGGCGCAGGAGCTGTGGGCGTGGCTGCGCTGATAAATCATAAATTTAGCTTTAATGAGGGCGCTAAAATCGGCATTATTTTAAGTGGCGGAAATATCGATGTGCAGATGCTAAACATCATCATCGAAAAAGGTCTTATCAAATCTCACCGCAAAATGACGATAAATGTTACTCTTGTCGATAAACCGGGCTCGCTAACCAAGCTTACAAATGTTTTGCGTGATGCGAACGCAAACATCGTCAAAATCGACTACGATCGCTTCTCGACCGAGATTGAATACGGAGATGCGCAGATTACAATCACGCTAGAAACCAAGGGCAAGGCGCACCAAGAGGAGATTGCGTGGGCGTTAAAAAGCGCAGGATATGATTTCAAAGAGCTGTTTTAGGCGAAATTTGAAAGGATAAAATTTGGAAAATTTGGCTTTTATCTTAAATTTTTTAATTTTTGTGATTTTGGTTTATATGTTTTTGCGTATGAAAAAATCTGGCGCAAATGCCCCTAAAACGGAGATTAGCACGGATATTACGCGCCTAAAAAGCATAGGCGAGCTAAGCGTGTTTAAAATTTATTCCAAAGAGATTGTTACGCGCAAAGAAAATGTCGCTGATGGCTTCCTTGGCTCGCTAGTTTCGCCACTGATGACGAAAAAACAGATTGCGATTATTTTCGAGTTTGAGATAGATTTCGTCTATGATCTGCTAAGCCCTGAATTTAGCATAATTCCGCGTGGCGAGGACAAATACGAGATCAAAATGCCACCTTGCAAATACAAATATTCGATTAAGGATATGAAAATTTACGATGAGCAAAACTCCAAACTTTTGCCGTTTTTGCTGCCTGATTCGCTAAATGGTATTTTTGGGTCAAGCTTTGATGAGAGCGATAAAAACCGCCTAATCGACGACGCGAAAAACGAGGTTAAGGCACTCTCGCTTAAAATCATAAACGATTTAGGGGGCAAAATCCACAAATCCGCAACCGACACACTCGAAACCATAGCAAAAAGTTTTGGCGCCAAAGAAATCGGCTTTGTCTTCCAAGACAAGGCATTAGAGACAATCGATATCAATCCAAGCGATATTTCTATTGCAAGCTCGCTAAAATCGCAAATCGAAGAGAAATAAGGGCGAGCGTTGCAGGCTTACGAGGCGCTGTTTAAGCTGTATTTTTCGTATTATACGAGCTTTAAGCGCAAAATTTACGCTAAATTCGAGCGATTTATCACTCCGATTCGCCTAAGCAGGGAGAAAAAACGGCTCAAAGCCAAGGGCTATTTCGTGCCAGACGAGCTTTGGGCGGGCTTTTTTGGCGAATTTAGCTTTTGCAAATGCTTTATCATAAAAAAAATCCTTTTTCCGAATTTTTACGCTATCAAAAACAGCTTTAAATGGCAGATACAAAACGCGCAAATCGCCTTTAAAATCGGGGTTTTTACATACGATGAGATAGCGTGGATTTTCATACCACAAAGCTATGATAAAACGAAAAAAAATGATTTGGAAATGGTGTTAGATTTGCTAGCAAAATTTCCGCAAATTCGCTATGAAAAGCTAGAAGAGGGCATTAAAATTTTCGGATATGAATTTTAGGCTAAAATTTGGCCTCAGTTAGCTTAGCATGGATATCGCCGAAAAACAAAACATCTTTTAAAATCACATTTTCTGCGATTTCTTGGCGATTTAGCGAGAGGTAGAGTTCGCCCTTTTTGCTAGAAAAAATCTTTTGATTTATAAAAACGATAAATGGGTTCGAGCTTGTTTGCAAGGCGTTTTGGATAGCTTTGGCGTGTTTGCCACGCGGGATTTGCACATCTATGCGCCCAGTTTCGTTTTTGGCTCCGGCTGCGGTTAGGAAAAACATATCGCCTTTGTGCGGAATTTTGCCGAAATTAAAAAACACGCTTAGCAGGTCGTTTGTCGCAAAATACGGCAAAATTTTGTCGCTACTAGGACGCAAATCGCCGTTTTCGCCCTTAAATTTCTGCTCTCTAATGCGTTTGTTGTTGTAATCAAAGGTGAAAATTTGGCGCGTGTTTATGGTTTTTTTGCCTTTTTTGCGCTCGACTTCGTGGCGGTAAATTTTGGGTTTTAAAATCTCGCCCACAACACTTCCTTTGGAGTAAAATTTCTCCCTTCTATCCCCGCTTAGTGAGCCAGCGATCCCATAAGCCCTCGCATTTAGCGTGATTTCGTAGGTTTTGGCGGTTTTGACTAATTTAGCATCGGCATGCCCTACGACGCCAAAAACGCCGTAAGAAATATCGTAGTGCGCCTCGATAGTCTCGCCAAATACTGCGCCGAAAAAGAAAAAAAGAAATGCTAAAACTCTCATAAGCTAGCCAAAATTTGATTTACGATTTGTTCTGGATTTTGTGCTTGATAAATCGGGCGACCGACCACGATAAAATCGGCGTTTGCGCTTTTAGCGTCGCTTAAATTTGCCACACGCGCTTGATCGTTTGCACTCTCGCCAAAAGGTCGCACGCCAGGGCAAAGCGTGATAAATTTATCGTTTGTGGCGTTTTTAATCGCACTTGATTCAAAAACCGAGCAGACCATGCCATCTAGCCCGCACTCATGCGCAAAACGCGAGAATTTCACCACGCTTGGCGCAATTTCGTCATTGTAAATTTCGCCAAATTCGCTCTCGTTAAAGCTTGTCAATGCCGATACACCAAGCACGAGCGGGCGGGCATTTAGCGCGTCTAAGCGGTTCATAACCTCGCTCATAGCGCGCTTTCCAGCGCTTGCGTGCAGGTTTATCATATCTACGCCAAGACCTGCGACTACCTGCGCGGCGTCAGCCATGGTGTTTGGAATATCGTAAAATTTAAGATCTAAGAAAATTTTAAAATTTGCGATTTTTTTGAGTTCTTCGATAAATTTCGCCCCGTCTCGCAGATACGAGCGCAGGCCGACTTTGAGCCAAATTTGATCCCCAAATTGCGCTAAATTCGCACTCAAAGCTAAATTTTGCTCTTTGCTAGCCATATCTAAGGCTACGCAAAGCTTCATTTCACGACCTTAATAGCGTCTAAAACGCCGTTTATTAGCTTCGATGACGCGCCAAGCTCCTTGGCTGCGGTTACGGCTTCGTTTATGATGATACCAGCGTCTGTATCACTGAAACGCAACTCATACGCGCCAAGTCGCAAAATAGCGCGCTCAACCGCCGAAATTTCATGCAGTTTAAATTCCTTCAAATACTCATTTAAAAGCGCGTCAATCGTCTCTGTATTATCGCGCACGCTGTGAAGCAGGCTCAGCGTCCAATTTCTCTGCTCGTTTCTAATCTTTTTTTCTTCTAAATACTCGTTTTCAAACTCAGGCTTTTCTTCGTTCATATCTTTTGCGTAAAGTAGCGAAATCACCGCCAATCGCGCTTGGTGTCTTGTCGCCATGATTACGCCTTTATTTCGCGAAATAGGCTAAGTAGTTCTATGACGCCTGTCATCGCCTCGAAGCCCTTGTTGCCGGCTTTTGAGCCTGCGCGCTCGATTGCTTGCTCGATAGTATCTGTGGTAAGCACGCCAAAGGTAACTGGCGCGCCGTGGCGAAGCATGGTGTTTGCGATACCCTTGCTGACCTCTGCGCTGACATAGTCAAAATGCGGTGTGCTGCCTCTGATGACTGCGCCTACGCAGACGACGGCGTCGTATTTTTTCGATAAAAGTGCCTTTTCTAGGGCGAGTGGGATTTCAAATGCGCCAGGGACTAGCATTAGGCTTAAATTTTCCTCTTTGCCACCATGTCGCAAAAATGCGTCGTGAGCGCCTTCGACTAGGCGATCTGTGATGATGTGGTTAAATCTGGCGTTGATGATTAGGATTTTCTCATCGCCGTTTAGGGTCAAATTTCCTTCGATAATGTTCATTTTATATCCTTTAAATTTCAAAATTCGCTAAGTTTAGCCAAATTAGGCAAAATTTTTAATAAATTTATAAATTTCAATTAAAGGATAAAATTTATCTTTTGTTTAAGAGAGTTTTTGTATCATAGGGGATAATTTTTTTAAAGGAGAGAATATGTTTAAACTTAGAAATTTACCTTTCGAGGCAGAGAAAAACGCCGTAGTAAGCGCAAAAACCTGTGAGTATCACCACGGCAAACACCACGCAACTTATGTGGCAAATTTGAATAAAATGACCGAAAGTGGCGAGTTCGCGGGCAAGGGGCTTTATGATATCGTAATGAACGCTACTGGCGGGCTTTTTAACAACGCGGCGCAGGTGTATAACCACGACTTTTATTGGGATTGTATCGCAAAAGTTAGCGAGCCAAGCGAGGCGCTAAAATCGGCATTGGCTGAAAATTTCGCTGATTTTAAAGCTGAGTTTATCGCGGCAGCGACGGCTCACTTTGGCTCTGGCTGGGTGTGGCTAGTGTGTGATCCAGCGAATAAAAAGCTTTCGATTGTCGCTACGAAAAACGCCGACACACCTGCGCGCGACGGGCTTGTGCCGCTTCTAGTAGTCGATGTGTGGGAGCACGCATACTATATCGATGTTTGCAACGCGCGCCCAGCGTATTTGGAGAAATTTTATGCTGGAATCAACTGGGAGTTCGTATCAAGTGCCTACGAGTGGGCTCTGAAAGAGGGTATGGGCTCGGTGAAATTCTATATCGACGAGCTTCATGCTAACGACTAATTCTGATTTTACTTCTTGTTTTGCGCGTGGATTTACTGCGCGCAAATCTTTAAAATTTCCATTATTTTTGCTGAGTCTTTTATGCCATTTTCGTTTTCTACTTTGCTATTGATATCGAGGCAAAATGGCTTTATTTTTAGGGCGTTTGCGAGGTTTTGCGCGCCGATACCGCCTGCTAAGATAAATGGAATTTGCAAATTTTTTAGCATTTTCCACTCGAAGCTTTCGCCGTTTCCGCCCATTTTTTCGCCTTTGTAATCAAATAAAATTTTATCATAATTTAGATTTACTAAATTTGGAATTTCATCTTTCACGCGCACGACCTGCCACGCTTCTACGCCGATGTTTGCTAGATTTTGCTTTAAATTCGGCGAAATTTCTTTATAAATTTGCGCCGCGCTTAAATTTGCAAATTTGCAAATTTGCAAAATTTCATCATCGCTCGTATCGGTAAAAACGCCGACACTTTTTCGACCAAATTCATGCACTAAATTTGAAATTTCTTTTGCTATTTCGGGCGTTACTTTTCGCGGACTTTGGGCAAAAATTAAACCCAAAAAATCCACTTTAATGCCGTTAAAATCGCACTCTAAAACGCTTTTTGCTTCGGCTAAATTTTTAATCCCGCAAATTTTGATTTTTACTCTTGCAACGCCCATTTTCACGCCTTTTTGACGATATACAGATACTCGGTTACATGCAAATTTCGGTTTCGCAAATTTCTACTTGCACGATACGCAGGGTATTTTATCTCGATTTTTCCCACTTTACCGATGAGAGCAAGATTTTTTAAAAACTCATCTTCGCTGATGAAGCCTTCTGAATTGAACGAGATTATCAAATATTTTGCCCTAAATTCAGCCAAAAGCGTGAAAAATTCATCTGCGGCACGAGATTTTTTGTTGTAATTCGAGCGGTTCCAGCCGTTTGGGATACCGCTAACTTCGCTTAAATCCCCTAAATTTGGTGCTTTAAAATCAGCGATTAAATTTAGCATAAAATAATTCGAGCCGTAAGGGTGCTGGTTATACGGCGGGTCAAAATACGCTATATCCACGCTTGGAGCAAGTTTGCTAAACTCGTAAGCATCACTTTTGAAAACCTGAAAATCGCTTGTGAAATTTGAAAAAACCGGCATTGGAAGTGAAATCTCGCCCAAAATGCGAGATAGCGCGTTTTCGCCACTACCGCCGAATTTCCCCACGCCGTTTTTGTCTTTGTAAAAGCCCTTAAAAACGCCGCCTGTGTTTGAGTGGATAGAGGCTTCACTTAAAAGCGGAGCGATGAAGTATTTTTGAAACTCACTTGGAATTTGGCTGATTGCGGCGCGCAACCCCCCCAAAATAAGGGCGTTTTGGCGTGAGTAAAAAACTCTTTCGCCTTTTTTGATTTTTTCATCGTCTTTTGGGGCGTAAAGTTCGCTGATAAAGCTCTCGCAGGGCTTAAAATTCGTTAAAATTTCGGCATGAAATTTAGCTAAATTTACTCTTAACTGGGGCGTTAAATTCTCCAAATAGCACGAATTTATGATGAAAGAGTATTTTTCCAAATCATTTGCCAAAACCAAATTTGAGTGAGCTTTGGCAAATCTCGCCACCACGCCACTGCCACTAAAAACATCGGCAAAAGCGATTTTTTCGGCGCCCAAATTTGCCTTAATGTCCGTTATAACGCCATTTATCACCCCCAAAAGTGAGCGTTTGTTTCCTAGATAGCTAATAAGTTGTTCGCTAAGATAGTTTTCGTTTTCTTTTAAATTTGCCATTTATAACTCTTTACTTTCTTTTACTTTAATCGAATAAAAGTTGATAAAATCATATACAAAAGGAGTAACTTCTTTTCCAGTTTTATCTACGAAAGCCAACTTATTGTCTTTTGCGACAGCAGAAAAACCATCACAAAATTTATCAACAGAATCATAAATAAAAGGAACAACCATATTTCCATAAATATCAATAAAACCCCATTTATTATCTTTTTCGACAGCTGCCAAACCTTCACTAAAATCATCGGCACTATCATAAATACATTTAATTACTTCTACACCATTTTTATCTATAAAGCCAAATTTGCTTTCTTTTTTGCCTGTAAAAAAATTCTTTATCTTTTTTTTCTTAACTATGGCTAATCCATCGTTAAAATCGCCTATACTTTCATATTTACAACGAACAATTTCTTTTCCGTTTTTATCTACAATACCAAAATTCCATTTCTCTCTTTTTCCAACTATAACTAAATCCGAGTTAAATTTAACGATATTATCATATATACAAGGAATAATTATTTCGCCATTTTTGTTTATTAAACCTCGTTTATAACTATTCCAAGAATTTCCCTGTGCAATTTCTGCGTAGCCATTATTAAAATTTAGAGCATAATCATAATCAAAAGCTATAACTTCTTTTCCAAATTTATCTATAAAACCCCATTTATATTTATTTTCAGATATTTTTATTTCGACGGCAGCTAAACCTTCTTGGAAATTTCTAGCATTACTATATATGCACGGAATTACTTCTTTTCCAAATTTATCTATATATCCCCATTTCATATCTATACAAACTGCCGCTAAACCTTCGCCAAATCCATTAAAATCATCATATAAACGAGATAAAATATCTCTTCCCTTTTTATCTAAAAAATTCCATTTTCCTTCTTTTTTAACAGCTACTAAATTATCTTTTGACAAAGTAATGTGATCGTAAATACAAGGTATTATTTCGTTATAATACTTGTCTATTAAGCCAAATTTACCCCTAAACCCCCACCAACGCACATGCCTACCTTTTCCTACAATAGTAAATTCTCCGTCAAAATTTCCATAATAATCGTATTTATTACTAAATCTTTTTGTTTTATTAGCTTCTATTTCATTTCCGTTTTTATCTACAAATAAAATTTCATTATTTTTTATTACCTTAGCCAAACCCCTTTCAAAATTATCAGCTTTATCATATATGCAAGGAATAACTTCATTGCAATCTTTATCTATAAAACCCCATTTTCCATTTTTTTCTACTTTGAGTAAATTCTCACAATAATAAGGAATATCATCATAAACAAACGGAATAATTTCATTTAGTTGATTATCAACAAAACCATATTTATTATTTTTTTTTACCCGAACTAATAGCTTCATTATTTTTTCAAAAATCCTATAAATTTAAGTTTTTCACAAGCGATATATTTGTTATCACACACAATCCTTAATAACCATAAAGTAACAAAATTTTATATAAATTTCACTTCAAGGCTTATAAAAATGGTTTGTAAATTTACAAATTTGGCAAATTTGTAAATTCGCCAAATTTGAGTGAAATTATTTAAAATTTGCAATATAATTTTGATAAAATTCCCACACTTTGCCGCTATCAATGGCGTTTTCGATTATCTCTTTGGCTTCACTCGGGCTTTTAGCAAAATCAGCCGCATACAAAGCAAACATCGCATTTAGCACGACTATGTCGCGTTTAGGTCCTTTTAACTCGCCTTTAATCGTGCTTTTGAAAATTTCAGCATTAAATTTGCTATCTCCACCCTCGATGTCGGTGTGAAAGGCGCGGTTAAAGCCAAATTGCTCAGGCGTGATTTTATACTCGATGATTTTTTCGCCCCGCACTTCATGCACGAGCGTCTCATCGCACAGCGTGATCTCGTCCATGCCGTCCATACCATGCACGACTAGGGCGTGCTTGCGACCTAGTTTTTGCAAGGTTTGCGCTATAAGCTCATTTACCTCTTCGTGGTAGTTGCCTACGACTTGGTTCGAAAGGGTCAAATTTGGATTTAGCAAAGGTCCTAAAATATTAAAGAAAGTGCCGATTTTAAGGCGAGTTCGCGCTTCTTTGACTTCGGCTGTAACCTTGTGAAAAAACGGCGCATGGAAAAACGCCAAATTTGTCTTATCCATAAGCGCTCTAAGTTCGCCAAGATCGCTATTTAACGGCACTCCTAAGGCTTCAAAGATATTGCTCGATCCGCTCTTGCTTGATACTGCGCTGTTGCCGTGTTTGCCGACCCTGACGCCAAGAGAAGCGAGTATAAACGCGCAGGTTGTGGAGATATTTATCGTTTTTAGCGCGTCTCCGCCGGTGCCTACGATGTCTAGCATAGGCTTATCGTCGCTGTAAGTTTTGGAGTATTTCAAAACGCTTCGCACAAGCGCACTTAGGCTATCTGGGTAAAGCGATTTTTCGCTAATTAGCACGAGCAAGCCTGCAAGCTGGACGATGTCATAATCTTTTGCCATAACGGCACTAAAAATCTCTTCATAATCGCCACTTTCAAGCGGATAGCCCTTTTGTAGCTTTATCATAAACGGGGCGAAATTGCTCATTTTTTTCTCCTGTGTTTTTGGTTTGTTTAAATTTACAAAATTTTCAATGATTTTTTTGCCATACTGCGTGAAATAGCTCTCAGGGTGAAACTGAATGCCGTAAATTTCGCGTTCTTTGTGTTTCATCGCCATTATGACGCCATCTTCGCTCACGGCTGAAATCTCCAAATTTTCCGGCAACTCATCTACATAAAGTGAGTGATAACGCATAACTTCAAATTTAGCCGGAAGCCCAGCTAAAACGGCGTTTTCGCCCGTTACACAAATTTCGCTAGTTTTGCCGTGTTTTGGCACTTCTAGCGTTTTTATTTTCGCACCAAAGCTTAATCCTATGGCTTGGTGTCCCAAACACACGCCTAAAATGGGTATTCCTAAATTTGCCTTTAAAATTTCTAGGCAAATTCCGCTATCTTTTGGGTGTTTTGGACCCGGGCTTAAAATAATCTTGCTTGGCGATAAAAATTTAATCGCTTCAAGCGTGATTTCGTCATTTCGTTTGCAAACTATCTCTTCGTCAGTAGTTTCAAGCACATATTGATATATGTTAAATACGAAACTATCGTAGTTATCAATCATTAAAATCATTGCATTTCCTTGCAGATTTTTTCAAAAATTTTTAGGCAAGATTTGCGTTTGTTGCAGATTTCGGCGTATTCATTTTCAAACACACTATCAAACACCTGCCCGTATCCTGCGCCCACGAAAACATCGTAAAATTCGGGGTTAGCCCTGTCGCGCACGAAAATCGCCGAACGGATTAAAATCGCCATTTGCAAATCGCCGTTAAAATGCCAAAACCCAATCCCGCCGCCGTAAATCCCGCGCGCGTGGCTTTCTAATTCGTTTATAATTTGCATAGCGCGAATTTTTGGACTTCCGCTAAGTGTGCCGGCAGGAAAAACCACACCCAAAACATCAAAATTATCTTTGCTTTCATCTTTTATGCCACGCACATCGCTGACAATGTGCATAACGCTTTCAAAAAACTGCACATGGGCTAAATTTCGCACTTTCACGCTGCCTTTTTTGGCAAATTTGCCAATGTCGTTTCGCGCCAAATCAACTAGCATTTTGTGTTCGCTCATCTCTTTTTCATCGCTGAGTAACTCGTTTTTTAGGGCTTCATCTTCGTTTGCGTCCTTGCCGCGTGGTCTAGTTCCTGCTATGGGAGCGACAAAAATTTCGTTATTTCTGATTTGAAGCACGAGTTCAGGAGAGCTTCCAGTCACCACGCCGTAAGGTGTCGGGAAAAAATACATATAGTGGCTTGGGTTTTGGCGTTTTAAAATTTCATAAAACTCCAAAGGATCTAAATTTGAGTAAATTTGCAGTGTTTGAGACGGCACGACCTGAAAAATATCGCCGCTTTTGATATACTCTTTTGCTTTTTTAAAAATACGCTCGGCGTCCTTTTTTTCGGCGTTTAAATCGGTTTTGATTTTATAAAATTTCTCGCCCCCAAATTTCGGCGCGGTATCGCCTGAATTTTCCAAATTTTCAAAATATTTTCCCTCGCCATAAAAGCTGTAAATTTTGCTTTGTTTGTCGTAGTGCAGATACGCCCTTGCGTTTGCGTAAAAATATGTCGGAAAATCATAAAGGCGGGGCTTAATATCGCCCAAGCGTTCAAATTTATAAACCGCTTCGTAGCTTAGCACTCCAAAAAGCCCTGCAAATTCGCAAATTTGCGTGGTGTTTTGTAGGGCAAATTTTAGTTTATCAAGGTCATCGCCTTGCAAATATTCGCAGTCAATGCCGACGATGATCTGCCCGCCGTCTTCGGCGAGATAGGAATTTGGGAACTTTGCCAAGATATTTTTGAAATAAAAAATAGGATCTTTTAAAAACATACGCCCTCTTTGTATTTTTTTGTAACTTAAATTATAGTAAAATGGGCTTAAATTTTGTATAAGGATTGTGATGAAAGTATTATTTTCGCCAAGTGAAATGAAGTCAAAAGATAGCGGCGATAGGGTCTTGAAGCTCTCAAATTTTGAATTTCTCGATGAGAGCGGAGTGCGAGAAAACGCTGTCAAAGAGTATGCAAAATTTGTCGCAAATGCTAGCGATGCAAAGCTAGCCAAGCTTTTTGGGCTAAAACAGATTGATGAGAGTTTGCGAGAGAGTATCTTTGAAAAGGGCTGTGTATGGGCAATAGAACGATATAGTGGCGTAGCTTATAAGGCACTTGATTTTTTCAACTTGCATTATATAGAACGATGTTTTCTGGGCTATAACACAATAATTTTCTCAAATCTTTTTGGGCCGATTTTGGGGCGCGACCAGCTCCCTGAATACAAGCTTAAACAAGGCGAGAAATTTTCTGGGCTTGATTTGCCAAAAATTTACAGGGAAAATTTTAGTGCGAAAATCGATGAATTTTTGGAGAGCGAAGTGGGGAACGGCGAGTGTGTGGTGGATCTGCGCGCTGGGTTTTATGAGAAATTTTACGAGTTAAAAGTCCCGCATCTAAGCTTTAAATTTATCAAAAATGGCAAGGTGCTCAGCCACTATGCTAAGGCGTATCGCGGGAAAGTATTGCGCGAAATCGCACGAAATTCAGCCCAAACCGAGCGAGAAATTTTAAATTTAAATTTTAGCGGTGTAAAATTAGCCGAAATCAGAGAAATTTCGCTTAAAAAAGAGATAGTTTTGGAAATTTGCGAAAACTAAGGGGAGAAAATGCTTTTTATAATACCATTTTTAGGGATTTTGGTAGGTTGTATTTCTGGGTTTTTCGGCATTGGTGGTGGCACAATCGTCGTGCCGATAATGATGGCGCTAGGATACGATATCAAAGAAGCCGTGGGGATTTCGATTTTGCAAATGCTTTTTAGCGCGATTTTTGGGTCGTATCTAAACTACAAAGCAGGCAAACTTCGCCTCGATAGTGGCGTGATTGTGGGGCTTGGCGGACTTTGTGGCGCGTCGCTTTCAGGATTTATCGTCGCAAATGTGGCTTCAATCGTCCTGGAAATCGGACTTTTGCTGACTTTGACAATCGCGTTTTGCAGAGTTTTGATGACAAATGTCGAAAACCAAGCCCCCAAAGAACCAGCCAAAATTTTGCTTTTTGCCGTGGGTTTTGCAATCGGCGCAATCGCCATTAGCATGGGCGTTGGCGGGGCGATTTTTTTGACGCCGATTTTGGTGGGTTTCCTTGGTGTGGATATTAAAAAAGCCGTTTCTATGGGGCTATTTTTTGTGATTTTTAGCTCGTTTAGCGGATTTTTAAGCATGGCGTATAATGGCAATGTGCAGTATTTAGAGGGCGTATTAATGGGGCTTGGCGGCCTCGTGGGCGTGTATTTTGGCACGAAGATTTCGCACAAAGTGGCTAAAAGCACGCAGAAAAAATGCCTTTTGGTGATGTATGTGGTGATGTTTTTGTTAGCCCTTAAAAAGACGCTCGGGGTTGATTTTGGGATTTTGTAAAATTTCGGAATTTTAAAATTTGGCGAAATTTTGCTTTTAAGTGTCATTGCGAGGAAGCGCAAAGCGGCTTCCAAAGCAATCTACAAAGCTCAAATTAAAAGCAGAGTAAATGGTAAAATTCTGCGAAATTTAAAATTTCATAGTTACTTTTGGTGGTAAAAATAAATTTCTCATAAAATTCCTTCAATTTTTAAATTTACCTAATTGTTTGCCAAACAAATTAGTGAATATATTTCGTTTTTTATCTCTTTTATCATCTTTTGAAATTTCAAATTTAGTGACAAATAAAAGTAAAATTAACCACTCCAAAAACATACAAATAAAAGATAATAAAAACCAAGAAAATACAAAAATAAACACGGAAATCAACCAATATGTATCAAAATTTTCATCTATATATATCGCAAATCCAATAGAAAAAAATATACAAAAAAGAGCATAAAAAGTTTCGACTATATTTGATAAAAAATTGCAAAATTTTATATTTGATATTTCATATATTGTTCCACAATTTTTGCATTTTATATACTCATCGAATTTAAAAGTAAATAAATTTTGCAATTTATTTACTTTTTCGTTACAAACTTCGCATTGTTTATACATTATTTTACTTAAAACGCGACTTTGTTTATTAATGCGATACCGCACAAAACAAGCACGATTGGCACATAAATAAATTTGCCGATATAATACCAGGCGTTTGAGTATGTTTTAGCCGAGCCTGTGTTGATTTCGTCCAAAAGCTCGTCCTTGCGCAAAATCCAAAACCACGAAATCGCGCCCAAAACCGCGCCGATTGGGATTATATAGATGGATACTAGATCCATCCACGGACCCCAGTTGTGCAGATGAACTTCGTAAAATGTGGTCGCTGGGTTTGTATCGCTTGGCGCGATTGTCTCCATATTTACGCCGATTCCGAAGCAGACCACGCACAAAATCACCAAAACCAAAGCCCTATTTAAGCTTGGAAATTTATGCAAAAGCGACTCAGTTACGGCCTCGAACATATTTTGAAGCGATGAAATTCCGCCAAAAATCACCGCCGTAAATAAAATAATCGCAAAAATTCCGCCACCTGGCATGTCTTGCAAAATTTTTGGCAGTGTTACGAAAAGCAGTCCAGGGCCCGCTGTTTGGTCCTCGCCGTAAGCAAAAAGCGCTGGAATCATTACCAAAGCCGCAACAATTGCAGCGATTGTATCAAAAAGCGCAGTTTTTTTCGCCGCATCGACGATGTCCTCGTCCTTGTGCAGATATGCACCATATACTAGCATACCTGATCCCGTGATAGATAGCGAAAATAGCGCTTGTCCCATTGCGGTAATCCAAACATTTGTATCGCTTAGCTTTTCCCAGTCTGCACTAAACATAAACTTATACCCAGCCCCTGCGCCATCGAGCGTGGCTACACGCACAGCCAAAATCGCAAAAAGCACAAAAAATAGTGGCATCATAATCTTGTTTGTGCGCTCGATACTCTTTGCGCCTAAAAATATACTAAGCAAGGTGCCCGCGACGATGATAAAGTGAAAAGGTATGACAGAGTATGGCGTGAAGGCAAACGAGCCAAACCAAGTCGAGGTATCCACGCTCATCAGCGAGCCATTGAGTGCCTGAAATAGGGCTTTTAAGACATACGAGATGATTACAGCATAGCCGATTGCGATACACATTGATCCAGCTAGTGGAAGCCAACCCAAAATTTTGCCCACGATGCCTAGATTGCGAGATTTCCACGCATATTCATACGATCCAAGCGTGCCAGTTCCTGCTCGTCTGCCGATAGCATACTCGGCTGAGAGTGCGACAAAGGCGAAAAGTGCAATGAAAAAAATGTAGATTAACAAAAACGCACCGCCACCGTTGGCGCCGAGTTTGTATGGGAAGCCCCAGACGTTGGCCATGCCAACAGCTGAGCCGACACAGGCTAAGATAAATGCCCAACGTGATGAGAAAATTTTTGTGTTCATGCAAGTCCTTTTTGCAATAAAATTTTGGGATTATAGCAAATTTAGAATTTATTTAAAATTTGATATGAAATTTAATGGGCAAAATTTGAAAAATTTAGGTGAAATTTAGAGAATTCGGGCGAAATTCGCCCGAGAATTACAAACGAGATTCGTATCTACGAAGTGTGTAAAGTCTTTTAAGCATTTTTTTGCGAGCCGCAATTTTTTGTTTTTTGCGGATCTCAGTCATAGGCTCGAAATACTTTCTAGCACGAACTTCTGTAACGATAAGGTTACGATCTGTTTGTTTTTTGAAGCGTCTGTAAGCTTCATCAAATGATTCGTTCGGATGTACCTTAACTCCTGGCACGTTCCTCACCACCTTTCAAAAAAATTAAGGCGTGATTTTAGCCAAAATAAACTTAAATTTTGGCATTAAAATTTTTGTTGTAGCTCCAAATTTGTTTTTTGTTTTCTGTCTCTTTGAGTGAGAGTTCAAATTTCATCTCGCCATTTTGTGATTTTTTCACGCTAGGAACGAGCAGAAAATCTGGCGCATAAATCGATTTTGCGTGAGCAGTGTCGGATTTTTTTATGCCATCGTTGCTAAATACAATCTCGTCCTTGCTCGGAGCATCAATGACGACAACCTTGCCTGAGTGGATAAGCCCCACTTTAAGCTTTTTGCGCAAAAAATCTGTGTCAAATTCGCACCTTTTTTCGCACGAAATTTCGCTAATTCCTATGATAGAAAAACGTCCTTTTTCTTTTGCAAATTTGTTATTTGAAAGCAAATTTTTTGTGCTATCTTTGGCAAGTTTTTCTAGGATTTGATTTGAAATTTCCCCACTTGGCAAATTTTGCTTGCTAGCTTGTAAAACCTCATTGTTTGGCGATTTTGTAGCGATACAGCCAGCAAAAAATATAGCCACAAACATGCTTAAAATCGTAAAATTTAAAATTCTCATAGAACTTGATCCTACTATTAAATTTAGCGTTTGATTATACTCTGGCTTGGTTAAATTTGGCTTTGTTT
Source organism: Campylobacter sp. JMF_14 EL1 (assembly GCF_027737585.1). Classification (NCBI taxonomy): domain Bacteria; kingdom Pseudomonadati; phylum Campylobacterota; class Epsilonproteobacteria; order Campylobacterales; family Campylobacteraceae; genus Campylobacter; species Campylobacter sp. JMF_14 EL1. The sequence continues at coordinate 108,067 of NZ_JAOVTW010000003.1, forward strand.
TAAAAGTTAAAATTTTTACCGAATTTTAATCTTGCCTTGCTATACTTTCGCGTTTCTTTTTTAGGGGGAATTAATGATAAAAATTATTAAAAGAGATGGTAGTTTTCAAGAATTCAAAGATTATAAAATAAAAGACGCTATTAAAAAAGCCTATGAGAGTGTGGGCGCAAATTTTGATGAAAAAGTCTTCGAAAATGTCCTAAAAACGATTGTTTTCAAAGATAGCCTAAGCGTCGAAGATGTCCAAGACATAATAGAAAAAAAGCTGTTTGAAAGCGGAAATTTCGATGTTTTAAAAAGCTTTATGATCTATCGCCACACGCACAAAATGCAAAGAGAGCATGTCTATGGGCTAGAAGAAGATACCACCTACATAAACTGTACCCAAACCGTCAATGAATATATCGGCAAATCAGATTGGCGAATTTTAGCCAACTCAAACACAAGCTATTCAAATGCAGGACTTATCAACAACACCGCCGGTAAGGTCATTGCAAACTACTGGCTAGACAAGGTGTATTCGCGCGAAGAAGGCGCTGCGCACAGAAACGGCGATTATCATATCCATGATTTAGACTGCCTAACCGCATACTGCGCTGGTTGGAGCCTAAGAGTGCTTTTGGACGAGGGATTTAACGGTGTGCGTGGTCGCGTAGAGAGCAAGGCTCCGAAGCATTTTAGAGAGGCGCTTCATCAAATGGCGAATTTCTTAGGAATTTTGCAAAGCGAGTGGGCGGGAGCGCAGGCGTTTTCTAGCTTTGATACCTATCTTGCCCCTTATGTTTTTAAGGATAAATTAAGCGACAAAGAGATTAAAAAGGCAATCACAAGCTTCGTTTATAACCTAAATGTCCCAGCGCGCTGGGGTCAGAGCCCATTTACAAATGTTACGATTGATATGACCTGCCCAGAGGATTTAAAGGCGCAAATCCCTACCTCAAACCAACACCACCTTTTTGAGGGAATCGATGATGAGGAACTGTTGCAAAGGGCAAAAGAGCGTGGCAAAAACTCCCTAATAGAGCTTACTTATGGCGATTTTGAGCCTGAGATGAGGCGCATTGTTATCGCATTTTACGAGGTTTTGACAGCAGGCGATAAATGCGGTCAGCCATTTACCTTCCCGATTCCTACCGTAAATATCACTCAGGATTTCGACTGGGACAGCGACGCGGCAAATGCAGTGTTTGAAAACACGGCCAAAATCGGATCAAGCTATTTTCAAAATTTCGTCGGAAGCCAGTATATCACGGACGAAAACGGCAACAAAGTCGAAAACCCCAAAGCCTACAAACCAGGCGCAGTTCGCTCGATGTGTTGCAGACTGCAACTAGATCTTAGAGAGCTTTTAAAGCGCGGTGGCGGGCTTTTTGGCAGTGCTGAGATGACTGGAAGTATCGGCGTGGTAACGATAAATTTAGCCCGCCTTGGATACCTTTATAAAGGCGATAAAGAGGCGCTTTACGCTAGGCTTGAAACGCTTTTGCAGTTAGCAAAAAGCACTTTGGAGAAAAAGCGTGTGTTCGTAAAAGAGATGTTCGAACGCGGATTGTATCCATACACCAAGCGCTATTTGCCGGGCTTTAACAACCATTTTAGCACCATTGGCATTAACGGCGCAAACGAAATGATTAGAAATTTCACAGATGATAAAGAAGACATTACGACCAAATTTGGCCGTGAATTTGCGCTAGAATTGATCGAGTATTTGCGCCATAAAATTCGCCTTTTCCAAGAAAACACAGGAAATCTATACAACCTCGAAGCAACGCCAGCTGAGGGCACCACATATCGCTTCGCCAAAGAGGATAAAAAACGCTACCCAGATATCATACAAGCGGGCTTTGGAGAAAATATCTACTACACAAACTCTACCCAAGTCCCAGCAAGTTTTAGCGACGATCCGTTTGCGGCACTGGATATGCAAGACGAGCTACAAAGTAGCTATACAGGGGGCACGGTGCTTCATTTGTATATGAAGGAGCGCATTAGTTCAGGCACAGCGTGCAAGAAATTTATCAAAAATGTCATTAGCAACTACAAACTCCCATACATTACGATTTCGCCTGTATTTAGCGTCTGCACGAAGCATGGATATATCGCAGGCGAGCACGAATACTGCCCGAAATGCGACGCTGAGTTAATGGCGGAGTATGAGAGCAAGGGTGCTTGAAATTTGAAAATTTAAATAAGGAGCAAAAAATGGAATTCCCAAAAGAGTTAGAAAAAAAACGCACAAAATGTGTAGTTTATACCCGTGTAATGGGGTATTTGCGCCCTGTGGAGAGCTTCAATGTAGGCAAAAAGGGCGAACACAAAGAGAGAGTGTTTTTCGACGAAAATAAGGTAAAATTCGAAGAAAAATAAAATTTGCTAAATTTCGCCAAATTTAGCGCGTTTAAATTTGGCGAAATTTTAAAATTCACAATTATGCAAAATTCTCAAATTTACCATATCACGCCATTTACGATGACAGATTTCCCTGAGCGGCTCTCGGCTATTGTGTGGTTTGCGGGGTGTAATATGCGATGCCGGTATTGCTACAACCCTAGCGTCGTGCGTGGCGAGGGCAAAATCAGCGAAGATGAGCTATTTGCGTTTTTGCGCTCGCGCGTGGGTAAGCTAGAAGCCGTGGTGTTTAGCGGGGGCGAATGCACCTGCGCTAGGGGATTTATGCAAATTTTGCAAAAAACGAAAAATTTGGGCTTTGAGGTCAAAATCGACACAAACGGCTCAAATCCACAAATCATACAAAACGCCGTAAATTTGGGCTTAGTCGATTTTGTCTCGCTCGATTTTAAGGCGCATGAGGCTAAATTTAGCTTTATCACAAAATCAAATTTCTACGAAAAATTCCTTCAAACTTTGAAATTTTTATTATCCGTAAATTTCGCCTTCGAGGTGCGAACTACCGTGCATAGCGATCTTTTAAGCGAAAGCGACATTTCGCAAATGGCGCAAATTTTGTGCGAGCAAGGATACACGGGCGAGTATTTTTTGCAAAATTTCCTTGATACTGGCGAAAATTTGGGCGGTCTTGGTGCGCCAAAGCAAAATTTCGACCCTTCTAAGATAATCTCGCCTCTAAAAATCTCTCTTAGAAATTTCTAATTTGTATTTTGCTAGAATTGCGAGTTAAATTTCAAAAAAAGGCAAAATTATGGATAGAAAAAAAATCTACAACCCCTTTTCAGACGAAACTCTCACTAATCGCAAGGTCTTTAATGGCAATCCGCACGGAATACTAAATTTCACCAAGGCAAAATACCAATGGGCGCTCAAACTCTGGGACATTATGGAGGCAAACACTTGGTTTCCCAAAGAGGTCGATACGACTGATGATGTGAGGGATTATAACTTTAATCTCACAACCGCCGAAAAACGCATGTATGATTTGGTATGGAGCCAGCTCATCTCAATGGATAGCTTCCAGACAAATAATCTAGCTGATAATATAAATCCTTATATAACAGCCCCTGAAATCAACGCTGTGCTCGCTCGCCAAGCCTACGAAGAGGCAAATCACAGCAAAAGTTACGCGGTAATGGTCGAGGCGATTTGCGAAAATACCGATTTGATTTATGAAATGGAAAAACACGACGATGTTTTGCGCGAGAAAAACGCCTATATTTCAAGTGTGTATGAGGAGCTAGCAGGCGAGGTTACGGACGATAAACTGCTGTTAGCAATGGTTGCAAATCAAATTTTAGAGGGCATTTATTTTTACAGCGGATTTACTTCGATTTATGCCTTGGCGCGCGCTGGCAAGATGCTTGGCTCAGCGCAGATGATTAGATTTATCCAAAGAGATGAAATCACACACCTATTGCTTTTCCAAAACATGATAAACTCCGTGCGCAAAGAACGCCCGGACCTTTTCCACGAGAAAAATATCAGCAAAATTTATGAGATGTTTGAAACAGCTGGAAATTTGGAAATCAAATGGGGCAAATATATCACAGATAACCAAATCATGGGCTTTACAGACGATATCATCGAAGAATACATACACTACCTAGTCGATCAACGATTGCTTGCGATTGGTTTAGAGAAAAAATACGGCGCCTCTCACCCGATAAAATGGGTCGATGATTTCTCTAAATTTAACGATCAAAAGTCAAATTTCTTCGAAAGCAAGGTTACAAACTACTCAAAAGGAAGTTTGAGTTTCGACGATTTTTAAAATTTTGGCTATTTTGTGCGAATTTTGCTTGCGCAATGCTAAGGGGCTGGGCGGTCAGCCCGTTTTTTGCACTGCACTTATAGCGCGCAAAATACCACAAAAATAACTTCGCTAAAAATTAAACTAAGCTCACTTTATCTGCGAGCTTGCAAAATTTTTAGCTTTTTTAAAAATTTAAATTTTGGAGTAAATAAAATATGGGAGAAACGAAAGAATTTGGGGTTGCCCAAACAGATGAAAACAGTATAAATTTGCAAGAACGCTTTGTAGATGAAGCTGATTTTATAAAAATAAAAAAATGGGGATTTTGGCTTCATGTCGTATTTTTCGCCATGCCGTGGTTTGTTTTGCTTATTATAGGTCTTTTATTTGGTGGCAATGAACAAGTCAGCGAAATGGTAGAAAACAAAACTTTTTTTCAAACAAATGACTTGTCGCTTATAGTGATAAGTGTAGTTTTTTTGTGGTTTATGTCATCGCTAATTTTGACACCATTTTTATCGCTTTCTTTGTTTAAATTTATTGATAGTAAATGTAATACAAAATCTTATGAGTATGCGTTAAAATCGATAAAAAATTTGTTTTGTCTTTTTTTTGTATGTTTATTTAGTTTGGTAGTTGCTCAGGCAGTATTCGGTGCTTCATTAAATCCGCAAGACTTTTGGATAATTCCCATATTTGTGCTAATTTACATTGTATTATTTATGATTTTAGTATATAGTAATGTTTATAAGGCTTTTAATGAACTTGCTATTGTGAGCGAAATTGGGTCATTTAAGGTATTTGCAGTGCTTTGGCTGATTGGATATTTTATTATATTCACTAATTTTATCGGTTTTATATTTTTGATTTATGCTTGGCTGAAAATAAAGCAACTCAAAATTTTAAATTCGGAGAGATAAAAATAAAATGCAGACATTAGAAAAACTTCGTTGCGAAAAAATGGCGGAGGAAATCGCTGATAAAATCGCTATTTCGCCAGCGCTTTATGACGCATTAAAAAGCGTATCTCGTAGCGAGTTTGCCCCATTTAGCGCGCATGCGTTTAGCCTAAATGCGCAACCGATTTTGGCATCTCAGTGGATTAGCTCTCCGCTAACTGTGGCTAGAATGAGTATGGCACTTGACATTGATGAGAGCGTAGAAAATGTCCTAGAAATCGGCTGCGGGAGCGGGTATCAGTCTGCGATTTTGGCATATATGGTGCGTAGGGTTTTTGCCGTGGAGCGCGTAGAGAGGCTAGTGGGCGAGGCGAAAAAACACTTCGCAAATTTGGGTATTCGCAACATAAATCTCCGCCACGATGACGGTAATGTGGGCTGGCGCGAGTTTGCGCCTTATGATAGGATACTGCTCTCAGCCTGCGCGTCCAAAATTAGCGACAGGCTCTTCGCTCAGCTTAAAATCGGCGGTATTTTGGTTGCTCCCATGAGTGAGGGCGGAGCGCAATATATCATTAAATTTCATAAAATTTCGCCTAGCGAGATAAGCCAAGAAAATTTGGGTGCGTGTGAATTTGTCCCGCTGATTTCGGGCATACAATAAGTTTTATTTATTATTTATTTAAATTTAGGTATCTTGCAAAGTTTATTTATCTTAAAAGGAAAAGTCCATGCAAGATTTCACAAAAGAGCAAATTACCGCGCTTGCTAGCGATTGGAAAAATCATAGCAAAAACCAGTATTGGGTCAAAAAACACCTAGCCATTTCAAAACATTTGCAAACTTTAAAGCACAATTTAAATAGTTTCGATGATTTTGAGAGCGATTTTTTGTCGAATTTATACATAAATTTCAGCGACGGAAATTTAAGAAGCGACAAAATTTTAAGCTTCGGCGAGAAATTTCCGCATGCTGAATATTTTTTTATGGAGCAGTTTTTTGACGCGAATATCGGCGCGTTTTATTACGATTTTGTCTTCAAAGATCGCATCGCAGCCAAAAAAGATCTTTTCCCAAAAACAGCCGCCACTAGCGTAGAGAGCGTGCTTAGCGGTGAGGATAAAGATGTCGTCTCGCTCTACATTTTCATAGAAAATATAATCAAAAATTTCAATATGGCGACCCAAGAGAGGTTGCAACGAAACGAATTTAAGCAAAAAATCATAAATTTTTACGACACGATGTATAGGCTATTTATCAGCATTGACGCGAATTTAGCCAGCGAATTTTTTGATATTTGCTTGCATAATCAGCCTTTTGTCGTAATTGAGTTTTTAAAAGCGACGATGAAGGCGGACAATTTTTTCTTATTAGAGCATTATTTAGGCGACGAGGGTTCGCTGAATTTAGGCATGGGTGCGGGCGCGGACTTGGAGCAGGCTAGCCCAGAAAAACTCTACTTGCTAGCTAGTATTTTCACGCAGGCTAACGATGAGCTTCCGACATTTTTATACACAAACGAAAGCGTGAATTTGCTAAATTCGCTCTACACCATGCAAATCGAGAATTTCTCCGATTTTTACGAGGCTAGCGCGAAATTTATGAGCGAGTTCGAACCATACCCTGCCCAAGCTCCATATAACGCCAAACCGGTCTATGCTTCGCTATTTTTCGAGTATTTGCAAAATTACAAAAGCGAAGAAGTCGCCAAAAATACGATATTTTTCGGCGCAATCGGATCAGGAAAAACTAGAAGAATTCGCGCATTAATCAAGGATAAAAAGCTCTCCCCAAGCCATTTTTGCTACCTTAGCTTCCACGAGAGTTTCTCATATAGCGATTTTATTGATGGCTTCGTGGCTGGTAAGCTAGTAAATGGCGAATTTAAGGCGCTTTGCAAAAAGGCGCTAAAAGATCCAAAAGGCGAGTATTATTTGATAATCGATTCCATTGATAGCGGAAATTTCGATGAAATTTTTGGCGAGAGCATTGCGCTTTTGGAGCGCAGATACGACGAAAACGACCCACTCTCTATCATCCGCACCAAAAACTCGCATTTCATCGACACCCTTGATGAGGCGGAAATGGAAAAATTCAGCGTGATCGTCAAAGACAATAAATCCTATTTCGCCGTGCCAAAAAACCTCTTTATCATCTGCGCAGCAAATGTCAATGACACCCAAATTTCCCCGTCCAGCGCGAAAGCATTTCGCTGGATAAAGTGTGAGTGCGATTATGGCGTGCTCGAAGACTTTTTAAACGACAACCATGTCGCTAACGCCAAAGCCACAGTGGCTGTGTGCCACGCGCTAAACGATTTCATGGGCAAGGAAGCACGCTTTGGCAACGAAATCGGACATGGTATTTTCATGGGGCTAGCAAGGTATGCTAGCAACGAGCAGATCACCCAAGAGGGCTTAAACGCCTTTTTTACCGAGGTTTTGGAGCCGATTTTTAAATGCGGTTACCAAAAAATCGATATTGCAATGGCAAAACAAATTTCATCTGCAAAAGATGTGTTTAAATTTTAAATTTACGGGGTAAAACCCGTAAATTTGAGTGTTTTTATAAAATTTAGTAGTTTAAATTTAAAGCAAAATTTTTAAAATAAATTTCACCCCAAAATGCCTGCGCCGCGTAGTTTTTGCGAGCGAGAAGCAGCGTAAATTCGCTCACTTTTTATCAAATCATATTTCCAAATCGGCGCATTTGCCTTAAAATCCTCGACAAAATCGTTTATCAAAGCAAGTGCGACCTTGCGTTGTGGGCTTAGCACGCCCGCGATATATGAGCTTTCATGCACGCTCACATCGCCTTTTGAGTGCGCGAAAAAGACCTGTGTGCCAGATTGTTGCGCCTTTGTTTGCCACGATTGAAACCACGAGCGCAAAATCGGCTCGTATATATCAAAACTAAGTCCGCTAATGCCGTCTTCATCGCGCACAATTCCTACGAAAGTAATCAGCGCACCGCAGTTTGCGCCTTTGTAACGCTCATACCATGAATTTGAAATCGCAGGGATATCAAGCGCACCATCGTGCAAAGAAAAATTGCCAACAAACTTCATCTCAACCCCCACAAACCGGTGGCAAAAGGCTGATTTTATCGCCGTCTTTAAGCGCGGTATTTAGCTCATAGACCATTTTGTCATTTACCGCCACAGCGCAGCTAGATAGCCACTCTTTTAGCGAGCTATCTTTGCTTAAAATCTCTTTTACTTCGCTTAGTGTTTTGGCGTCAAATTTCATCGGCTCTTTGCCGATTGGACCTAAAAATTCCACTTCTACCATATCTTTCCTTTGATTTAAAATTTGGCGATTTTAGCCAAAATTTTATAAAATTTTATATAATTAAAAAATTTTACAAAAGGATTTTTATGAAAATTGATGAAATTCAAACCCCAGCGTATGTGTGCGAAAAATCGAAATTGCGGGCAAATTTAGCCCTTTTGCAAAGCGTGGGCGAGCGAAGCGGGGCGGTGGTTTTGTGTGCATTAAAAGGCTTTGCATTTTCTCTTGGTATGCCACTAGTGAAAAAATATCTATCTGGGGCGACTTGTAGTGGCCTGCACGAGGCGAAATTCGCTAGGCAAATGCTTGGAGCGGGCGCGCAGGTGCATACATACTCGCCAGCTTTTAAAGAGTGCGATATGGCTGAAATTTTAGCCCTTAGCGATCATGTGGTTTTCAATAGCGCCTCTCAGTGGCGAAAATACCGTGCGCAGGCGATGAGTGCGGGCGTGCAATGCGGACTTCGCCTAAATCCGCAAACTTCTTTTGCGCCCAAAGACGCTTACAATCCGTGCGGTAAATTTAGCCGTTTGGGTATGACACTGGACGCACTAAACCGCGCTATTAACGAAGAGAGCGGGTTTTTAGAGGGGATTAGTGGATTTCATTTTCATGCACTTTGCGAGGAGGGTGCGGAGAATTTAGAGCGCGTTTTAGAGGCGTTTGAGGCGAAATTTAGCAAATATTTTGGTGTGATTAAATGGCTAAATTTCGGTGGCGGACACCATATCACGCGCGAGGGATACAATGTCGAATTGCTAATTAGCTTAATCAAAAAATTCCGCGAAAAATACGGCGTGGAGGTATTTTTAGAGCCGGGCGAGGCTGTGGGCTGGGAGTGCGGATATCTAGTCGCTAGCGTGCTTGATATCGTTGAAAACGACGCAAACATCGCGATTTTGGATACTTCGGCTGAGGCGCACATGCCAGATACCGTGCTTATGCCATATCGTCCTGCGGTGCGTGGCGAGAGCAAAGAGGGCAAATTCGTCTATCGTTTCGGTGGAAATACCTGCCTAGCTGGCGATATTGTAGGCTTGGAAGCAGGTGAGCCAGAGTATAAATTTGACATCCCGCTTAAAATCGGCGATAGGGTGATTTTCGAAGATCAAATCCACTATACGATAGTCAAAAACACGACCTTTAACGGCATAAAATTGCCAAATTTGGTAATGGTAGATGAGAGCGGAAATGTCGAGGATATGATAGAGTTTGGTTATGAGGAATTTAGGCGAAGAAACTAATAAAATTTTCTAAGCCATAATTTGGCTTAAAACGCTATAATCCATAAATTTTTGTGTCAAGGAAATATATGAAGAAGTTCTTTTGTGTGCTTTGCGCCTGTTTGGGCGCGTATGCCGAGGACCGACCATATGCACAGGTTGTGCAAACTAGTGGGAATAATGTGTGGGGGAAAGCCCGACTAGAAAACATAAATTTATACGAAGACGGCCTAGCGCCACTTTTTGTGCAATTACAAAGTTCAGGATTTTTTGCGTGGTTAGCCTTGGGGGCTAGCCTTGCGGTGATACTCTCATTTTTGGGGCATTATTTGATTGTAGGGGCGAAACACTTCGACCACCACGCTGGCAAGCCTGTGCTTGCATTTACCCTTTTTGAGCGATGTTTTCACTTCGTCGCGGCTAGCTCGTGGGCGATTTTGGTGCCAACTGGTCTAATAATGATGTTTGGCGAGAGTTTTGGCGGGGGAAGCTTCGTGAGGTTTTGTAAAAACGCCCATGGAATCGCCACTATCGCATTTGCAATCGCTGTGATTCCGATGTTTGTTCTGTGGTTTTGGCGTATGCTGCCGCGCTTTTATGATATTAAATGGATGATTATCATGGGCGGATACCTTAGCAAAACCAAGCGCGCAATCCCTGCTGGTAAATTTAACGCTGGCCAAAAGGCGTGGTTTTGGATAGCGACTGTGGGTGGTATGGTGATGATAGCCACTGGTGCGTCAATGTATTTTTTGGATTACAGCGCGCCTGCGGTAAATAGCGCACTTGGTGGCGTGAGCCAAATCGAGGTTTTGCGCGCTAGTGTCATCGTGCATAACCTGCTTGGCGCAGTTTGCGCTGTGTTTTTGTGCGTGCATATCTATATGACCGTGTTTGCGATCAGCGGAGCGATTCACTCTATGATAGATGGACATAAACCAGAAGAGGAAGTTTATGTGCTCCACCACTACTGGTATCGCGAGCTTTTGGATAAAGGAAGCGTGGCGAAATCGCAGTTTGAGGAAAAATATCCTCGTTTATAAAATTTGAGCGAGGATATTTCCTCGCTAGCTTTGCGTGTCAAAGATATTTTTTTAAGGATTTAATTTGCAACTAGATTGTCGAAATTTATCGTGCCCCGAGCCACTTTTGCTTACCAAAAAAGCCCTAAAATCGCTAAAAATCGGCGAAAATTTGGAAATTTTGGTTAATGATATCGCACCCAAAGAAAACATAAAACGATTTTTGCAAAAAAATGGATTTGACCTGCAAATCAGCGAAAATGGCGGTGAAGCCACGATTTCGCTTACCAAAACCGATGAGCTAAAAGATGAGAGTTTGGACGATATTTTTTGTGATATGCCTAGTATTTCTAAGCCAAAGGTTGTGTTTTTAAACGAAGAAAGTTGCGGTTCTGGCGCAGTCGGCAAGGCGCTTTTGGCTAAATTTTTGGGCGCGTTATTAAATTTAGAGCAAAAACCAGCCAAAATCATTTGCGTAAATAACGCCGTATTTATCACCACCAATCGCGCTCACCCAAGCTTTGAAGCGTTAAAAAATTTAAGCGAGGCGGGCGTGGAAATACTAAGCTGTGGAAGCTGTTTGGAAAGCTATAAATTAGTCGGCGACCTAGCCCTTGGCGAAATTTCAAACGCTTATGAGATTATGGAAATTTTATCAAAATACGAAGCTATAAAACTATGATTTATCGTGATTTTAACCTTACGAAATTTATCAGCGCAGCGGGTTGAGCAGCCAAGCTGGACCCGGCGGGTCTAACGAAAAACCTTGGAAGCCTAATCGCACCCGATGCAAATTTACTATCGTCGATCGATAGCAACGAGGACGCAAGCGTCTTTCGCATAAGCGAGAATTTAGCGCTCGTGCAGACGCTGGATTTCATCACGCCGATTGTCGATGATCCATACATTTTTGGTCAAATCGCCGCGGCAAATTCGCTCAGCGACATCTTCGCAATGGGCGCAAAAGTGATAAACGCTCTAAATATCGTTGGATTTGATGATTGCCATTTTGGCGATGAAATTTTGCAAGAAATTTTAGCTGGGGGCAAGAGCAAAATCAGCGAGTGCGGTGGCGTGCTAGTGGGCGGACACACGATAAAAACGAAAGAAATTTATTATGGATTAAGCGCTACTGGCGTGGTTGAGCCGGGGAAATTTTGGTCGAATAACACTGCGCGCGAAGGGGATTTGCTCGTGCTTACAAAGGCGATTGGCACTGGCGTAATCTCAACGGCGATAAAGGCGAAATTTTTGAAATTTGCTGAATTTCGCGACGCAATCGAAAGTATGATTAGGCTAAATTCATACGCTCTGGGTGCGCTTAGTGGCTTAGAAATACACGCTGCGACCGATATTACCGGCTTTGGGCTTTTAGGACACGCGCTAGAAATGATAAATGAAAACATTAGCTTTGAAATTTTCGTGCGCGAAATTCCACTTTTTGCAAGCGTGCAAAAGTGCCTAGATGAGGGGCTAATCCCTGGCGGAAGTTATAGAAATTTGAAATTTATTGCTCCGTTTTGCGATAAAGAAGCGCAAGTGATTTTAGCCGATGCGCAAACTAGTGGCGGGCTTTTGCTCGCTATAAGTGAAAAAGATGTCGCTAGGGCAGTGCAAAATTTAAAAAATGCAGGATACGAAAGTGCCGCTATCGTGGGTCGCGTCGTAAAACGGGCAGAAAATAAAATTTTGCTTAAAGATTAAATTTTAAAATTTCAAAAATTTTTTCTAGTTTTAATCTCTTTTTAAGCAACCCTTGAATATAATCCACTTTCCGTTTTTGAAATCTAACTTCTGTTATTTTCCAATGCGTGTTATTTTATTTATTATTG
>NZ_JAOVTW010000004.1:0-117803 GCF_027737585.1 Campylobacter sp. JMF_14 EL1
CCAGGGGCAAGTCATACGGATTTGTATGATAAAAAAATTCCGTTTGATAAATTTGAAGAATTTTTCAAGGCAAATTTGAAATAAATTTGGCAAATTTGGCGCGAATTTGCGCCAAATTTGACTTAAATCACCAAAATTCCAGCATTTCTCATTAAATTTAATGCGCACTTTTCATAATACTCGCGCTCATGATTTGGCGCGTCGTATGTCGCCACACACTCGGTTGGCACGACAATGTCCTTATTAATGTCATTTTCGTTGAAATATGTGCGAAGCGCAAGGGCAAATTGCAAAACGCAAATATCCGTGCAGCACCCCGTAATCACAAATCTATCAAATTCGCTCAAAATAGCCTTATCAAGGGCGTAAAAGCCGTTTGTCGAGCGTTTTTTGGTAGTGTTTTGAGGGGTAGCAAATTCGGATAGCTCGTCGATTATTTCGGCCTCTGGCGAGCCCTCGATACAGTGCGCTGGGTAGCGTTTCATCTCCAAATCCCGCTCGCCGTGCGCGTCGCAGATGAAATGCACGCCTGCGCTTCTGCGGATTTGCGAAGCGATTGCAGGTGCGATTTTAGCGATGTTTGGATCTGCCATTGCGCCAAATTTCGCAAAACCATTTACCATATCGATTACAAAAACTAAATCCTTCATAAAATCTCCTTTAAAATCTCTTTTCGCTCATCTTTTAAAATATCCATTTGCGCCCGAACTAGCGAAATTTGGGCTAGATTAATACCGCAAATTTCACTTTCTTGCCCCACTCCAAGCTCGCACAAAATCTCTCCCTCAGGGCTAATCACGCACGAATGCCCGCCAGAGGCGCTATTTAGGGCTACTAAAAAACACTGCGCCTCAATCGCCCTAGCCCGCGCGAGAGTGCGGAAATGCTCTATGCGAGAGTGCGGAAACTGCGCGATGACAAAGATAATTTGCGCGCCATTTTTGGCAAGGTAGCGGAAAATTTCGCCAAATCTCAAATCATAGCAAATCGCAAGTCCGATTTTTAGGGATTTTTCATCATGCAAAATTTCACAAAGCCCGAATTTATCGCCAGCGCGGACAAATTTATTTTCACCTGAATTTGAAAAAAGAAAAATTTTATCGTAATGATAAATTTCGCGCCCATTTTGATACACCAAGGCGCGGTTGTAAATTTCGCCATTTTCGTCCAGTGCAAGCCCAGCGATTGCGACTTTTTGCGCTGAAATTTCGCGTAAAAATTCACGCGCTTTTTCGTTTTGCTCTGGCAAAATTTCGCTAAAAATTTCAGGCGCAAATCCGCTTAAAAATGTCTCAGGAAGCACGATAATATCGCAATCCCTCGCCTGCGAAGCCAAATTTCGCGCATTGGATAAATTTTGCTTGAATTTTAAAATTTCGCTTTTAATCTGCACTAGTGCGATTTTCACTTTTTTACCCATTTTATTTTTCCAGCCCTCTCATAGCGTTTGCGTGAGTGAGCGCAACCGCGATAGCATCGGTTATATCGAGCGGTTTGATCTCGCCTTTGAGCCCTAGTATTCGCTTGACCATAAAGGCGACTTGCTCCTTTGCCGCCTTTGCCTTGCCGGTTACGGATTTTTTGATTTGAAGTGGCGTGTATTCGGCGAAATTGCCATAAACTTGCAAAATTTTTAGCCCCAAAGCCCCGCGAAACTGCGCTAGTTTTAGCACGGATTGGGGATTGTAGGCGTAAAACATACTCTCGATTGCGACCTCATCGATTTTGTGTTGCGAAAATATAAGATCAATCGCCTCCGCCATTTGCGTCATCTGAAACTGCACATTTTCGGCCTTCATTTTCACTAAACCTGCTTCGACGAGCGAAATTTTATTCACATTTTTTTCTAAAATCGCATAGCCTAAATTTCTAGTCCCCGGATCAATTCCTAAAATTTTCATCACAATCTTTCACTTTAATTCACGCCTTATTCACTTGTGAATTACTTTATAAATTTAACACAAATTTAGCGAAATTTTGCTAAAATTAAGGATTAAACAAAGGAAAATTTATGTCAGAAACTCAACCACAAGAAATTTTATTAAGTTTAGCGGGCGAAATTCCACCGCTTGATTACGAAAGATACATCAAAAATTTAAAATTTAATGAAAAAAACTCTACCTTTGAATTCTTTGTTTATCACGCAAACAACGAGCTTGTGGCTAGATACATACAAACTAAATACGCTGAGAGGATCAAAAACGCGCTAGTTAAAAAATTTGGCGTTAGCAATATCACGGTCAAAATCACTTCAAAAGCCAAAATTTCCCCAAAAGAAATTTCAAAAATGATTCCGCAAGACAAGCCAAAAAGCACGATTGTCAATGATAATTACACATTTGAAAATTTCATCGTGGCTGATTCGAACAAACTCGCATTTTCTAGCGCAGTCAGTGCCGCCAAAAACCCCGGCAACAAAATGTATAATCCGCTGTTTTTATATGGACCTAGCGGGCTTGGCAAGACCCATTTGCTCCAATCAATCGCAAATCATTGTATCAAAAAAAATCTAAGCGTCATTTGTGTAACCAGCGAGCAATTTGTAAATGAATTTATCTCAAATTTGGAAAATCAAACAATGGATAAATTCAAGCACAAATACCGCAACTGCGATATTTTGCTAATCGATGATATTCAGTTTTTGGTAGGCAAAAGCTCGACGATCGAGGAGTTTTTCTTCACTTTCAACGAACTAAGAGAAAAAAAATGCCAAATCGTCCTAACCAGCGATATCGCGCCAAAATATTTAAAAGGCTTTGAGGAGCGCATGATTTCGAGATTTAGCGATGGTTTAATCGCTGATATCATGCCGCCAGAATTAGAGACCAAAATCGCAATCATCAAACGCAAAAGCGAGGAAAATAATTTTTATGTCCCAAACGATGTCATACAATACATCGCCGCGAATATGGGCGATAATATCCGCGAAATCGAGGGCGCACTAAACAAACTAAACGCATTTTCATCGCTTGTAAATGCCAAAATAGATTTAGCATTTGCCAAAACCACGCTTCAAGATCAGATCAAAGAACACTACCAAAATGTCGATTTGGAGCAGATTATAAGCGTGATTTCAAAAGAGCTAAATATCAAACCAAGCGAGCTAAAAAGCAAAACAAGGGCCAAAAATGTCATCGAAGCGCGCCAAATTTGCATATATTTAGCCAAAATTTTAACCAAAAATTCAATGCCAAAAATCGCGTCGTATTTCAATCTCAAAGATCACAGCGCAATTAGCAAAAATATCAAAAAAATCAACGAAACGATTGATAAAGATGAATTTTTTAAAATCAAAATCGAAGAGTTAAAAAACAAAATAACCCAAAAGGAAAATAATGAAAAAATATGAAATAAAATCAAAATTCGTGAATAATGGTGAATAAAATGGCAAATTTAATTCACAAAGCAAATTTCGCTAAATTCAGCATTTGCGCGGGGTATTCACTAAATCCCACACTCTACTATAACAAAAACAAAATTTTAAAATTTAAAGGACAACTATGAAAGTCATAATTGCAAAAAAGGTTTTAGAAGACATTGTTTCAAACACCAATCCTTACCTTGACAAAAAGGATTTAAGCTCGATCACTTCTCACATTTTAATCAGAGCTAGAAATGGCGAGCTTAGTATCAAGGCCACAGATCACGAAATCGGCCTTAGCTATGTTTTGCCTTATGCTATGATCGAAGAAGAGGGCGAAGCCACAGCCAATGGCTCAAAACTTCTTAGTGTAATCAAGGGTTTGGGCGATGAAAATGTTACATTAGAAACAATGAACGGAGCGCTTTTTGTAAAACAAAAAAAGTTAAAATACAAACTCCCTATGTTTGACTCAAAAGATTTCCCAAATTTCCCTACTATCGAGGGCAAAAACAGCTTCAATGTAAATGCTTTGGTGCTTGGCAGAAGTCTTAAAAAAATATACTCTTCAATCGATACAAACAACCCAAAATACGAACTAAACGGAGCTTTGATTGATGTAAAAGACGGGTATTTAAATTTAGTCGGAACCGATACAAAACGCCTTAGTGTCTTTGTGCTAAATACAAATATGGGCGAATTTGCCAAAAAAGATACTCAAATTTTAATCCCTAAAAAGGCGATTGGCGAAATTCAAAAGCTATTTTCAGATAAAATTGAAATTTATTATGATGAAAATGTCCTTTTGGCAGTGAGCGAAAATTTCGAATTTTTCACAAAACTAATCAACGGAAAATTCCCAAATTATGAGCGCGTAATCCCAACTGAGACAAATTTTAAAGTGATTTTACCACGAGATAAATTTGTCGGCGGCGTAAAAGCAATCAACGCAATGTGCGAGGAAATGAAGGTTACGATTAAGCCTGATGGCATTATTTTTGAGAGCATAAATGAGGATAATTCTGAGGCAAAAGCCGAAATTGAGGCAAATATCGCAGTTTCATCAAATTTGATTTTTGGCGTTAAAAACAGATTTTTACTCGATTTTCTAAACAGCGTCGAGGACGATATGTTTGAGCTAGATTTTAACAACTCAGAAACAGCATTTGTGCTAAGCTCAGGCGAGCTAAAAACGGTCGTAATGCCGATTAATAAAATTTAAGAAATTTAAGGGAAAATTTAATGGAACAACAAAATTACGGTGCAGGAAATATTAAAGTTTTAAAAGGTCTTGAAGCGGTTAGAAAACGCCCAGGAATGTATATCGGCGATACAAATATCGGCGGATTACACCACATGATTTATGAGGTTGTGGATAACTCTATCGATGAGGCTATGGCTGGGTATTGTGATACTATCGATGTAGAAATCACACGCGAGGGCAGCTGTATTGTTACAGATAATGGCCGTGGAATTCCAGTAGATATGCACCCCACAGAGCATTTGCCAGCAGCGACTGTGGTTTTGACCGTTTTGCACGCTGGTGGTAAATTTGACAAAGACACTTACAAGGTCAGTGGCGGACTTCATGGCGTGGGTGTTAGCGTCGTAAATGCGCTCTCATCAAAGCTAGTTTTGACAATCAAACGCCAAGGCAATGTTTATCGCCAAGAATTCGCCCAAGGCAAACCAACTACTGATTTAGAAATCATAAAATCCACAAACCGCACTGGAACGACTGTGGAATTTTGGCCAGATGGCGAAATTTTTGAAATTTTAGAATTTAATGCCGATACTTTGTCAAAAAGATTTAGAGAATTAGCATATTTAAACCCAAAAATCACCATAAATTTTAAAGACCAAAGAGACGGCAGAAATGAGAGCTTTCATTTCGAGGGCGGATTAGAGAGCTTCGTAACTGATATGAACAAAGCCTCACCCGTTAGCAAGGCAGTTTCATTTAGCGATAGCGTCGAAGATGTCGCTGTGGATATCGCGCTAATGTATAATTCAACCTATGATGAAAAATTATTAAGCTTTGTTAATAATATCAAAACCCCAGACGGCGGAACGCACGAAGCTGGATTTAGAGCGGGACTAACTCGCGCTATCACAAACTATATCGCAGCAAACGCAGCCGCACGCGAAAAAGACACCAAAATCACCGGCGATGATGTCAGAGAAGGCTTAATCGCAGTCGTAAGTGTCAAAGTGCCTGAACCGCAATTTGAGGGGCAAACTAAGGGCAAACTTGGTTCGAGCTATGTCAAACCAATTGTGCAAAAAATGACCTTTGAGGTGCTTTGCAAATATTTCGAAGAAAATCCAAACGAAGCACGAGCGATTATGGAAAAGGCTCTTTTAGCGGCCCGTGGTCGCGAAGCAGCGAAAAAAGCGCGTGATTTAACGAGAAAAAAAGATAATATCAACTCAGTCGGCACACTTCCTGGAAAGCTCGCTGATTGCACCAGCAAAGATGCTAGTATGAGCGAAATTTTCCTTGTCGAGGGCGATAGTGCGGGCGGATCTGCCAAAGGTGGTAGAGATAGGGAATTTCAAGCGATTTTGCCTTTGCGTGGTAAAATTTTAAATGTCGAAAAAGCGCGTTTGGATAAAATTTTACAATCAGAAGAGATCAAAAACATGATAACCGCCTTTGGTTGCGGTGTGGGTGAGGAATTTAACGCCGATAAACTTCGCTATCACAAAATCATCATTATGACAGATGCCGATGTCGATGGTAGCCATATCCAGACCCTGCTTTTGACATTTTTCTTCCGCTATTTGCGTCCGATTATCGAAAATGGCTATGTTTATATCGCTCAACCGCCACTTTTCAAATACAAAAAGGGCAAAAAAGAAATTTATCTAAAAGATGAGCGCGCACTGAGTGAATTTTTGATTGAAACAGGTATCGATATGGGCGAATTTGAGGGAATCGGCAACCAAGATTTAATTGATTTTCTAAAAATCGTTTCAAACTACCGCTCACTTTTAAACGAGCTTAAAAAGCGTTTTAGCGTCATTTCTGCGATTAGGTATCTAATCGAAAATGACGAAGCGCGCTCTATGGAATATTCTGCGCTTTTTGAAGTGATTAAAACGCGCTTAGAGAGCGAGGGATTTAATATTTTAAATTCAAATGTCAGCGAGAGTGAAATTCGTATCTATGTCCAAACTCCAAATGGTTTGGAGCAACTAAATATCAACGAAGCCTTGCTTACAAATCATATTTTTGCCGAAGCAATCCGCGTGTATGGGCTAATCAAAGAGCGCGAGGTCGATTTTGGCAGGGATTATATCGAGGTTTTGGACGAGATAGAGCGAAATTCGAAAAAAGGTGCGTATATTCAACGCTACAAAGGTCTTGGCGAGATGAACCCAGATCAGCTTAGAGAGACCACGATGAGCAAGGAAAATCGTCGTTTGCTTCGCGTGGGTATAGCTGATGCGCAAAGTGCGAGCGATACATTTAACCTTTTTATGGGTGATGAAGTGGAGCCTAGGCGAAACTATATCCAAGACCACGCAAAAGATGTTAAGAATTTGGACATTTAATGGGTAAATTTATCGAAAACGAAGTAATTCTAGTCTCAGAGCAAAAAGAGCGCGAAACCAGATTTATAACGGCACTTAAAATTTCAGTGCCTTTTACACTCCTGCTTATCGCTTTTGGATATACGATGTTCAAAAATGGTGAGTTTAACAGCGATGATGTGATACTTTTTTCGCTACTTTTGATTTGCTATGTGTATTATGTAATTTATCAAATTTACTTTGGTTTTAAAAAGACGCTAATCGATCCAGTCAGCCATGTATTCGTGCGCGATGAGATCGAGCGAATTTTAAAAAAACAGATGAAAAAAAACAAAATCAACCATGTGGTTTTGCTTCGTATCAAAAATATCGCCGATATCAACGATAGATATGGTTATCAAAACGGCGATGATATTTTGTATAATTTTTGCAAAGAATTTGCGAAATTTATGGCAAATCAGGGCTTTAAAAATTTGCATATTGGGCGTTTTATCAACGGCCACTTTATCTTTGGGCTTAACGGCAAAATGGCGAATTTAACGCACATTTTGAAGATGTTCGAGCATAAAATTTCAAACCAAAGCATAAATAATATCGAGATTAAAACCGAATTTGAAATCATGCCTACTTCGTATGACAAAAATCTCAGCAATATCACAAACGCGCTATTTTTTAAGATAAATCGCAAAGAGGTCGAAGAGGAAAAATCCAGCGAAAATATTGATCTAAATAAAATTTTGCTCGATGATTTTAACAAAGATGTCGTTGATGCGATTGACAATGAGAGTTTTAGCTTTAAATTTCAATATGTCGCCGATAAAAATGGCGTTAAATCGCATATAAACTTAATCCCAAAACTAGATCTCAGAACCGGCGATAAGGTTACAAAAAGCCGAATTATTGATATTTTGCACTTTAATAATTACGATATCAAATATGATATTGCGATGATTAAGCAAATTTCGCGCATTATCTATTTTAAGGATATCGAGCATAAAATTTTCATCGAAATCATGCCTCAGACACTGCGAAATGCCGAGTTTCGCAACGAAATTTTAAAGCTAATTGACAATAATCTAATCGATCCAAGCAAGATTGTTTTGGAGTTTAACGAGGAAGAAATTTACTCCGAAACAAAGCGATTTGCCGAAATTTTGCTTAAATTTAAAGAGCTGGGATTTAGCTTTGGACTTAGCCAGTTTGGCGGTGCGAACGCGAGTTTCGAGTATTTTAAATTTTTCGATATTGATTTTGTGATTTATGATATCGAGTATAATAAAAATTTAGGCAACGAAAAAATAAAAAATGTTTTTATGAAACTAAACGAAATGTGTCAGAAATCGGGCATTAAAAGCATTATTCGCTTCGTAGATAAGCCGAAATTCCAAGACGAACTCTACGAGCTTGGGGTCGATTTCGTGCAGGGTTTTTGCGTAGGCAAACCAGAAGATATTATAAATTTAAGGAAATAAAATGCGTTATGGTGAAAAAGAGATAAAAGAATTTGACATAGAAAAAATGGAAATTTGGCCAAATAAACACGAAAATGATTATTTGATCAAAATCACACTTCCGGAGTTTTGTTGCCGCTGTCCGCGCTCAGGATACCCTGACTTTGCGACGATATATTTAGAATACATACCGAATAAATTTGTCGTAGAGCTCAAAGCAATCAAACTCTACATTAACTCATTTATGGATCGCTACATCTCCCACGAGGACAGCGCGAACGAAATTTACGCTACCTTGCAAGAAAAATTGCAACCAAAATACCTAAAAATCGTGGCTGACTTTAACCCGCGTGGAAATGTGCATACCGTGATTGAAATAAATTCGGATAAAATTTACAAATGATAAGTTCAAATTTAGTAGAAAAAATTTTTAAAAGTGCGAGTATTTCGCGCTGGAACGACTACCCAAAAATGGTAAATTTAGTCGAACTTGACAAACAAGCGCACAAATTTATCATTGCCTATTTTATCGCTAGTTTCGAGCGCGATATAGATATGAGCTATGTCATCGAGGCTGGGATTTTTGATTTTCTTTCGCGCATCGTAGTAACCGATATCCGCCCAGATGTGTTTCACCAAATTCAAAAAAGTAAAAAAGATCAAATTAACAAATGGGTTCTCTCACAGCTCGAAAACGACCTTTCTAGCGTGCAAGATGGCGAATTTTTGAAACGATTTATAGCCTATCAAAACGGCTACTCGCATGAAAAAGAAAAGCTCATTTTAAAGGCGGCAAGTTATCTGGCTACGAGGTGGGAATTTAATATCGTCTATCAAACTAGTCAGTTTTTAAACGATATCGAAGAGCTTAAATTTAAGGTCGAAGAGGAATTAGAGGATTATTACGAGCTAATTGGCGTGCGAAAAATCGTAATGAATAAAAAACTAGCCCGAATTGTAGATCTTAGTGGCAGGCTAAGGTTTCAAAAGCGCTGGGCGCAAACCCCACGCATACCTGAGACTAGCGTGCTAGGCCACATGCTAATCGTGGCGATATTAAGCTATTTTTACTCGCTAAAAGTCGGCGCTTGCAAGAATAGAATTTTTTATAATTTTTATTGCGCGCTTTTTCACGATCTACCTGAAAGCCTTACCCGCGATATCATCAGCCCCGTAAAATACGGCGTGGCTGGGCTTAGCGACATCATCAGCGAATACGAAATGCGCCTAATAGATGATAAAATTTTGCCTTTTGTGCCAGAGCATATCAGAGATGAGTTTAGCTATATTTTGGGTATTAGAAATGACGGCGAGAAATTTATAAAAGATGAGTTTGAAAACAGAATTTACGAGCTTGGCGGTAAGCCAAATTTCGCAGACGGCTCGCTTGGTGCGTATAACGAGGATAAATTTCGTGCAATCGACGGCAGAGCGCTTAAATTTTGCGATAAACTAGCCGCGTTTTTCGAGGCTGGAATTTCGATAAGCTATGGCGTCAAAAGCAAAGAATTAGTCAGTGGATATAACTCAATGCTCGAAAATTTCAGACGAAATAAAAGCATAGAAGGCGTCGATTTTCACAGCGTTTGTGATGATTTCATCGAAAATTTTGGATTGGATAGGGTTGAGTTTTAAAACCCCTTCCCAGATGACTGCGGCACACGATAGGTAAAAGTGCTCTGCTGTGTTCCCACCCTGAAGCGGTGTTTTTAAAAACCGTTGCACAGGTCTAAGAAAGGGCGAATCGGATTATAATTAAAAGTTTCTTAAAATAAGGTTATAAATGAATTTAAAAGATTATATTTTTTCGGTTTTTCGTGAAATTTCGATTTCTCACCACCGCTCTATCGAATTTAGAGCGAAAATTTTCGCTGCAATGTTGCTTGCTAAAAAAAAGCAAACCGATGAGGATTACGAAAATCTGCGCGAAATCGCAAGTGAAATTTACAGCGACGATTCGCGCAGAGTGGGGGTTTTGGTATCGATTGTGAGCGAATATATCCAAAAGGCCCACACCTACAAAAGTCTAAATTTAGACTCGCTTTTAGTAGAAATCGACAAAGAGATAAAAAATGCGCCTCGCTATGTCAAAAAGATCGATTTCTCGCACCTTAGACGCCTCATTAGCGATGATGAAAACGACGCTTTAATCCAGCAAAGAGTGTATGAGTATTTGGTAAATGAGGTCAAAGAGTATTCTTAGAATTTAAGAATTTTTAGTGTATAATCATCAGTTTTTAAACATAAAATTTTGGAGTAAAATTTGGAAAATATTAGAAATATCGCAGTTATCGCCCATGTCGATCACGGAAAAACCACTATCGTAGATGAACTTTTGAAACAATCAGGCACATTTAGCGAGCACCAAGAGGTCGGCGAGCGCGTAATGGACAGCAACGATATCGAAAAAGAGCGTGGAATCACGATTTTATCGAAAAACACAGCTATTCGCTACGGCGATACGAAGATCAATATCATCGACACCCCAGGCCACGCGGATTTCGGTGGCGAGGTCGAGCGCGTGCTAAAAATGGTTGATGGCGTTTTATTGCTCGTCGATGCGCAAGAAGGCGTAATGCCTCAAACCAAATTTGTCGTTAAAAAGGCCCTATCTTTGGGACTTCGCCCAATCGTCGTGGTAAATAAAATCGACAAACCAGCCGCAGATCCAGATCGTGTGGTAAATGAGATTTTTGACCTTTTTGTCGCACTTGATGCCAACGACGAACAACTCGAATTTCCAGTCGTGTATGCTGCGGCAAAAAACGGCTATGCTAAACACAATCTAAGCGATGAAAATGTCGATATGAAGCCACTTTTCGAGACGATTTTATCTCATGTGCCAAGCCCAAGCGGTAGCGATGAAAACTCTTTGCAACTTCAAGTCTTCACCCTTGATTACGACAACTATGTTGGTAAAATCGGAATTGCTAGAATTTTCAATGGTAGAATTTCAAAAAATCAAAGCGTAATGCTTGCCAAGGCTGACGGCACAAAGGTAACGGGCAGAATTTCGAAGCTTATCGGATTTAACGGCTTGGAGCGTATCGATATCGACAACGCCGGCACTGGCGACATCGTCGCTATCGCTGGATTTGACGCGCTTGATGTAGGCGATAGCGTGGTAGATCCTGCTAACCCTATGCCACTAGATGCGCTTCATATCGAAGAGCCAACTCTAAGCGTAATTTTTAGCGTAAATGACGGGCCGTTAGCGGGAACTGAGGGTAAATTTGTAACTTCAAACAAAATCGATGAGCGCTTGGCAGCGGAGATGAAAACAAATATCGCAATGCGATATGAAAATGTCGGCGAGGGTAAATTTAAGGTTAGCGGTCGTGGTGAGCTTCAAATCACGATTTTGGCTGAAAACATGCGCCGTGAGGGATTTGAGTTTTGCTTAGGACGCCCAGAGGTCATCATCAAAGAAATCGACGGCGTGAAATGTGAGCCGTTCGAGCACCTAGTAATCGACGCTCCTGATGATTGCACAGGCACAGTTATTGAAAAACTCGGCCGCAAAAAAGCCGAAATGAAGGTAATGAACCCAACAGGCGATGGCCAAACTAGAATCGAGTTTGAAATCCCAGCTCGTGGGCTAATCGGATTTAGAAGCCAGTTTTTGACCGATACTCGTGGCGAGGGCGTTATGAATCACAGCTTTTTGGAGTTTAGGCCGTTTTCAGGCGCAGTCGAAAAACGCCAAAATGGTGCGCTAACTAGCATGGAAAATGGCGTCGCGCTGGGATATAGCCTATGGAATCTCCAAGATCGTGGCGTGCTATTTATCGCTCCACAAGCCAAGGTTTATGTCGGTATGATTATCGGCGAGCACAGCCGTCCAAACGACCTAGATGTCAATCCGATCAAAGGCAAAAACCTAACAAATGTCCGCGCTAGCGGTAGCGATGACGCGATCAAACTAGTTCCGCCAAGAAGCCTAAATTTGGAGCGCGCATTAGAGTGGATCGAAGAAGACGAGCTAGTCGAGGTCACTCCGATAAATATCCGCGTGCGCAAACGCTATCTAGACCCGACCACGCGCAGACGCATGTCGAAAACTAATTCGTAAAATTACTAAATTTCAGAAGTTTTGCTTAGTAGCAAAACTTCTTTTTTATCCTAAGAAATCAATTATTTTTAACTAAATTTCGCTAGAATTTGTGGATTTAAAAAATAAAAGGCAAAATATGCAATACAAACATTTTAAAGAAAAGTTAAATAGTAAAATTTTTCTTAGCAATGATGACTTGAATTTAGAAATTTTAACAACTGTTATAAATAGCCCTGAACGCTATATTGGGCTTTTTCGCGTAACAAATGCAAAAACAAAACTAATCCAAAATTTAACTCAAAGCCACGAGATTAAATTTGGCGATTTTATAGAAGATATTTTGACTGAATATATCGCTGAAATGGGCTATGAAAATTTGGATAAAAATATCGGTTTTGATGAAAAAGGCGATAGACTTAACAGCGACCAAATTTTCAAAGATAAATCAAATTTTATTTACTTAATCGAACAAAAAATCAGAGATGACCACGATAGCACTAAAAAACGGGGTCAATATGCAAATTTTATCAAAAAAATTCGCACCATAAAAGAAAAATATCCAAACCATAAAATTATCGCTTCAATGTGCTTTAGCGATACTTGGCTTAGAAAAAATCGCAAATATTATTTAGAGCAAATCGCAAATAATACCGATGATTTGGTTAAGCTTCACATATTTTACGGCGATGAAATTTTTATAAATTTATTTAATCGCATAGATATTTGGAACGAACTAATTTCTCATTTAAGACAAAATAAATCCGAGCGTTGTAAAGATATTTTAAGTGTGCCCGATTTTGATACAAGCACGGAAATCAAAAACGCCCTAATAAAATTAAAACGAGAAAATCCGAAACTTATCAAAAAGCTTTTGTCAGATAATCCAAAATTTGTAGAACTTAGAAAAGAGCTTTTTCCGACAGGTGCAAATTTAAAGGCGATTTTATGAACGAAATTATAAAAGGCGATTGCATAGAAATTTTAGCAAAAATGGCTGATAATAGCGTTGATTTGATTTTTGCAGACCCGCCGTATTTTATGCGAACGGACGGGGTTTTAAATCGTCCAAACGGAAGCGAATTTGACGGCTGTGATGATGAGTGGGATAAATTTGATTCAAACTATGATTACGCCGAATTTACAAAATCGTGGCTAAAAGAGTGCAAAAGAGTGCTTAAAAAAGACGGCTCGATTTGGGTTATCGGCGGTATGCAGTGCATTTATACTATCGGCGGGATTATGCAAGAGCTTGGATTTTGGTTGATAAACGATGTTATTTGGCATAAAACAAATCCAACGCCAAATTTTATGGGGACACGCTTAAATAACTCACACGAAACGCTCATTTGGGCGTGTAAATCAAAAAAAAGCAAATTTACATTTAACTATAAAACCGCAAAAGAGCTAAATAACGAAAATATAGAGCCAAATTTATTTGCTAGGGGCGATAGAAAACAGCTTGGAAGCGTTTGGAAAATGCCTGTTTGTGCAGGAAATGAAAGATTGAAAGATGAAAACGGCGAAAAACTTCATACCACGCAAAAACCTGAAAATTTGTTATATCGCATAATTGCAATTAGCTCAAAGCTTGGCGATTTGGTGCTTGACCCATTTGGCGGGACGATGACAACGGCTGCAATGGCAAAAAAACTTGGGCGAAATTTCATTATGATAGAGCAAAATGAAAAATATATCGAATTTGGTAAAAAACGGCTTGAAAAAGTTGAATTTGAAAATAGCGATATTGCAAAGGCAAAATTTGATGAAAAACCTAAAAAAGTCAGTATGGACGAGATGATAAAGGCTAAATTTTTTATAAAAAATGAAAAATTTTACCTAAAAAATAGCGATAAATTTGCTATTTTACAAAGCAACGGAAAACTCGAATTTAACGGCGAAATTTACGATATGCACAGCTTAGCCGCAAAAATCAAAAATGCAAAAGCAAATAGACTAAACGGCTTTGATTATTGGTTTGTGAAGCGAAATGAAAATTTGGTCGGAATTAAAGAAATTAGGGAAAATTTTAGAAATATAAATTCTTTATAGTGAGTGGTTTTGAAAATCCAAAATTTATTTTAGAATTTTGTAATCTTGCAAAAGGATTTTTATGAAATTAGTTTGTTTTGACTTCGACGGGACGATTACCAGAGACGATTCGTTGCTCGAATTTATCGCCTATGTCGTGGGGTTTAAGAAATTTTTTCGCGGTATTTTTAGGCTTAGCCCTATTTTGCTAGGCTATAAACTTGGGCTGTGTTCGAATAATTTCACGCGCAGGCGCCTAATGGTGCATTTTTTCGGCGGTATGAGCGTGGATAAATTCGCCAAAATTTGCAAAAAATACTCCACCACGCACATTGAAGATATTATCAAATTTGAAGCCATGGCAAAAATCAAAGAATATATCGCAAATGGCGATAAGGTCGTCATCGTAACGGCCTCCTTGGAGGATTGGCTAGCCCCTTGGTGCAAAGAAAATGGGCTCGAACTTTTGGGCACAAAAATCGAGAAAAAAGGTGGCGTAATCACCGGCGAAATCGAGGGTCTAAACTGCTACGGGGCGCAAAAGGTGGCGCGCATAAAAGAAGCTTATGATTTGAGCGAATTTGAAAAAATCATCGCTTATGGCGATAGCAGGGGCGATAAAGAGATGTTAGAATTCGCAGATGAGGCGCATTTTAGGGCGTTTGAGTGAAATTTTGCTAGTGCAAATTTGGGATACTGCGTCGAAAATCTAATAAAGGAGAAAAAATGAAAAAAATTTTAATCCCAAGCCTTGTGGCTATGGGTTTTGTGTGCGGATACGCGAACGAGCAGCCAAGAAGCTATGAATACTTCGCGGCAAACTTGCAAATCGCTAAGGCAAGAATTTGAGGCAAAATATTGATGAAAAGGTTTTGCTCTTTGTTCTAAAAGCTCATAATCTAAATTTTCTCCAAATCTAGTTTTACCATTTGAGTTGAAAAATGTATTAAACAAACCAAATTTGGTAGCTAACTTTTTTATTTCACTTGTATCTTTTATGTGAAAGAATTTTTCTAAATAATCTTTTGTAGAAAATTCTAAAACTATCTCTTCACTTTTGTCAGCAAGGCTTTCATCTGCTATATTGCCTGGTTTTCTTTCGGCACCCCAAATATAGTAACTCAAAACTTCCAAAGCATAGTCGTAATTTTTATCACTACTTTTTAAATAAATTCTTGGCATCGCCATCTCCTTTCAAATTTGGATTTTTATTGGAATTGTTATTTTTTAAAACTTGGTATTGATAGAATATATTGTTGTATTCATTGTAAATATTGTCTCTTTGTAAATATTGCAGAATTTTATTAGTATTTCTATATAAATTCCTATAATAAAATATATCTTCTAATGTCAAAATATCGTATGCTCCATTTTTAGTAAATTTTATTGGTATAAAAATAAAGTCAAGTTTTTCTTTATTTTCTTTTGAAGTGATAATTTTATTATATTTTTTGCAAAAACCTAATGGGTATTCTAATGCTACGCTATCTAAAAATAAAATTCTAAAATTTTCATTTCTCGGTATTATAATGTCAAAATCTCTATTTGCATGGGTGTTCTCATATTTTTTGCTTAAAAATACCTTGCCATAAAATAGATTATACATTTCTGATTGATAAAAAAAGTTAGTTATAAAATTTCCATTTTCATCTACAAGTGCTTTTTCATCTTGTGGATAAAAAAGCTTTTTGTTTTGTAAAATTTCATCGTTTTTTATTATTTCTTCGGCATTTTTTGTCGGCTCTCCATTTATGCAAATTCTTTCTCCCAAATTCATTAAATACTCTAAATTTAGTCTTTTATCAAATGTTTTAAATTCACATTTATCATCGTGCTTTTTGTCTCCATTGCAATTTCT
The DNA here is from genome assembly GCF_027737585.1 of Campylobacter sp. JMF_14 EL1. Lineage (NCBI taxonomy): Bacteria > Pseudomonadati > Campylobacterota > Epsilonproteobacteria > Campylobacterales > Campylobacteraceae > Campylobacter > Campylobacter sp. JMF_14 EL1. The sequence goes on from NZ_JAOVTW010000004.1 coordinate 16,290, forward strand.
ATAAACCATATCTACATGCGAATCGTGTGTATCATTATAATAGAAAAAATCATATCTTTTTTTAGAATCACGAATTTTAAAATTTTCAATACTATGCATTTTATCAAGGTAAATTTTAAGGCTTTTATTTATGATTTCAATTTCATCATTTGGATTGTCTAATTTAAATTCAATGAAATTTTGGCGAATTTTCCATTGATTATAATGTTTCTCAAAAAATCCTATAATAGGTAAAATAAAGATAATGATAACAACTGCTACGGATATAAAAAAATACTTAATAACTTTCTTTTTCACTTTTATTTCCTTTTATAAAAATTTCGGGCAAAATAGTGCGTTTTCGCGCAAAGAAAATAGCGAAAAAAGCGATATTTGGACATTTGATGTCACGAAAGAATCTAGTAATTTTTACTATATTTTCTTAAACGCTGTGGAGTAACTTAGAAAAATTTCGCTTTGCAAACCTAGATACTGGCGCGGGAATTTTGAATTTGGCGATTGCTTTGAATTTTGCAAAGCAAAATTCTCGCAATGACACTAAAAAGCAAAATTTAAAAATTCCGCGCCAAATTTCAAATTTAAAATTTCAAATTTCACGCTTTCGTAATTGCAATTTTGACAAGTTGCGAAAATTTCACACCTTTAAGCCCGCCGATTTTGGCGCTAAATTTTTCGATTTCGCCCATTTTGCCACGCACATTTATGGTTTCTAAGCAGTTGTCGTGATCGACATGGATATGGTTCGTGCAGACAACATCGATTTTAGCGTGGTGTTCGAGCTCGATTAGGTTTTCGAGCAGGTCGCTTTGGTGGTGCGAATACGCTATACAAATCACGCCAAGCCCCTCTTTGTCGCTGTTTTCCTCGCTCCATTTATCGCTGACGATTTTCTCGCGGATTAGGTCCCTGATATACTCGCTCCTGCTAGGATAGCCCCTGCTCTGCACGCGCGAGTTTAGCTCGTCAAATAGCTCCTCTGGCAGTGAAACGCTAAATCTGATTACATTATCCATTTTCGCCCTTTTAATTTTCTTTTTTCTTGACCCTAAGCGAGGCTATCGAGGTACCGTCCATCGCAAGCACGGTGTAATCGCAGTTTTCGTCGCTTATCTCATCGCCATTTTCTGGCAAACGACCAAAGAGATTAAAGACATATCCGCCGATCGTGAGCTGCTCGGTCTCATCGTCAAAGGCGATTTGCATTATCTCCTCGACATTTTCGATCTCGAAGCGACCTTTAAATTCGTAAGTGTTATCGTCAATGCGGGTGAAATTTTGCTCTATATCGTCGTATTCGTCCTCGATCTCGCCAAAAATTTCCTCGATTATGTCCTCCATGGTCAAAAACCCCGCCGTTCCGCCGTATTCGTCGATGACAAGGGCGGCGAAAATGCGCTCTTTATTCATCATTGATAAAATTTTCGTTATCGGGGAGTTTTCTGGCACGATGATGAGTTTGCGCACGATTTTATCGAAATTTTTCTCGCCGTTTTGCTGCATGATATCGCGGATATGGATTAGTCCTAGCACCGTGTCTTTGCCTCCGTCGATGTATGGGAAGCGGGTAAATTTCGACTCCAAAACTACGCGGTAATTATCCTCGTAGCTTTCGTTTTTATCTAAGCAGACCATATCCTTGCGCGGAGTCATAATCTCCTTTGCCACAGTATCGCCAAAATCCACGGCGTTTTTGATGATTTCGGTCTCCACGCTATCTAGCACACCGCCTTTTAGGCTTTCGCTAGCGATGATTTTGATCTCTTCTTCGGAGTGGGCGACTTCGCTATCTTTGACCGCACGGATTCCAAAGAGCCTAACCACGCTTGATGCGACGAAATCAAACGCCTTAATCGCAGGCAGACACAAAACCCAAAAACAATAAAGCGGTCTAGCTATCCAAAGCACGATTTTTTCGGATTTTGCGATTGCGATTAGTTTTGGGGCCTGCTCGCCTAGGACGATATGCAGTGTCGTAATGATACTAAACGCGATAATCACAGCCACGGTATGCACGCTAGCCTCGCCTAAATTTAGGCTGGCAAGTGGCTTGCGGATTAGGCTAGCTACGGCTGGCTCGCCTATCCAACCAAGGGCAAGGGAAGCCAGCGTAATGCCTATTTGGCAGGCGCTTAGGTAGGTATCGATTGAGTTTGTCATTTTTAGGGCGAGTGAGGCGTTTGCGACCTTGTCTTTGACGAATTCTTCGAGTTTTGAGCGTCGAACTTTAACAAGGGCAAATTCAGATAAAACAAAAAAAGCATTTAAAAAAATTAAAACAAAAGCGAGAAGTAACATAAAGACCGAACGATCCGTGTCCAAAATTTAATCCTTTAAATTTAAAATAAAATGCAGATTATAGCAAAATTAAACTAATTTTCACAAATTTTTTTAAATTTTAAAAGTGCGGAATTTTGAAATTTAGCTGGTGCGAAATTTCACAAATTTCGCACCGATGAAGCTTACGAAGCTATTTTTTACCTTTTTTAGCTTGTTCGTATAGTGGCATGACGACCGGGATTGTTTTTTCTAGGTTTTTGATACGGGTTTCATCGCCTGGGTGAGTTGAGAAAAACTCAGGCGTTTTGCTGCCACTTTCTAGTTTCGCCATTTTGCGCCATACATTTGGGGCTTCGTTTGGATTGTATCCAGCGCGCGCCATAAGCTCTAAGCCCATGATATCGGCCTCTGTTTCGTGCGAGCGAGAAAACGGCAGACTAAATCCATACTGACCCAAAATCGCTAATCCAGTCGCGCCCAAATCCCCTAGCCCAGCGGCCTGCGCGCCGATTGAAATGCCTAGATTTTTTACAGACTCTGTGCTGGCTCGCTCTCGTGAGTGTTCGCGCAGTGCGTGAGCGATCTCGTGTCCTACGACAGCTGCTAACTCGCCGTCAGTTAGGCTAAGCTTATTGATAATGCCTGTATAAACGGCAATGCGACCACCTGGCATGCACCACGCATTTACGGTCGGATCTTCGATGACATTTACCTGCCAGTTCCAGTTGCGCGCATCTGGTCTGAAAACGCCTACTTGGTTAATCAATCTATTTGAGACTGTTTTTACTCTTTGGGTTTGTTTGGCGTTGGTGTTTAGCTTTTTTTGGCTTTTTGCTTGGCTGATTACTTGCGTGTATGAGCTTGCTGCTGCCTTGTCAAGCTCAGCTTCACTTACCGTGAGTAGCTGGGTGCGATTTACCCCTACTGCTCCGCCTTGGGTCGTGCTAGCACAACCGCCCAAAAAAATCGTGGCGAAAATCGCCAAAATTAAGGAAAGTTTTTTCATCTTTTCTCCTTTGAAATTTGAAAATTTAAATTCGCTAAATTTTAGCCAAAATTTTTAAAATTTCATTATAATTGAGTAAAAAAGGAAAATTTATGAAAAAAAATCTATTAGTTTTTATCCTCGCTCTGCTCGTTGGTTTGGGCGTTGGTGTGTATATGATGGGTGGGCTTAGCTCGCATGGGGACGGCGGAAACGGCGAATTTAGCGCAGGCGAGCATTATTTGGTTTTGGATAAACCACTAAGTGTGGATAAGGGCAGTTTCGTGACGATTTCTAGCTATGCTTGTCCGTTTTGCTATAAATATTATCAAAATGTCCTGCCTGAAATTTTAGGCGAAATCTCGGCTACTTACGAGCCGTTTCACATGCACGCTATGGGCGAATTTGGCGTGAGTGTGAGTAAAATTTTGGCTGTGGCGAGAGTTTTGGATAAAAGAGAAAATATCGCCCCAAACTCGCCAAATTCGAAATTTAAGAAAATTTTATTTGCATATTTTGAAAGCTATCACGACAAAAAAGAGCGCCCAAGTGCCGATATGGACGAGATGAAATTTTTGCAAACGGGCTTTACGGCCGGCGGGATCACGCGCGAAATTTACGAGAGCGAATTGCAAAATAGCGAAGTTTTGGATTTGCTTGGGCTTTGGGACGAGGGCTATGATGTCGCACTTATTCAGGGCGTGCCAGCTTTTGTAGTGAGTGGAAAATATCTCATAAAAACCGAAAAAATCGCCTCTACGGCCGAATTTGCGAAATTAATTGATTATTTGGCGAGTAAAAATGAGTAGAGTGCTGTTTAAAATTTGCGCGTGGCAAAACAGCGCGAAGCCTTGGATTTATCTGATTTTTGTCTGCGCGCTTTTAATCATTATCGCGCACTATTTTTTCCAAGAATACCTATTTATGGCGCCTTGCGAGCAGTGTGTGTATATCAGGCTGGCATTTTTTGTGATACTTTTGGGCGCGATTTTGGGCACGATTTGCGGGGGAAATTTGCTACTTAAATTTTGCGCTTATGGTGTGTGTTTTGTGGGCGCATTTTATGGAATTGCCCGCTCAATCCACCTATACAAGGTGCATAGCGCGATTTTAGGTAATCTGCCTTTTGGCGTGCATGGTTGCTCGTTTAAGCCAAATTTCCCGCTAAATTTGCCACTTGATGAGTGGTTTGCTAGCTTTTTTAAGCCAACTGGCGATTGTGGCTTAGACGCGCCCATAGTCCCAGCAGGAGTTAGCCTAGATCCTATTCAAAGCTTTTTTGTGGATTTGTATTCTAATGGCTGGTATTTAATCCCGAGCGCGAAATTTGGCACAATGGCTGAGTGCATGATTTTGGCCTTTGGCGTGATTTTAGCGGTTTTATTTGTGATGATGAGTGCGCAAATTTACGCTATGTTTTCAAAGAAAATTTAGGGCAAAATTTTAAAATTTTGATGATCTAATTTTTGGATTTTTTTATTTTTGATTAGCTTATTTACAGCCACGGAGACATTTTGGCGTGGGGCTCCGACGAAGCTTGCGATTTCGCTGACACCGCCATTTACATGCGCGACGCCCTCTTGTGAGATTTGGAGCAAAAATTTATAGGTGCGGGTTTCGACGCTATCGAAAACCAGCTCTTTTATCACATTTTTTTGCATTGTCATATTTTTCAAAAACGAGTTAAAAAGATAAATCGCAAAGTCTTGGTTGAACTCAAAAAGATCAATCACGGTGGATAAATTTGCCTCTAAAATTTCAGCGTCTTTTGTGATTTCAAACGATGAGAAGGTATCGACTAGCACGAACGAACCCGCCCCAAAGTAGCTTAGCACATACTCCCTGCCGCTTTCGTGGTAGGTATTTAGTTTGCCTTCGCCTTTTAGGATTATCATAAAAAGCTTTTTTTGAGCGTAAATCATCGAGCCTTTTTGATAGGAAATGCGTCTGAATTTATCCAAATCCTCTTTGCCGAAAAACGATAACTCCTCGCCCTCAAAAACCCCTGTCGTCCTAGTCCCCATAAAATGCCTTTTTATTTTTATTATCTCACAAAAAGGTTAAGTATCGATAATAAAAACTAAATTTGTCATAAAAATGACAAATTTTTATTTTTGTTTTTTATAAAATTTATCAAAATTTTGTAAAGGAGAAAATTTGAAAATTCTAAATTTAGCTCTTTGCTTAGGTCTTTTAACCTGCACCGCAAACGCCCTTAGCGTGGGCGATAGCGCGTATAGCGTCGCTGTTAAAAATATCAGCCTAAGCGCGGATTTAAGCGATAGTGTTGGAAGATTAATGCCGACAAATGAGATCAAAATCATCGAAGCAGATGATAAAAAGGTCAAATTTAGCCTTGAAGGCTACCAAAGCGCAAAAGCGCAAAATATCATTTATTTTACCGATAAGGCGAGAATTATCTCGGTTGCCTTTTCAAAACAGGCGAAATTCGACGCTGAGGTTTTGGAGAATTTAGGCGAATACAACAAGGTAAAAATCACAGCCTATACTTCGCCAGACGCGCTAGAAACGGATTTGAAAGCGATTTTTAGCACAGCGAAGAAAAACCACGAAGAAAACTGCGGCACCTGTCACCCGCTTCACAGAGGCGAAACTCAGGTCGCAAATAGATGGCCTGCGCTGATTAAATCAATGCAATCGCGCACGCCATTAACCCAAGATGAAATTTGGGTTATCACTCAGTATTTACAAAAACATTCAAAAGACATTAATGTCGATTAAAGGAGAAAAGATGAAAAGACGAAGTTTCTTAAAAAGCAGCGTCGCTCTGGGTGCTGCTAGTGCAATTCCAAATTTTGCCCTTGGGGCAGAGGCAAATACCGCTTTGGTTAAAAACGGCGAAGTCATCACGGGAGCGCACTGGGGAATTTTAAAAGCTACCGTAAAAGACGGCAAAATCGTAAAATCACAGGCTTGGAAAAAAACTTCAAATGTGCCAAATCCTTTGCAAACTGCGATGGACGATTTGGTTTATAAAGCAAGAATCAAAGCCCCAATGGTTCGCAAAAGCTATCTTGAAAACCCAGATAGCCCAAAACCTGAGCTTCGCGGTAAGGACGAGTGGGTAGAAGTGCCTTATGAAGAGGCTATCAAACTTGTCGCAAAAGAACTTAAAAAAACACGCGAACAAAAAGGTATGAATAGCATTTGTGCAGGAAGCTACGCTTGGCAAAGCTCAGGCGCACTTGGCATGGCAAGAACGCTTCTTCATAGATTTATGAATATGACAGGTGGTTTTGTGGGCGTTACGGGAGATTTCTCAACAGGTGCAGCCCAAGTGATTTTGCCACATGTCGTAGGATCTAGCCAAGTCTATGAGCAACAAACCGTTTGGCCTGTGGTTTTAGAAAATTCAAAAGTCGTTGTGCTTTGGGGTATGAATCCAATCGGCACTTTGCGTTTGTCATTTACGGTTTCTGATGAAGGCTCGTTTAAATATTTTGAAAAATTGCGTGATAGCGGTAAAGAAATCATTATAATTGATCCGCTCAAAACAATCACAACTAAATTTTTCGAAGGCAAAGCTACTCATATCAGACCTACTCCAAATACCGATGTAGCGATGATGTTAGCTATGGCAAATCACCTATTAAAATCAGGAAAATATGATAAAGAATTTTTAAGCACTTACACCGTTGGCTTTGATAAATTCGAGCAGTATTTACTAGGCAAAGAAGACGGCGTAGAAAAAACACCTGAGTGGGCAGAGAAAATTTGCGGAATCGAAGCAAAAGTTATAAAAGAATTAGCCGAAAAATTCTTTGATAATCGCACTATGATTATGGCTGGTTGGGGTATGCAAAGAGCGCACCACGGCGAGCAAGTCCATTGGATGATAGTAACTCTTGCTAGTATGCTTGGTCAAATAGGGCTTCCTGGTGGCGGATTTGGTTTTAGTTACCACTATGCAAACGGCGGAACGCCAAGTTGCGTTGGTGGCGTAATTAAAACAATCAACGCAGGAAGCGTAGGTATCATCAAAGACGGCAAATATATGGGCCCTGCTAATGCTGATGGCGCAAAAGAAAATGCAGCGCAATCTTGGCTATCAAATACGGCACTAATGTCGTATCCTGTCGCTAGAAATGCTGATGCTTTGCTAAATCCGGGAGCTACGCTAGATGATAACGGAAATAAAATCACATATCCTGATATGGATTTTATCTACTGGGTCGGCGGAAATCCACTAACCCAACAACAAGACACAAATAAAAATGTTAAAGCTTGGCGAAAACCACGAACTATCGTCGTAAATGAAATTTACTGGACGCCGACAGCGAAAATGGCTGACATCGTGTTTCCGGTTACAAGCTCGTATGAGAGAAATGACATTTCTATGACAGGGGACTACACAAATATGCATATCGTCCCGCAAAAACAGGTCGTAGAAAAACAATTTGGCGCAAAAGATGATTATCAAGTTTTCGTTGATTTGTGTAAAGCTTATGCGGACGGCCTTGCAGAAGCCTACACAGAAGGCGGCAAAACCGAAATGGACTGGATAAAAGAGTTCTATGAAACAGCGGCAAATCAAGTAAATGCAAACGAAGCTTTGGGAATAAAAATGCCAAGTTTTGAAGAGTGGTGGAACAAAAACGAACCGACTGAATTTAGCCCTACAATGGAGAGCGAAAGCTATGTAACTTTTGCAGATTTTAGAGAAGATCCGATTTTAAATGCACTTGGCACACCAAGCGGACTAATCGAAATTTACTCTGAAACAATCGAAAAAATGGGCTATGATGACTGCAAGGCTCACCCGACATGGTTTGAGCCAATCGAGTGGCTAGGTATGAAGGATAAACCTGCTAGATTCCACATGATAAGCCCACACCCAAATGATCGCTTGCACTCTCAACAAAACCAAACTAAGCTAAGAGATAGCTATGCAGTAGCGGGAAGAGAGCCGATTTTCATAAACGAAGAAGATGCAAAAGAGCTAGGCATAAAAAACGGCGATTTGGTAAGAGTTTTCAACGCTAGGGGTCAAATTTTAGCAGGTGCGGTTGTAAATGATGACACGCCAAGAAATGTCGTAAAACTATGCGAAGGTGCTTGGTATGATCCAAACGAAAACGGACTTTGCAAAAATGGCTCGGCAAATGTGCTTACAATCGATATTCCGACAAGCAAACTAGCCAACGGAAATATCTCTCACACTTGCCTTGTAAATATCGAGCCTTACAAACCAAAAGACGGCGAAGATATCACGCTAACTGCGTTTATGCCGCCAAAAGGCGCGAAATAAGCAAAATTTGGCTAGGATTTCCTAGCCAAATTTTAAAATTCTACAAAATTTTGCAAATTTCAAAATTCCGCTATCGCAAATTTGAAATACTGCCCCGAAATTTTGCTTTTTAAAATCCAACGAAATTTCTATGAATTCCTCAATTTACAAAGTTACTTCGCAAGCTTATAATAAATCAATACAAAATTTTGCACCACATAATCAAATTTTCAACCCATTTTAAGGGGGGGGGGGGGGTAGAATAAAACTTTATTTTTTTTCAAGGAGAAAACTATGGATGAAGAGCTACACTTAGGCTGCCCATTTTGTGGCAAGGACGACATCAAATACGGAGTATCAGTTTGCAGTGGTTGCCAAGCTGAGATTAGATATGGTGTAGACTGGGCTCCAATTTTAATTGTGGGTGTAATATTGTTTATCGTAGTTGTTGTTATTGCTATTGCTAGCAGTTCTCATGGCGCTATTAGTAGCCTTGTTGCGCTTGCTTGCTTTATCGGTAGCGTGGTCTGTATCGTCAAAGGTGCATATAGATTTTTACAAAATTTAAGCTATAAAAACGGTCCTAAATTTTTCAGACGAGAATTTCGTTAATTCTATTGTTTATTTGTAGGTATCCAAACCTACAAATAATCGTTTATGTGATATTAGAGGTTCAATATGGCTTATTATAAGTAAAATTTTCGGTGCAGTGTTTCCGTGAATTTAGGAAATTCACGGAACGAAAATATTTCCGCCAGCGCGCGGATTTAGCGGATCGTCGCCGTATTTGTTAGCTCCGTCGGTGCCCTTTAAAATCGTAGAGATAAAAAGGTAAATTATAAGTCCTATGGCAACAAATAAAAACAGCATAGCTAAAATTCTAATTCCATCAACAAACATTATCGCAAGCACGCACAAAAGAAAAATTGCGCCAAAATACCACCCGCTGATATCTCTATCATGCAGTCTTCTCCAAAATACCGCAAACGAAGGCACAAGCAAGCCCAGAGCAACCACGCTGGCTACGATACCGATGACTTGCGGGGTGCCGTTTTTATCAAACCCCAAAACGATATTTGTGCCAAGCACGGCGTCGATTACGGCAGTGGCGATATTGACCAAAACGCTAAAAAGGTAAAACCACCAATACTCGCTTCTGCTAGCCCTGCCAGAAAATGTGGCGTATTTTTGTTTGAGGCAAACGCTAATCGCCTCGCCAAAACTCATCATTTTTTCTCCTTATGATTTGATTTTGTTAAATTCGCTAATGTGAAATTTCAAATTCGAAAAATAATAGTTATTTTTCGAAATTTCGAAATTTCGGCTATCTTTGGCACAAGCAATGATAAAAAGCGAATTTATAATCGAGCAAATTTGCACCGCGATTATCGCTAAAATCGGATTAAAATAGACTAAAACTAGCCCAATCACGCACGAGAGCGCATATACAAAAAACGCCTTAACGAAAATTTCGCACCCGCTTGTTTCAAAAAGCTCTTTGTAAATCAGTAGCGAGGAGCATGCGCCAAGCCCCGTAAATACTGCGCCGAAAACAAATACAACCAGGCTTTTATCCCCAAACATCATCATCAAAAACGGGATTAGCGCAAGGCTGTCAAATGCGACAAAAAGGGTTAAATTTCGCAAAAGCGTCTTTGAGCAAATTGTGCTAGCGATGAAATACGCGCTCATTGCAAGGCACACTTGCCCCGCTGTTGAGGCGAGTTCGGCGCCGTTAATCTTGGTGCCAAAAATGTTTAAAACTGCCATTAAAATCAAAAGTCCGCACCCAATGTAAGCTAACTGTCTAGCCGAGGCTAAATTCGCGCTTTTTTCTTCGAAATTTAGGCTTTGGCTGGGATTTTCGCTGGGATTTTCGCTGGGATTTTCGCTGGGATTTTCGCTGGGATTTTCGCTGGGATTTTCGCTGGGATTTTCGCTGGGATTTTCGGTCTCGCACCCTGCGCTAAGATTTGCGCTATTTACCATTTTTTCTAAATTGAAAAAATCATAAATAATCCACGCCAAATAGGCTAAATTTGGCAGTGCAAAGACCATAATCGGTTTTATTAAATTTTCCCTAGCCCTAAGTGTATCTTGGTCGTCAAATTCGAGGCCTGGCCTTATGGAGCGCAAAATTTCGAGCGCGCTATCGTTTGATATCAAAGCATACGCCACCAAAAAGCAGACAAAGATGATAAACCCAAATCCGCCAAGAAGCTGGAAAATCGCGCTTACATTTCTTTTCAGATAAAATCTGTGCGCGCTAAAAACCCCTAGCGTCAAATATAGCGTGTAGGCGGTGTTGAGGTGAAATTTAGGCGCGTTTTGCGGGAGGGTTTGCATGGATTTCCTTTTTTTAAATTTGGGCGAAATTATAGCCAAATTTTAAAATTTTGCGCCAAAAAATAATCTGTTAAATTTTATGAGATAAAATGTGTTTTATTTTTTACAAGGAGAAAAAATGCAAGTAAAATTTTTAGGAAACCCCGTAAATTTGGGCGGAAATGAAGTAAAAGTCGGCGAGGCTGCGCCAGAAGTCGTAGTCGCTGGGAAAGATTTAGAAGATATCGTAATCGGCAAAAGCGAGAAAAAGCAAATCATCGTAGCCGTTCCGTCGTTAGATACGCCAGTTTGCGCTAGCGAGGCTCGCAAATTCAACGAAAAAGCAGCAAGCTTGCCAAATACCGAAGTAATCGTGGTTTCAATGGATTTGCCGTTTGCAATGGGCAGATTTTGCACGACAGAGGGTATCGAAAACTTGCGCACAGCAAGCGATTTTAGAGCGAAAAAATTCGCCAAAAGCTATGGAATTTTAATCGAAGATAGTGCGCTAGCTGGGCTAAATGCAAGAGCGGTTTTCGTCATCAGTGGCGGTGTAATCGCATACAAAGACATCATGGCTGAAATCACCGAAGAGCCGAACTATGAAGCAGTTTTAGAGGCTGCAAAAAACGCATAAATTTTTAGCTTCCCCCTTAAAAATACAGCGAAATTCCGCAAATTTTGCGGAATTTCTAATTTAGATTTAAAATTTCCTTCGCTCTTGTTTTTTTGTATAAAATCGACTTCAAATTTTGCATTTCACGCTCGTTTAAAGGGCTAGCGTCAAGCAGTTTGGCGCAGTTTTTTTGCCTAGGATTTTCGCAAAATTTAGGCGCGAAAAGCTCGCTAATACCGCCGTGAGTTTCTCTACTTTGGAGCGGATTTTCGTGGCAGGCCTCGCAGGATTTGCCGATTTTTTGCACGCTATGAGGCGAAAACGGCTTCCAAACCTCGAATCTCTCGCCACTCTCGCCAAATTTAGCCACGCTAGCATTTTCATCTTTTATGCCAAGATTATAGCCAAATACAGGACGCGCAAGGGCGATTTTGCCGTTATTTTTGCGCACCAAAAGGACATTTTCGAAGCGTTCTAAACTAAACGCGCTATGCCAAATGCCAGGTTTTCTCTTACCTCCAAGCGTGCGCGAAAATGGCGCAGGGCGTGTATTTTGGCGCAGGGCGCGTGCGTTAAATCGCTTAGCAACCGCGTCAAATTCGATTAAATTTTGCCAGTTTTCGTAATCCTTGCTAAAATCAAGCATAGCATTTAGCTCGTAAAAACTCCCGCCCCATGCGCTGTGGCAGGTGGCGCACTCCAAATTTTGGTGGAATTTGTGTGAGGTGTTATTTTGCGTGGCGGTTTCGTGGCAAGCCTCACAGCTTTTGGTTTCGCTCATTTTGTGGCAATCCGCGCACACTAGCCCCGCGCTAAAATGTGCGTCAGGGCGCAAATTTGCGTATGTCACGCCATGCCGTAGCCCTGGGAAATTTCCGTTTTTTTGCAACGGCGTGCGGTAGTCTTTGTGCGTGTTTTGTGGGAAAAGCCCCATAAAATCGGCGCCGATGAAGTATTTGTTGTGGCAAGAGGCGCAAACTTCATTATCCGCGCGCGAGAGCGTGTGAGTGCGCGAGTGTGGGCGCGCGCTAGTATTTGCGTCGCTGCCACTGTAATGCGCGCTGGGCGCGTAGCTAGCGTGGCAGGACATGCAACCCTTGCCGTGAGCGGAAAATAGGGAACTCTCGCCATTATCATAGGCGTGGCATTTTAGGCATTTGCGCTCCACGAAGTCCGCCACGACGCGCTCTTTTGCTTTTAAATTTGGCAAATTTTGGCTCAAAAAATCTTGCAAACTGAGATTTAAATCCATGTTAAATGCGCTAAAAATCGTTTTTATCTCGTTTTTGTGCGTGAAATGGTTGCTTTTTTCAAATTCGCCGATTTGCTTGGCGTGACAGCTGCCGCAAAACTCGCCATAGTGGCGCACACTGGCTGGCTGAGCGATGATATTTTCGTGCGAAAATCCGCCAAATTTGGCTAAGCTTTGCGGGAAATCTGAGGGCGAAATTTTACTTTTATGACAACTTTCGCATGAAAAATTGTGATTTTGCGCGTCAAATTTTTCCACGCTGTGGCAGGTTTGGCAGGATAAATTTTGGGCAAAAGCAAAATTTAAAAACGCAAAAAATATCAAATTTATCACTCTAAACATTTTGTCTCCCCTGCCCTAAATTTCGCTTTTGAGGCGTTAAAATCGGCATAAATTTTATCATCGTAGCGATCGTGGCAGATAGCGCAGGCATAGGCGTCTAGGATTTTTTTCATTTGAGTTAAATTTAGTGTGCGATCGTTTTTAGAAATGATTTGATTTTGCGCTCCTGTGGGGCTAGCAAAGGCGTCAAGGGCGAAATTTAACTCGCCAAAATTTGCCAAATTTGGGCTAAATGAAATCTCGCCGTTTTTATAGCCCAAAACACCGCGCCCAAGCCCTAGCGAAGACGGCGAGAAGTGGCAAGAAACGCAGGTTTTGCTCTTGCCAACGCTGTGTTGCGCCCAGCTGGCTAGGCTAAGGGCGTCAAAGTGCTTCGTGGCGCCATTTTCGTAGATACTAGCCACGACCTGACAGCCTGGGGCGAGGTTTGCGATTTTGCCGTCATTTCTCACGCCCAAAGCTGGGTCTTCGAAGCGCAAAAAACTGCGCATTTCGCTCCACGCACCCTCGCTGTATTCGCCCTTTTGCCACTCAAACTGCTTTGCGCCTAAAAATCTTTGCTCGTGGCAACCAAAACAGCTTGCTACGCTTTTTTCGTGGCAGGCTTGGCAGGATAAATTTGCGTGCAAAGGCTCGTGCGCTGGGTGTTTTAGCTCTGAAATTTCAAATTTAGCTCCGTCTTTTTTGCGCGTAAGGACTGCTGTTTCGCCTACTTTGGCGACATTGTAAAGTGGGAAATTTCCCTTTTTTGTGTAGGCGATGAGCGCGCTATCTGGGATATTTGGATTTGTTTTGGCTAAATTTCGCGCTATCTCGTTTGGTGGGGCAAAATTTGGCGCGTGGCAGTCCTCACACGCGATAATTACGGCGTGGCGCATGTTTGCGTGGTTTTTCTTATCGCCCATGACGCCAAGGCTAGTGTGGCAATCCACGCACTCTAACCCTGCCCTTTCGTAGTGAATATCGGCGCGCAAATCGTGGAAATGGCGCCCGTCAGAGAGCGTATGGCTATGCTCGAAAGGCGCCTTGCTTCCCTCGCTTTCGAATTTACCATAATACGCGAAACCAATGCGAGCCGAGCGGTTGTGGCAGGCTAGGCAGTTTTGGCTAGGGATTGCGGTGGAAAATCGGGTGTGGGTTTTGGGCGCGGTTTTGGGCGCAGTGTTTGGGGAGGTTGCGTGCGCGCTGGAATTTGCGCCGGAATTTGCGCTGGAATTTACGCTGGAATTTACGCTTAAATTTGGCGCAGAATTTGCATTTTTGCTAGCGAAAAACGGGGAGAGCAAGAAATTTTCATCTAAATTCGAAGCCTTATGACACGCCCTACACCCGCCACCTTTGGCGATATTTTGATTTATAAAAACCTCTTTTTCTTGCGAGATATGACAACTAGCGCAGGCTTTGGCGTAGTGGTCCTTGGCGAATTTTTCGATTTGCTCTGCGTTAAAATCAGAGCTTGCGCCCTGCTTCGCCCACTCACCTAGCAAATTTTGCTTGATTGGATTTTGGGTTTGCATTACTGTGGTGCTAACGCGGGCGATTTGGTCCTTGTGACAGCGCGCGCAACGGCTTTTGGCGTTTTCTAGCGTGGCTGGATTTGGGATTAGGGCGATGTGAGCGAGCGATTTTTCGCTAGCAATCTCGTTGCCCCCATGGCAACTCTGACAGGCAACCTCATCGTGTGAGGGGCTTAGTGAGCCGTAATTTTCGTGGCAGGCGGTGCATGAGTTTATCTGCGAAAATGCGCTTAGCGAAAAAAACAAAATAGCAAAATTTGCGAAAATTTTAAAATTTAGCTTTTTTAAAATTTCGCAAATTCTTTTCACTAGCAACCCTCAAACTGCGCTGGTGCGCCACTGGCTTTTGGTGCGGCGGTTTCGCTTTCATCGGCTTTGGCGCCAAATTCATCTATCATGCCTTCATCGGCTAGGCGCTGAATGACATCATCATAGCTTTCCCATGCTTTTTTGTTGTAAGCGTCTGCTTGAATCGCCTTTTTTGCGTATGCCCTAGCAAGCGTGAGATTGTTTTTTGCCACAGCTTCGCGTGATAAATTTACAAAATGCTCCGCCTGCGCTTTTGAAGTATTATAGCTTTGCAAATTCTCCGCAAAACCAAAACTGCAAAGTAAAACCATGCTTAAAATTATCTTTTTCATCATTTACTCCTATGAATTTATCGTCACATAATAAACATTTGGTTCAAGTCCGTCGCTTTCTTTTAGGCGAGTTATACTTGTCGCCTTAGCCAAAATTTGCGAAACTTCGCTGTTAGGGTCATTTAAATCGCCAAAATTTCGCGATTTTCCCACGCAGGTGGTTACGCAAGCCGGAAGCAAACCTTTATCCACTCTTGGGGCGCAAAATGTGCATTTATCGACGCTTTGTTTGTGTTCGTCGTAATATCTGGCATTATACGGACAGGCTACCATACACGCCTTGCAGCCTATGCAAAGAGACGGATCGACGATGACGATGCCGTCTTTTTCACGCTTGAAACTAGCTTCTGTCGGGCAAACTGCCACGCACGGGGAATTTTCGCAGTGGTTACAAAGCACAGGCAAGAAATTTAAAATCGGATTTCCTGCGTTGTCTTCGTTTTCGACTTCAAAAACCCTTGTGCGATACGCTTCTTTGAAAAGCGGCACTTCCCACTCGGTTTTACACGCTACATAACACGCATCGCACCCGATACAGCGATCGCCGATAATCACCATAGCTAGGTTTTTTTCTTTTTTGTGATTTTTATTTATTAGTGAGTTCATCTTACGCCCTTTCAAGTCTAACAAAGCCGTTGTTTAAACCGCTACAACCACTTACTGGGTCAATGTCGTTACTACAAAAATAAACATCGCTAACGCCTTTATCAAAGCCGTTACTCCACTCTTTGCTAACATGCCCAAAGCCGTGGTGGATAAAGACATTTCCCTCAGTTATTCGCTTTGTGATTTTTATATTTTGCGGTTTTGATTTAAGCCCTGTTTTAGCATTTATCATTATGACTTTATCGCCAGTTTTTAAACCTAAATTTGCCGCGTCATCAGGATTTATCCAAATCGGGCTATCATCTTCAAGTTCAAGTAAGAGCTTGTTATTTTGGCTTCTTGCATGTGAGTGAGCGGGGCCTCTACCAAAAAGCAATCTAAACTCGCCTTCTTTTGGCTGTGGCGGTGCTACCCAAGTAGGCAGCGGCGCACAGACATCTCCATATTCTTCATACATTTTTTCCATATCAGGGTTGTAGAGATGAATTTTGCCCGTGCTAGTAGGGAAGCTTAGTGGTTTTCCACTACTTTGCGGATACGCATCGGCTAAATAATCGCACAAAATGCCGTCTTTTTCAAATTTTTCTTTATCTTCTGGGCTTAGCGAATTTACGAAATTATTTATCGCATCGCTTGGCGAAATGGTAAAATACTCGTCCATATCAAAGCGTTTGCAAATCCCACGCACTATGTCAAAAACATGCTTTGTGTCGTGTAGCGGTTTAATCGCTGCCTTTCTTACAGCCACAAACGGCACATCGTATTTTTGGATATATGGCCCGTCGTCTTTTTCTAAATATGTGCTTTCAGGCAAAACTATATCACAATACGCGCAAAAATCGTTCATCTGCGTATCGATTGCCATTAAAAAATCTAGCTTTTCGATCGATTTCATGACGCCGTTTGCTTCGACTGCCGTATGTCCTAGCGGATTTGTATCGTAGGTCAGCCACGCTTTTATCGGATATGGCTGTTCGCTTAAAGTCGCGCGATAAATTTCACCACTTAGCCCTAAATTTGGCGGATTAAACGGCCACCTTGTGCCAACGCCGTCAGCCCTTGGCTCATTCACGGCTGGTGCTTCATCATCTTTTGGGAGCTTAGCTAAATTTATACTTTGATTTACCCAAGTTCCGCCCTTTACGCCGTAATTTCCCATAATCGCATTTAAAATCGCAATCGCTCTTGCTGTTTGCGTGTCGTTTGCGTATCTTGAAAATCTACGCGGTGCGATAGCTAGGACATGTGGGGCAAATTTCGCAAATTCCCACGCTACTTCTTCAATAGTTTCAGCCTTTATACCGCAAATTTCTTCTGCCCATTTTGGCGTGTATTGTTTGACATGACGGGCTAGTTTATCAAAGCCATAGCAGTATTTATTGATAAATTCCATATTTGCTAGATTATCTCTAATTATGACATGGATTAGCGCTAGTGCTAGTGCCATATCGCACCCCGGTTTTATGCGAAGCCATTTGTGTGCTCTAACGGCACTTTCACTCTGGCGTGGATCTACATAAACAAGCTTTGCGCCGTTTGCCAAGCCTTCCATAAAATCCCTTGCTTCTCTAACCTGAATCGCTCCTGCCATATTTCTGCCAAATAAAATCATATATTTGGTGTTTGCCATGTCGTAGTTTTCATGACCCCCGATACCGCCGCCGCCAAATGTCAAAGACCAGCCAATCGCTCTACTGCCACGACACTCAGAAAATGAAGCGTAGCTTACATTTGGAGTGCCAAGTAGGCTAGCAAATTTATGAAAATAAGAAGAACAGCTTCCGTGAGCAAAGGCTGCAATGCTTTTTGCACCGTATTTGTCGATGATTTTTTCTAAATTTTCATGCACGAAGTCAAACGCTTCGTCCCAGCTGACTTTTTTCCATTTGCCTTCGCCCCGTTTGCCAACTCTAATCATCGGGTATTTTAAGCGATCTGGATCGTAAGTAGAATAAACCCCTGCATTTCCCTTAGCGCAAATCGTGCCGTAGTTGTATGGATTTAGCTTGTTTCCTTCGATTTTGTGAATTTTTCCGTCCCTTGTGAAAACATTTACGCCACAATTCCAAAAGCACATTTCGCAGTAATTTGGAGTTTTTACACCCTCGTCGTATTCTAATAAATTTGAAAGCTCGGGCGAATTTTTGTGCGTTTTTGCCATTAGCGGATTTGGAAGCCCTGTGATACCTGCTGTGCCAGCAACTGCGACACTAGAAGCCATTTTTAGGAAATTTCGTCTTGTTATTTTAAGCTCTCTCATTTTTCACTCTCCAAATTTAAAAATGTTTTTCCAAGTGCGTAAATAAAGAGCATTACGCCAATGCCTGAGATAAAAATCGTGATTTCTGCAAGGCTCGGGTAGTATGAGCCAAACTCTATCTTGCCTAAAAATTCGCTCTCAACCCTCACAAGCTGACCGCCCACAATGCCGTCAAACCTAGCAAAAAATACGCCGATAATGGCTAAAATTCCAGCCAAAAATGAAATTTTTAAATTTTGAAATTTAGACAAGATAAGCAAAATCATCGGAAGCAAAATTCCAACTAAAATTTCAAAAAAATAGAAATTAAACGATAAATTTCCGTTTGTGAAAACTTCGAAATTTTTGGCTAGATAACTTCCTGCGCCATAGCTTGAAATTACCGCGTTCCAAAAATTTATAAATAAAACAGCCAAAAGTAGCAAAAACATAAAAATATTCAAATTTCGCAAAATTCGCTCATTTAGGGCTTTTTTGCTTAAATTTACAAAGGCAAAAATCACGCTTATGCCACAAATCAAAGCTCCTAAAATAAATGAAATAGTAAAGCTTGGCGTATTCCAAATCGGTCTAGCTGAATTTACGGCAAAGACCATTGAAAGTGTGCTAAATGCTACAATCCCCATTATAAATGCGACGATTCCTGCGTAAAACGAAGCTTTTTCGCTGTTTTTTAGCATTAAAATTAGCTCGATTATCAAAAGTGGAGTTTCAATTAAATAAAAAGTGCTCATCCACCAAATCGGGCTTTCTACCGCGAAATTAAAGTAATATCGCACAAAGCGCAAAACTTGCAGTTTAAAAGGGCTTCCAAGCTCCCAAAAAATCAGCCAAAATGCCGCTAAAAGCGCAGAAATAGCTAAAAGCTGTAAATGGCGTGAAATTTTAGAAAATGCGTGAAATCCAAATAGATGATCAGCCGTGCTAATCGTGGCAACTCCCACGCTAATGCCCACAAAAAAGGCATATCCCATAAGCAAAAGCCCAAGCGGAACCTCGCGGCTGACATTGTAGCTGGCCTCTTGGCCATCTAGAAATACGCTACAAATCCCCACGAGCCCCACTGCGCACAGTGCAAGTGATAGAAAAAGAAGCCCAAATTTCGGGGTTTTGGCGACTTTTGTCATCTTTGCTCCTTTAAATTTGATATTAAAAATTTGGCAAAATTTAAAATAAACTCAAATTCTTTTAAATTTTCAAAATTTGCTAAATTTTTACTCAAAGGCTCTAAAAAGTCCAAAAATTTAGTAAATTTCAAAAATTTCTCCCACTCGCCCTGCTCCGCTAAAATCGCGCAAAATGCGAGTAAATTTGAGGCGTGGTCGCAGTTTTTTTCCACCACAAAACCACAAATTTCATAAAATTTGCAAATTTCATTGTAACTCTCGCCAAACATTTTTTTATCTAACCAAACCCCAGCTAGAAGCGAAGTGCCGAATTTGGCTGAGTTTAAATCAAAATAAAAAATGTAATTGCTGATAATTTCGTCTAAATTTGGCGTTTTTAAATCGTTAAATTTGAAATTTGAAAATTTATTGAAGCGTTTGGCGAATTCGCCGTTTGCAAATTCGCCAAGCGCGCAGTATTTCTCGCGCCAACCCTCCGCTGGAAAAGCGAGCAGGTCGGCGCATAAGTCTAGGCAATCAATCGAAATTTGATTATTTTTCATCGCCTTTTAGCACTTTTCTTTTTGGCAGGTTCGAATACTCGACCATGCTTGCTTCGTAGTTTTTGACTTTGTCATTTCCCATGATATATTTTGTCGCAAACCAGCCGCCACTTGCGTGCCAGCCTGTGTTGCAATACCAAATTTGTGGTGCGTTTGGATCTAGACCAGCTGTTTTAAATAGCTCGCCAACAGCCTCTTTATCGGTGTTGATATAAAAAACGCCGTCATTTTCTTTGGCAAGTTTGCCGATAAAGATATTTCCATCAACGCCCTCTAAGTGCCCTGCTTTGGCTGCTTTTGGGTGAGCTTTTTCGCCAGAGTATTGAGCTTCGATTCTACCATCTATTAGCGCTACGCTGTTTGTAACCACAGCCTCGTCGATATCGTAAGCAGTCGCAACGATGTCTTTGTTAAATTTAGTGATTTTAAAATCGCTTTTTTCTGGTGTGGCGGCCTCTGTGCTTAGCTCACCACCAGCTTTTTTCCAAGCGTCAATTCCGCCGTTTAAAATCGCTGTGTTTGTAAGGCCGTAGTATTCAGATACAAATAGAGCCAAAGTTGAAAGTGTATAATCAGGAGCGGCTTTTGCGTCGTTGTAGAAAACTACCGCGCTAGTATCTTTGATACCGCTTTTTTGAAATAATCTCTCAACCGTAGTCGGAGAAGCGATAAATCCTGGCATTTCGCCTCTTGCTTCTCTGAAATCAGCCTCTTTCCAAGCAACTGCGCCTTTGATATGACCTGCGCCATATCCTTCGCCTTCTTGAAGGTCGATTAAAACTAGGTCTTTATCAGCCAAATTTGCTTTTAGCCACTCGACATCTACGACCTTGTTTTGTGGTAAATCTAGGGCAAATGCGCATGTGCAAGCAGCCGCTAGTAATGATGAAGTAAGTAATTTCATGATATCTCCTTAAAAATGAAATTGTTGCAAAAAAAAATTGTAACAAAATTTAGTAATATTAAATTAAAAATTTATCGAAATTTTATAAGTTAGATTAAAATTTTCCGTGATTTTGTCACAAAAAATGTGAAAAATTTAGAAATATTAAATTTTTATTTACTTTTGTGTTAATAATTTATTTTGCAGAATTTGGATAAAATCGACAGCTTTTTACTTTAATTATTAAAATTTAATAACCGAGGTTTGTATGAAGAAAATTTTCTCACTAATTGCGACGCTAGCACTGCTTAGCGGATGTTCGTATTTCGAAAAAAAAGAAGAGGGCGCAGGAGCGGGTGCCAAGGGCGCTGGCGGTATGCCGCCGCTTCAAGTAGCTGTTTTTAAAGCCCAAAAATCCGATGTTCCAATCGCACTAAAATTTAACGGCGAAACCGCGAGCGATTTAGATGTAACGCTAAAATCGCAGGTTTCTGGCACGATAGAAAAACAGCTTTTCACCCCTGGCGTGCGCGTAGAAAAGGGTGAGGGGCTCTATGAAATCGACAAATCCCGCTACCAAGCGATTTTTAACAGCGCGAAAGCTAGCCTAAACAACGCCAGCGCAGATTACGAGCGCGCTAGGAAATTAAAGGCGAGCAATACCATTTCAGCGCGCGAATTTGACGGCGCAAAATCAGCTTACGAAGTGGCTAAGGCAAATTTCGAACGGGCGAAAATCGACCTTGATAATGCCCTTGTCAAAGCCCCATTTGACGGCATTGTAGGCGATACGCAAAAAGATACTGGCTCGTTTGTGGGCGTAGGTGAAAATCTAGTCAGACTTACAAAACTAAATCCAATTTATGTGAAATTTGGGATTTCTGATACCGATAAGATGAAAATTGATAGAAATTTAGCCAGCAGCGATTGGTATATGAAAAATACAAAGGCTACAATTTCCTTTAATGACAAAATTTATGAAGGAAATGTGGTTTTCATCGATAGCGTCGTAGATAGCGCGACTGCAAGCGTGAGTGCCAAAGCGCAATTTAACAACCTAAATTATGAAATTCAACCAGGAATTTACACTAGAATTTCAGTTGATGGTTTCGTGCAAAAAGATGGCTTTCAGATCCCGCAAATCGCAGTTTTGCAAGATTTAAGCAACTCTATCGTTTATGTCGTAGATGCAAACAACACCGTGGCTAAAAAAATCGTAAAAGTTATAGCGCAGGATTCTACGACTATGACCATTTCAGAGGGTTTGAGCGAGGGCGATTTGATTGTTTTGGATAATTTTTCAAAAATTCAAGTTGGCGCCAAGGTAACTCCGCTTCCGCCAGAAACAGACGCGACAAAGGCTAGGTAGGCAAGTATGTTTTCTAAATTTTTTATCAATCGCCCAGTTTTCGCAAGCGTTATTTCGATTATTATCGTTATTGCTGGAACGATTTGTCTATTTATCGCCCCTGTGGAGGAATACCCGCAGCTCACCCCACCTCAAATTTCAGTTACAGCCACATATAGTGGCGCAGACGCGCAGACTATCTCTGATACCGTCGCTTCGCCACTAGAAAACGCAATCAACGGCGTCGATGATATGATTTATATGAGTTCATCATCTAGCTCGTCAGGTAGGGCAAATATCAGCGTGTTTTTCAAGGTCGGCACCGATCCGCAAGAAGCACTCGTAAATGTAAATAACAGAGTAAATCCAGCCCTAACCACGCTTCCGGCCGAAGTGCAAAGAATGGGCGTTAGCGTTACGGAGCGTTCATCATCTATACTTTCTGCGTTTTTCTTTTATGACCCAACAGGTCAAATGAGCCCGCTTGAAATCCAAAACTATGTCAGCATTAATGTCGTCGATGAGCTAAAACGCGTTAGCGGTGTGGGCGACGCACAGGCTCTTGGCACGAAGGATTACTCAATGAGAATTTGGGTAAATCCAGGACTTATGGCTAAACATAATGTCGTATCATCTGACATAATCGCAGCCATTAGAGAGCAAAACAGCCAATACCCAGCCGGAAAGCTAGGCGAGCAACCAAACGATTTGGGTAACCCTTATGTCTATGCAATCCAGCCAGAGGGGCGTTTGAAAACGGTCGAAGAGTTCGAAAATGTAATCATTAGAGCCAGTGATGATGGTAAATTTTTGCGTGTAAAAGATGTCGCTAGGGTCGAGCTTGGGGCTGAGAGCCTTATCATTAATGGTAAATACCAAGGATACGACGCAACGCCAGTTTTCATCTATCAACAAAACGGCGCAAACGCCATTGCTACGCTTGATGCCGTAACTGCGCGTTTAGAGCAGTTAAAGCAAAATTTCCCAGGCGCGCTGACTTATAGCAACGGATACGACACGACAGAATTTGTCAAGGTTTCTATCGAAGAGGTTATTCATACTTTTATTGAAGCGATGATTTTGGTCGTTTTGGTTATTTATATGTTCTTAGGAAATTTCCGCGCGACGATTATTCCAATGCTAGCGGTGCCAGTATCTATTTGTGGCGCGTTTATCGGAATTTACGCTTTTGGATTTTCGATAAATTTAATTACCCTTTTCGCCCTAGTTTTGGCTATCGGTATCGTCGTCGATGACGCTATTATCGTTATCGAAAATGTGGAGAGAATTTTGCATGAAGAGCGAAATTTAAGCGTCAAAGAAGCCACGATTAAAGCAATGGACGAGATCGTAAGTCCGGTAATTTCAATCGTGCTTGTTTTGGCGGCAGTTTTCGTGCCGGTTGCTTTTATGGAGGGTTTTGTCGGCGTTATCCAAAGACAATTTGCCTTAACGCTCGTTTCATCTGTGGTTTTCTCTGGATTTGTCGCCCTTACTCTAACCCCTGCGCTGTGTGCGCTTTTACTTCGTAAAAAAGAGGCCGAACCGTTTTGGTTAGTGCGCAAATTTAACGAATTTTTCGATTTTTCAACCCGCCTTTTCTCAGCAGGTGTTGCAAAAATTTTGCGCCATGTGATTTTATCGTTGTGCCTTGTGGGAATTATCATTTTTGTGATGTTAGAGTTATTTAAAATCACCCCGGGCGGACTTGTGCCAGCAGAGGATAAAGGCTATGTAATGGGCTTTTCGACACTTCCGTCGGCTAGACCTTTGGTAGCTACTGAAAAGCACATGGATTTCTTGCGTGGCACACTTTCGCAAAACCCAAATGTCGAAGCAATCACCACAATCGCGGGATTTGATATGATGGCAGGTGGTGCTAGGGAAAATTCAGGCGTATTTTTCTCTAAACTCAAACCTTGGGAAGTCCGCCCTGAGGCAAACCAATCAGCCCAATCAATCGCAAACGCGCTAACTGGACAGCTTTTTGTCATGGATAGAAGCGCGATGACCTTTGCCCTAACCCCACCTCCAATCAATGGTCTATCAATGACTGGTGGATTTGAAGTGTATGCAGAAAATACTACGGGCAAAAACTATCAACAAATCGCCGATGATATGGCGCGAATAGTCGCCAAAGCTTCGCAAAATCCAGCTTTGCAAAATGTCCGCTCTACGCTAGATGTAAATTTCCCGCAATACAATCTAAGCCTAGATAAGGAAAAAATCAAAATGCTTGGAATTTCAATCCCTGATATTTTTACGACGATAAATTCGACTATCGGACAATACTACATAAACGATTTTAACCTTTTGGGTAAGACATACCGCGTCTATATGAGAGCAGAACAACTCTTCCGCGATACGCCAAATGATTTAAGGACGCTTTATGTGCGCTCGGTTAGTGGAAATTTGGTTTCGCTTGATTCGGTTGTAAATTTAGAACGCGCCAAAGGCCCTGATATCGTCGATCGTTTCAATGGCTTCCCGGCTGCTCGTCTTATGGGCGATCCTGCCCCAGGATATACTTCTGGTCAGGCGATTGATGCCATTAGAGATACGATTCTTGGCGAATTCCCTACCGGATACACTCTTGGCTGGTCAGGCACGGCTTATCAAGAGGTAAATGCAGCAGGAACTGGCGCAAAGGCATTTGCGTTTGGACTTTTGTTTGTATTTTTGATTTTGGCGGCGCAGTATGAGAGGTGGCTAATGCCAATGGCGGTTCTTACAGCCGTGCCATTTAGCGTGTTTGGTGCGCTTTTATTCACATGGGCTAGGGGATTAAATAACGATATATATTTTCAAATCGGACTTATTTTGCTTATCGGACTTGCGGCAAAAAATGCGATCTTAATCGTCGAATTTGCTATGCAAGAGTATCAACACGGCGGAAAAAGTATCGCAGAAGCGGCGATTAGTGCTGCAAAAATGCGTTTTAGACCGATTGTTATGACATCTTTGGCTTTTGGTCTTGGCGTTTTGCCTATGGTACTTGCCACAGGAGCAGGTTCTGCTAGCCGCCACGCGCTAGGAACTGGCGTGCTTGGTGGAATTTTGGCTGCTTCGACGATAGCGATTTTCTTCGTGCCACTATTTTTCTACCTTTTGGAGAGCTTTAATGCGTGGCTAGATAAGCGAAAAATAAAATCAGAGGAAAAAGATGAAAACTAAAATTTTACTAGGAATTTTAACTGGCGCACTGATTAGCGGTTGTAGCTTTAAGCCTGATATGCCTACTCGCCATATCGAGTATAGATCTGGATACGAGGCGACAAATGTGAGCCAAATGTGGTGGAAAAGCTACAACGACACCCAGCTAAATGCGCTAATTGATAGTGCTTTGGCGAATAATTCTGATTTAATGCTAGCCCTTAATAACATCGAGCGCGCAAGGCTAAATTTAGGTCTAAGTAAGCTTGAATATTTGCCAAATATCGGAATTTCAGGCTCTGCAATGCGCCAAAATAATTATGCTAATATGCCTGATTCAAATTCTCACGCTTCTTACGCGATTTCAGCACCACTTAGCTATGAGATTGATTTTTGGGGTAGGGTGCGAAATAGCGTGGGTGCTAGCGCGGCGCAGTATATGGGGACTAAATACGATTATGAAACAGCCAAAAATACAATCACTAGCGCGGTTGCAAGCTCGTATTTCGCGCTTTTATCTCTAAAAGAGCAAGAGAGAATTCTAACTAAATCGCTTAAAAGCTACGAGCAGACGCAAAATTACCGCAAAAAAGAGCTAGAAGCTGGCGCGATAAATCAAATCACGCTTAGCCAAGCAAGTGCCGCTGTGCAAAACGCCAAAGCAAGCCTAATCGCCGTGCAAAACCAAATTTCTCAGGTGCAAACCTCGCTTGCGATTTTAGCCGGCAAAAGCTACGACGGGGTCGTAAATCCGCAAATCCTCACAGCCGCAAAACTTCCTAATGCTCCACAAATCCCAAGTGGCGTGCCAAGCGATGTTTTGCTTCATCGCCCAGATGTGGCAAAGGCCTTGGAGGATTTGCGCGCTAGCAATTTCCTAGTCGGCGTTGCCAAGGCAGGGTATTTCCCGACTATCTCGCTAACTGGGGCGTTTGGCTATGCAAGTAGTGAATTTGATAGATTGATTAGCTCGACTACTAGCTCGTGGAGTATCGGTGGCTCACTCGTGGGACCTTTGCTTGATTTTGGGCGAACTAAAAAGAGGGTTGATATCGCAAATGTCGATCAAAACTCATCTTTTATCGCTTATGACAAGGCGCTAAAAACGGCTCTTGGCGATGTCAAAGACGCCCTAACTACGCTTAAAAACGCCTCTCAGCGCAAAAAAGCGATGAGCGATTTGCTAAGCTCGCAACGCAAAATTTACAAAGACGCGACCGAGCTTTATAACGCTGGATATTCTAGCCATTTAGAATTCCTAGACGCGCAACGCAATCTTTTAAACACAGAACTTGCCAAAGTGGGGGCTGATTTAGAGGAATTAGAAGCTAGCGTAAATGCTTACAAGGCGCTTGGCGGGGGATTTAGCATAAGCGACGAGGAGCTAAAAGAGATTTTAGGGGCCGATGCCGATACTGTGCCTGATATGTCTGCTGTGCCGATAGATAGGATATTTAGGTAAAATTTGCGGAATTTTAAAATTCCGCAAATTTTCAAATTTCAGCTTCAAATTTAAAATTTTAGTTATAATCCAAACCTTTTTAGACAGGTGTCCGAGTGGTCGAAGGAGCACGCCTGGAACGCGTGTGAGGTGCAAGCCTCCGAGGGTTCGAATCCCTTCCTGTCTGCCAGAATACAAATTACAGAATAAATTTTATTTAAATCAAATTTTGCTTATAATTGCGCCTTTAATTTCATCAAAAGGAGAAAAGTGTGTCGTCTATTTTAATTGCATTTGGTGGAGGTTTGGTAGCACTTATCGTTATTTGTGTGCTTGCGGCTATGTATTTTAGGACCGTCGTGGAGACAAACGAGGTTCATATCGTCCAAAGCGCGCGCAAAACGCAAAGTTTTGGCAAAGACACTGGAAATGGAAATGTGTATTATAATTTCCCGGGTTGGGTGCCGATTTTAGGCGTTAGCAAGATAATTTTGCCAGTTTCAGTATTTAGTATCAAAATCGAGGCTTACGAAGCTTACGATGTGGGTAGGTTGCCATTTGTCGTGGATATCACGGCGTTTTTCCGCATTGCTGATTCAAATTTAGCCGCCCAAAGGGTCAAAGACTTCGACGATCTCAAAAAGCAACTCACAGATATTATCCAAGGCTCAATCCGCTCGATTTTAGCCAAACGAGAGCTCGAAGAAATTCTTACAATCCGCTCAGCCCTAGGCGAGGATTTCACCGTTTCGGTTCAATCTCAGCTCGAAAACTGGGGCATTGCGCCTGTGAAAAATATCGAATTAATGGATATTAAAGACAAAGAGGGCGAAAAGGTCATTTTCAACATAATGGAAAAGAAAAAATCCGCTATCGAAAAAGACAGCCGTGTCGAGGTCGCCGAAAACCGCAAACGCGCCCAAATCGCTGAAATCGAAGCCAAAAGAGAAACCGAGATCAAAGAGCAAGAAGCCCTAAAACTCGTAGGTCTTAAAACCGTCGAGCAAGAGCGCGAGGTCGCAATCAGCAAAGAACAAGCCAAACAAGTGGTAAAAGAGCAAGAAAAAATCACCCAAGAAAAGGCAATGGAGGTCGTGCGCGTCCAAGATGTCAAAAAAGCAGAGATTAAAAAGCAAGTAGAAATCGTCCAAGCCGAGCAAGAACAGCGCAAAATCGAAATCGACGCGGAGGCCAAGAAAACAGCCAAAATCAAGGAAGCCGAAGCCCAAAAAGAAAACCAAATCCTAATCGCGCAAGGCGATAAAGAAAGGCAGTTTTTAGAGGCGGCTGCGCTTTTGGAAATCAAAGACAAAGAGAGCCAAGGTATCGCAAAAATCGGAACCGCTGAGGCTGAGGCTTTGAGATTGAAAGAGTTAGCCCCTGTCAATGCGCAAATCGAGCTAGCGCGCGAAATCGGCGAAAACGAGGGCTATCAAACATATCTAATCTCAATCGAGCAAATCAAGGCTAACCGCGACATCGGCTTAGAGCAGGCCAAAGCCCTAACTAGCGCAGATCTAAAAATCATCGCAAACAACGGCAATGTAAGCGAGGGGCTAAATTCGCTTGGTGGCGTGTTAAGCGCGAATGGTGGCACAAAAATCGCCTCCATGCTAGAAGGGCTAGCCCAAAGCGAGCTAGGAAAACAGCTTGTCGATAAAATCACCAAGCCAAAAGAGGGCGAGAAATAAAATTTAACCCCAAATTTGGGGTTAAATTTTATTTATTTTATCTTGACATTAATTTGAAATCTAACTATAATACGCCCTAAATTTTAGGGGCAAAAATGAAAAAAGAACGCAAAAGTATATTTTTAAGCGCACAGCTTGTAAGAGAGGCGAACGATTACATTATAAACGAATTTAAAAGGCTTGAAATTTTAGGGATTTCGCCCAGCCACGGGGATATTTTTCACTATCTTTTTGGGGGTAAAATTTTAAGTCCAGCCCAAATCGCCACTAAAATCAACCGCACAAAAGCAACTGTTACAACCCTGCTTGATAGGCTTGAAATGGACGGCTATTTGGTGCGAGAAAAGGACAAAAACGACGCAAGAAGCGTAAATGTAAAACTCACGCCAAAAGGCGAGAGTTTAAAGCCGAAATTTGATGAAATTTCAAAGAATTTAAATAAAATTTTAGCGAAAAATTTTAGCGAGTTTGAATTAGACGCGCTAGATACGCTTTTAAGCCGTGCAATTAAAAATTTTAATAAAAAAATCAATTAGATATCAAAGGAAATTTATGAAAAAATTTGCGATTTTTGCTGTTTTGGTGGGTCAAATTTTATGCGCTAATTCAAATTTAGCCCAAAGCTTAGAGCCAAATTTTAACCAAATTTGCTACCAAAGCAGGGCCAAATCCGAGTGCAACAAAGAGGCTATGGCGCACTTCCAAACCGCCATAAATACCGCCGATACCGCCTTGGCAGAGAAGCTAATAAACCAAAACGCTACATTTTTTACCCCAGTTTCCA
The DNA here is from genome assembly GCF_027737585.1 of Campylobacter sp. JMF_14 EL1. Classification (NCBI taxonomy): domain Bacteria; kingdom Pseudomonadati; phylum Campylobacterota; class Epsilonproteobacteria; order Campylobacterales; family Campylobacteraceae; genus Campylobacter; species Campylobacter sp. JMF_14 EL1. The sequence goes on from NZ_JAOVTW010000004.1 coordinate 45,328, forward strand.
AAGACCCGCTTTATGGCGGCGCAGGGTATATCTCGGTGGTAAATTTCATGAGGCAAAGCTTCCCTGATATCAAATGGCAAATCAAAGATATCGTCGCAAACGACGCTGTGGTGGCTGTTTTGTGGGAGTGTAGTGGCACACACGAGAGGGGCGAATTTTACGGCAAAAAGGCGGACAAAGCGAAATTCTCGTTTAGCACGATGAATTTTTACTATTTTGACGAAAATGGCAAAATCACAAACGATGTCGCAGGCGAGGGGCTTGCGGGGCTTTTAATTGATCTTGAAATTTTAAAATAATCTTATTTAAGGAGAAAAAATGAAAAACTACACTTTTGCAAGGCTCGATAGCAACGAGCGCGTCGAGTTTAAAGAGCTTTTGGGTCTAAGCGGTTGCGAGATTAGCTTAAACACCTTGCCGGCGGGCATTAGCGTGCCTTTCGTGCATGCGCATGTCCAAAACGAGGAGGTCTATATCGTGCTGGAAGGCAGTGGCAAACTTTTCATCGACGGCGAAGAAATCGCAATCGCTAAGGGCGATATTTTCAAAATCGACCCAAGTGGCGAACGCTGTATCAGCGCAGGCGACGAGACGATTAGATTTCTTTGTATCCAGGTCAAAGCAGGCTCTTTGGAGCAATACACCGACACCGACGGCGTTTTGCGCGAGGGGATTAAGCCAAGCTGGCTGTTTAATGTAAAATAGTGGAATTTGGAAATTCCGCTTCGCAAGCTTGTAATACTGCGCCCGAATTTTAAAATTCGGCGCAAAATTTGAAATTTGCGAAGCGGGGAAAATTTAAAATTTAAGGGGTTTTTATGCCGTATATCGATGCAAAATTTAGCGCGAAATTTGACGAGAAAACACGCGCAAATCTGGCGGGTGCGCTTTGTAATGCCGTAAGTGAGGCGTTTGGTAAAAAAAGTGAGAGTATAATGAGCGCGGTAGAGTGCGACAAGGCGCTTTTTATCGCACAAAACGCGCTAGATAGCGGCGCGTATATCGCAATCTCGCTGCTAGGAACTAGCGTAGAGAAGTCAAAATGCGAGGTTTGCGTTAGGCTTGTGAGCGAGGCGTTGCGTGGCTTTGGCATAAACCCCGATGAGGTGTATGCGACATTTCACCCGATCCCGCTGTGGGGCAGAGGCGAGAAGATGTTTTAGGGCGAAATGAGCTTTAAAATTTTGAGTTAAATTTAGGCGAAAAATTTAGCCAAATTTCAAAATTTGGCTAAATTTTAAATTTATTTGATTTTTTCTATCTGTTCGACTAACTCTTTTGCGATTGCGACAATGGCACCATTTTCGAAATCATCGCTTCTGTTTGCGCCAGCAATCGTTTTTAGGTTGCCAAAAAATCCAGGGTTATATCGCATTTTGTTGTTTTGGGTTACGGCTCTTACGATTTCATTGTTTTTTATGATTTTGATTTCGTAAGTAAAGAAGATATTGCCGATAGAATCGGTTTTTGCAAAGGTTGCCTCCCCTACAAATTCTCTTTGATAATCTAAATTTATATGAATTTGCTCACTAGAATTTGCGCTTAAAAGATTTTTTTGCGCTAATTGATTTTTGATTTCATTATTTAACTTGGTTTCTACGACGCTTTTGTCTTGATAGACCACATTTTCTGGCTGATGATTTTGTATGAAATTTAGATTTATAGCATCAAATTTATACACGCCACTTATCGGCTGGGAGGGCGTTTGTGCGCTATTTCCCACGCAACCTGTCAAAAATAGGCTAAAAATTATAGCCAAAGCAAAAGAAAATAATTTTTTCATAAGGTCTCCTTAAAATTTTCATTGGCAAGGCAGACGCCAAGCTCTGTTTGGTTTTTTAAATTCGAAAAATGATTTTATCGGTAAAATTTTAAAAGAAAGTAAAAATTTTGATTTAAAAAAGTGGCCGGGAGATAGGGATTCGAACCCCAGGAGGTGTTACCCTCAACGGTTTTCAAGACCGCCGCTTTCGACCGCTCAGCCATCTCCCGATAGAATTATTCTGTTTTTTCGCTGACCCACTCTGCGCCGTTATGAACCTTTTCTTTGGTCCATTGACCAGCGTTTTTTGAGTCTTGTTTCACGCCTTGCCATGTGTTTGAACACCCGCTAAACGCCAAAACTAAAAGTATCGTAACTATATATTTCATAGACTCTCCTTGTTGTTTTGGAAGCGACACCCGGATTCGAACCGGGGATCAAGGCTTTGCAGGCCCATGCCTTACCGCTTGGCTATGTCGCCACACTAAGCCGTTTTTGGTGGTGCCCGGAGCCGGACTTGAACCGGCACGGAAGAAAAAATTCCGAGGGATTTTAAGTCCCTTGCGTCTACCAATTCCGCCATCCGGGCACATTTTCAACACATACAAAATCATGGAGCGGGAAACGAGAGTCGAACTCGCGACATCAACCATGGCAAGGTTGCGCTCTACCACTGAGCTATTCCCGCGTCAAAAACGAAAGCTGATTTTAGCAAATTAAAACTTAAAATTTTATTTTATTTGCAAAATTTCTGTTTTTTAAATTCATTATAAGCTAAAAAGTGTAAAATTACAGAGCTTTTTGGGGTTATAGCTCAGCTGGGAGAGCGCTTGAATGGCATTCAAGAGGTCGGCGGTTCGATCCCGCTTAACTCCACCATTTACCCTTTTTCAACCACTTCCAAAACTTATCAAAAACACCGATTTTAAGAGCCTTTTAAACAACTTTCTATTATTATCTAATTCCAACAATTACTAGCCATTTTTAAAAAAAATGTCGGGTAAAAAGTCGGGTGAATTTGAATAAGTCGGGTGAATTTATTTTTCACCCGACTTTTATTTACAAAACCTAGAAAAAGGGGATTAAATGCCAAAAATTACAAACGACACACAAATCAAAAACTATAAAATACCCGATAGCGTCAAAGCTAACGCAAAGGGCGTTAAAAAAATTACTTTAAAGGACGCAATGCCTAATTTATTCCTTGAAGTAGCACAAGGCAAAACAAAGACAACCAAGACATTTTATTATATTTACATAGACAAAGCAACGAAAAAGCGAAATTATATCAATATAGGCAAATATCCAAGCATTAGCCTAAATGAAGCAAGGTTAAAGGCGACAGAATATACAGCCATAAGGGACAACGGAAAGAGCATACAAAGCGCAAAAGATGACGCGGTAACATTTTCGGAAGTCGCAAATAAATATTTAGATAAAAGTATAAATTCGCAAACGACGCAAAAAAAGGATATAGGGCGGTTAAAAAATCACATTTTGCCTTTTATAGGTAATAAAGCGATGAAAGACCTTACGCGCCGTGAATTAGTCGCGCTTATAGAAAAAATCCAAGATAACGCCGTAAAAAGCGGGGTGGGTTTAGATACTAGCTATAAATGCTTTTTGCTTTTGCGTAATATAATGCGTTTCGCCGTAGGAAGTGGCTATATAGAGAATTCTTTATTAGGTGATATAAAATTCGACAAGACTTTTAAACCCTTGCCAAAGGAAAAAACGCATTTTAAAGCTATTTTGACAAAAGAGCGTTTAAAGGACTTTGTAAAGACTTTAAAAGACGATTTAAAGACGCATTATTACACGCAAAAAGGCTTATTATTCGGACTTCATACGGCTTTAAGGGGTGGAAATTTAAGGCTTTTGAAATGGGAATACATAGATTTAAAAGACAATATCATCACCATACCCGCCAAAGAGATGAAATTAAAACAAGAATTTAAACTTCCACTAACCACGCAAACACGGGCTATTTTAGACGAAATTTTAGAGCGAAACAACGAGCGGGGTATAAATTCGCCTTTCGTATTCGTAAGCAAAACTAAAACAGCTAACGCAATAAACGAAAACGCGCTTAATCAAGCCATTATTAGGCTAGGTTTTGGCGATGATATGGTATATCACGGCGTAAGACATACATTTACGACCATTTGCAACGAACATATAAGCGAACACGGCTTTAATTCCGATATTATTGAGTTATGTTTAGACCATAGAGAGCGAACGACCATAAAAGCCACTTACGACCACTCACAACGCTTAAAAGAACGCTTTGAGTTAATGCAATGGTATAGCGATTTTTTAGAAAATTTAGAAAATGAGTAATTATTTTCGCACCTCAACTAAAACTCAAAAAAGCCCTAAAATAGGGCTTTTTATAATACCTTGATAATAGTTAGCAATAGTAGCAATTTAACCCGCACTAAATGGGTGAAAATTCACCCGACTTTTTACCCGACACGACCGCGCGCAAACCACGAACAGGGCGATATTTTAGCGATATTTTAAAACACAAAAAAATATTTTTTTCTAATATAAAGAATTTTTTACTATTTCATCAAAAAGCCAACGCAAAAGCAAAAAGCAAAAGTGTAAAAAATAGTAAAATTTAGGCTGTTTTTTTGCACGAAACTTAAACAGAAAAAATTTACAAAATTTTACGAATATTTAAAATTTTCCGATGATTTGCAACGACTAAAATTTATTGTATCATTTGAAAATACCGATAAATTTCAAATAAACGGCGATTTTACGAAAAATCAAGGCAAAGACGATTTTTTTACCCGACTTGTTACCCGACAAAAAACAAAGTTTAAAGTTAGTATTTGTTATAATTCATTTCTAACTAAAATCAAAATAAAGGCGTATTTATGGAAAAAACAGAACAATTTATAAAAGAATTAGGCGAATTTATAAAAAAATCTGATAGCATTACCGACCCGATTTATCCACGCTTTGAAAAACTTATAGAGATATTAGACAAAGAACAGCCACAAAAAGGCAAAAATAAAGAAGTGGTAAATTTATCCATTTTTGACCCGTTAGCAAAATTTTATGACATTGACGAAGCGAAAAACGAAGTTTTTACGGCGTTTTATACATTTTTAAAAGAGTTTTTGGCGCAACCACAAAAACCAACCTTATCAATACATAGATTAAAATTATTTGATGAAGCAATAGATAATTTAAGGCTAGTTTTTAAAAATGAACTTGATATTAGATATAATCGCGCACAACCCAAATATACAACGATTGACGGCGTAAAAATATGGGATTTATTCGATTTTTTCGACAACGAAAAACCTAAACACAATTTAACAGACGAACAAACGATTAAAATCAAAGACGAATTAATAAGACAAGGACGAGATATAGAAAATATAATATTTGATTTTGAAAAATCTTTTAATAATTTTTGCGGTTTAGCCGTTAGATTTTTGACGCACGATAGAGTAGAGATTAAAAAATACGAAAAACTAACAGACAAACAAGGCATAAAAAACGATTTTAATAAAAAAATACTAGATTTTTGCAAAGTTTATAAAGTAGAAGCCACAGACCCCCTTAAACGGGGCGAATTCACGGCTGATATTGAGAGAATTTTAAAAATGATTGAAATTTAATCGCATTTTGTTTATGCGACGATGAAATATTTTGAATAAATTTGACCCAAATTTGCATAAATTCACAGCCAAAAAAGCCCAAAATTTGCCATTTTAAAATTTTGTCGCATAATGAAAATGCGACACTTCAAACCACGATATAAAGGGCTTTTTGGCGTTTGTATCTTTTGAAAATTCGCCAAAATTTACTATTTTTAAAATTTCGTCGCAAAGCTATTATGCGACAGAAAATATTTTTTGCCAAATTTGGGTAAAAATCTACAAATCCACAGCCAAAAAAGCCCCGAAATTTACCATTTTAAACTTTTATCACATAGTGAATTTGCGTTGCTACTTTCTTTAAAAAGCCCTACAATTCGCATAAGTTTCCAAATATAGCTATAAAAATGAAACCGAAATTTAAAAGTTTTAAAGGAATTAAAACAATGAGAAAGCATTTAGTAAATACCAAAGAGTTAAGCGAATATTTGCGAATAAGCAAGTCTAGCATTTGGCGATTTGTAAAAAGCGGTAAGTTGCCACAGCCAAAGCGAATAAGTAAATTTATCCTTTTATGGGATTTGAACGAAATAAACGCATTATTTGGCTTATGTGATGACGAAACGACACAGAAAGGGGGCAAATAATGAACGCTGAAAATATAGCGAAATTTGGCGATTTAATCGCCGAATTTAGCAAGATAACGGGCGATAAAGCCAAAGTATCAAACCACACGCAAAAGCCCTTTAAAATAAGCGTTTTCGAGTTTATAGGTGATAAATTCAAGGCTGAATTTATTAGGTTTGACAGCACGGGCGATTTTGACGACGATTTGCAAAGCGAAAAATGCCACAGCACGGGCGATTTTGACGACCGCGACGCGCAAGGCGAACAAATCGGCAACGCGCACGAAACGACGCAAGGCGCGACCGCGCAAAACGAACAAGACCGCCAAAAAGCGGGGCTAAATGCGTATGAAGTCATAACGCATTTTTTAGAAACTAAAAGTTATAGCGAAGCTTTTAAAACTTCGTTTTTTAAATATGTCGCAAAAGACAGAGAACGAGCCGAAAAACTAGCGCACAACATAGGGCTTTTGAGCCAAATTTGCAACATTTTCGGAAGTAAAAACAGCGAGTATAACGACGCTCAAATTTTGAGCGAAATTGACGCGATAATGAAAGGATAAAAATGAGATTTAATGAACCATACCCAAAAACAAGATTTAAAGAATTTAGGGGTTTAATTTTATTTTCAAAAAACCTTACAGACAGATACACAACGGGCGATTTAAAATATCTTTTAAATGCAAGTTTGCAAGATATGTTTAAGGCTTTTGTATATGAGTTAGATTTAAACGAAAAACAAAGGCATTACATAGGCAAGTTAAAAAAGCAAATATCGCAACACAATCAAGCAAAAAAAAGCAAGAAAAAAGCGAACGAAATTTATAAGAAATTTTTTAAATAAAAAAAGGCGAATTTCAATAATTCGCCTAATTTTTCTTTAAAGCGATGAAATTGTATCACAAAAAACAGCGTTTTAACTCTATTCAAACGGACTTTAAAAGCCTTTTAAAGTGTTTGGATAGCGCGAAAACGCATAAAATAGAAAATCTTTTAAATACCACGCAAAAACCCGATTTAATGGGCGTTGATAGTTTGCGATTTTTCACAACGGCGAATTTTATATCAAAGCTAAAACGCAAATTTAATCTAAATTTGGTAGAAAAATCCACAAATGCAAAGCGTGAAATATTTGCAAATTTAGGGCTTTATACGGCTAAAATAGGCACGATACAAAGCGCAAAATTAACGCAAAAAATAACTTTGCAAACTTACCACACCGAACAAAGTATAAAAACAGCGCGCAAAGGCAAAAGAGCGTTAAATAGCGTCGTTGTGCTAAGCTTACACGGATTGACGCAATACGACAGACACGGCGAAATTATAAGGCATAAAAAAGCGATTACTGATTTACTTACGCACATTTTGCAAAATGCGACAAAAGGCAAAAAGCGAAAAAATATCACGCTTAAAAGCTTTGATTTGGCTTTTGATTATATCGACGCGCAAAGCGTAAATAAAAGCTATGCACTTGCTAAAATGCCATTTTTAAAGGATTTTGGCGTAAATTTTAGGCTTTATAATCAAACCACGCTTTACATACAGCGTCGCGCAAAACCGATTAACGAATATTTGCAAAAAATCGTTTTATATGACAAACTAGCAAAAAGCAAAGCCAAAGACAAACACCCGATAAATAAAAAAATCATACGGATAGAATTTCATTTTATATTTTAAGCTTTGAAAATATATAATGAACTTTCGAAATTTAAAGCGTTTGAAAATGGAAATTTTAGCACAAACCTTAATTTAAGTTTCGCGCTAAAATTTATTCAAAATTTGCGAAACCTTAAACCAAATTCGCTACTTTAAGCTACTGAAACTTAAAAAATAAAATTTGCTATTTGCAAAGCCCCCTAAAATCGGACTTTTATAAATTTTGTATTGAAAATTGAGATTTTCACAACTGAATAAAATTATATTTAAAACTTAAACAAATATCCTAAAAATGGACTTTTGATGATGATAAGTCGGGTGATTTGTAGGGTTACTATTTGACTATGATTTAGAATACTGATTTTAGCGTATTTAAAAGCTATTTTTTCAGCCCCGCTTAACTCCACCATTTTATTTTTAATTTCACACTCGTTTAATACTGCGCCGAATTTCAAATTTCGTAAATTTTATCATTGTTGGTGAAATTTGCCCTATTTGTCATTGCGAGCGAAGCGAAGCAATCCAGTAAAATTTAGAGAGATTTCGAAATTTTCAAAATTTATATGGATTTCCCTGGATTGTTTCGTTTTCTACGAAAGCTAGCAATGACAGCGAATTTAGCGTAAGGAATTTTGAACTCGTAGATTGCTTCGTCGCTTTGCTCCTTGCAATGACAAATTAAGGGTTAAAAAATTTTCTGGATTGACTTCGCCTACGGCTCGCAATGACAGCTAAATTTACAAAATTTCATCATTAAATGCTATACTCGAAAAAACAAAAGGAAATTCTATGAAAAAAGCATTTAGTATGGTTGAGCTTGTTTTTGTGATTGTGATTGTTGGGATTTTGGTTGGCGTTGCGCTTCCACGCTTACAAGCTTCGAGAGATGATGCCTTGGTCGTGGCGGCCAAAAACGACCTAAAAACCGCACTTAGTGATGTTATCGCCTATAATCTCACGCAGGGGCGGTATTCGACCAATATCAAGGACATGACGAGCGTGGATTTTAAAAACAGCGTTTTTCGCGTGAAAAAGCGGGATTGTTTGAAGTTTATTTTCCATGGCATGAGCGTTATGGAGGTGCGGATTGACCGCGCTGGGCTGTGCGGGAGAGTGCTAGAAGGCTCCGCGGTCGAGCCATACCTCAAAATGGACGCAGGCGAGCTCAAACACAGCGATAGCGTATCATATATTCCGCTGGATAGTTCGACGATTTCGGCGATAAATGGAGCGAAATTTTAGGGGGATTTGCAAATTTTAAAATTTAATGTAGAATTTTGGGCAAATTTTGCCCAAAATTTTAGAAAAACGATTTATAAACATTGTCGAGTAGGAAGTATTTTTTATCAATCGTGCCCTTGTAAAACGGCTCGAAGGTCTCGTTATAGGCTTTTGTGAAAAATCCCTCTTTGCTTAGAGCAATGATTTGCTCGTTTAAAAATTCAAGCAAACTAGTGTTTCCTTTTTGGATTGCGATTGATAGAAAAACGGTGTTGCCAAGGTTTGAGAGTTTGACCTCCATTGTGGGGTCAAAAATCGGATAAGCATAGACAAAAAGGTTGTTATTGACATAGCCGTCAAGTTCGCCATTTTTGACTTTTTTATAGCAATCGACGCTGTCGTTGCAATAAGTGATAGGAATCCCCTCTTTATTCAAAAATGCTTCGCCTGTGGTTTTAAGCAATGCGCCGATTTTTTTGCCTTTTAAATCCAAGACGGATTTGATGTCGCTACCTTTTCTGGTGAGAAGACCCAAATTTACAGTAAAATACGGAGCCGTGAAGTCGGCTAAATGGGCGCGCTCTGGCGTTACAGACACAGCGGCAACTATCATATCAGCTTTATTTTCTTGTAAAAGCGGAAAACGCACATCGTTGGTAACGCCCATGAGGCTTATGTGACCTTGTTTCTCGCCAAAAATCCTTTTTGCCAAAATTTCGGCAAGCTCGACCTCGAACCCCTCAAATTTACCATTGACAAGCTCGCCAAATGGCGGTTCAGCGTCATACACGCCGATACGGATTTCACCTCGCGCTCTAATCTCATCGAGCGAATACGAAAATGCGCTTGTCGCAAGGACAGCCAATGCCAAAAGAAACTTTTTCATGGTATTTCCTTTTTGTAGTTTTGCGCAAATTTGCGCCCGGCAAATTGAAATTTGCAACTTTTGCGGGGGGGGATTTACTCCTTTTTGATATTTTATCGCAAAGAGTAGCGAAAATTTAATTAAAATTTAATAATGTAGATTACAAATTTAATTTAAATTTTACAAAAATTCCAAAATTTAATAAATTTCAGTAAAATCACGGATTAAATTTCACAAAGGCAGGTAATGTTTTCATCGTTTTTTAAAAGCAAAAAATGGCGAATTTTGGCTTGGGGCGGACTAATTTTTATACTCGGCATTAATCTTTTTCAAACCATTTTAAATGTCAAATTTAACGAGTGGTATAGGGCGTTTTACGATATGGGTGGCGAGATCGACAAGCACACGATTGACGAGTTTTATGAGGCTATGCTTTTGTTTTTGTGGCTTGCGATGTGGTTTATAGCAGCGGCAGTTTCGGAGCGCTATATCACGCGCGTATGGGTGCTAAAATGGCGCGAGGCGATGACATTTTCATACATTGGCTTTTGGCGCAGGGTAGAGCGCGACATAGAGGGTAGCTCACAGCGTATCCAAGAGGATATTTATCGTTTCACAAAAACGCTCGAAGATGTCGGCATGCGAATTGTCTATGCTTTTATGACGCTATTTGCGTTTATTCCGATTTTATGGGGGCTTAGTAGCGGGATAAATTTGCCCTTTATCAAGGATATTCCGGGCTCTCTTGTTTGGATTGCGCTAGCTGTGAGCGTGGGCGGGCTTGGCGTGTCGTGGTTCGTGGGACGCTACCTGCCACGCCTAGAATACAACAACCAAAAAGTCGAAGCAGCCTTTCGAAAAGAGCTAGTTTTTGCCGAGGAGGACAAGCAAAATTACGGAAGCGAGGAGAAGCTCATTTCGCTTTTTGACAAGCTTAAATTTAACTACCACAAGCTCTTTTTGCACTATTTGTATTTCGATACTTGGCTTCACACTTACTCGCAAATCCTTGTCATCGTGCCATATCTCATCATGGGGCCAGGGCTTTTTACCAAGGTAATCACGCTTGGTGTGCTAATCCAAACAGCAAATGCCTTTAATAAAGTGCGCCAAAGTTTTAGCGTATTTACGGAGAATTGGACGACGATAACTGAACTTCGCTCGATCCACATGAGGCTTAGCGAGTTTGAGAAAAACATAGGCTATGATCCAAAACTAGCCTTGCAGGCTGAATTTAGGGCGTAAAATGGCGAATATCAACGACTATCTTTTTTGGCGCGGGGATTTGAAATTTAGCGAGCGTAAATTTAACGAGCTAGACGCGCTTGTTTTATCGAGGTTTTCGTATTTGCCGTTTCATAAAATTTCACTTTGTAGTGGCGGAAATTTGGGTGAAATTTGCGAAAATTTGGCGAATTTAAGCGATGATGAGTTTTTGTGGGAGGGCGATAAAACACTCGCGCTAAATTTAGCCCAAAGCGCGCGTTTTGGGGATTTGCGCGTAAGCGATATAGAGCGAGATAACGACAAAGAGGCAATCAGGCAGTTTGGCGCGCTGTGTATTCATTTGGGCGAGGAAGAAATTTTCGTATCGTTTATCGGCACGGATAATTCGATTTTGGGCTGGCAAGAAGATTTTAACATGGCGTTTTTAAAAGAGCTTCCTTGCCAAATCTCAGGGCTTAAATATCTAGAAAAAATCGCGCAAAAATATCCGCATGCGCGCCTTAAAATCGGCGGACACTCAAAGGGCGGAAATGTGGCGATTTACTCGGCGCTTAGGGCAAATCCCAGCGTGCATGGTCGCATAATAAAGGTCTATAACTACGACGGACCGGGGTTTTTGCCGGAATTTTACGAGCAAAATTTGAGTGGCGAAATTTTATCAAAAATCCAAACCTATATCCCAAACGAGAGCATTATCGGCAATCTGCTAAGCCACAAAGAGAGCATAAAAATCGTCCAATCTAACGCCAAACTTGTCTTTGCGCACGATATTTTTAGCTGGGAGGTGGGCAGGGAGGATTTTATCTACGCTGAAAATCTTAGCAATTCGAGCAAGATTATTGATAAGACTTTGAGCGATTTTATGCAAAACACTACCGCTACTCAGCGCAAAATCGCAATCGAGGCGGTTTTTGAGCTATTTAATGCCACCAGCCTCGATACCTTCGCGCAAATCCCGCATAACCTGCCACTCGCGGTGCCTCAAATTTTGCAAAAATACAAAACGGTTGCAAAAGATGACAAAAAAATGATAGCAAATATGCTTTTGCAAATCGCCTCTGCTTACCTCGAAAATCTCGCCAAGCACACGAACGATAAAATCAAGGATAAAAGGCAGTCTTACAAAGATAAATTCAAGGAAAAATGGCAAATTTAGGGGCTAAAATTTAGTGAAATTTGGGCTAAATTTGGCGAAATTTTAAAATTTCGCCAAAAAGTAAAATTTAATTGTGCGTTACTGGCAACCTTCGCACTCGATACTTCTGTCTGCGACATCGGAGTTGAAATCATCAGTTGAAGGGCTTTCGCTTCTTAGATAATATGTCGATTTAATGCCAAGCTCCCACGCAAGGGTGTAAATGTCATTTAGCACCTTGCCACTAGCCTTATCAAGCGTGATAAAAATATTTAGGCTCTGCCCTTGATCTATCCATTTTTGGCGGATTGCACCTGCTTTTATAAGCAGCCTTTGATCTAGCTCGTATGCCGGAACATAAGCTTGCCAAGTATCGGGGCTTAGATTTGGCACGACCACAGGAATCATACCGCTTAGGTTGTGCTCAAACCATTTTCGCTTATAAACAGGCTCGATAGTCTGCGTTGTGCCTACTAAAATCGAAATTGATGAAGTCGGCGCAATCGCCATTAAATAGCCATTTCTCATACCATCTTTTTTGACTTTTGCTCTTAGTGCGTCCCAGTCGCAAGAATTATCTTCAAAAAGCCCCCCGCGACCGACTAATTTTTTAGCATTTTCGTTTGCTAAATCGATTGGGAAAATTCCTTGCGACCATTTTGAGCCCTCAAATTCAGGGTATTTGCCCTTTTCGATAGCTAAATTTGATGAAGCGTAAATGGCGTTGTAGCTTATGTTTTCCATTATTTTGTCGATTGTCTCAAAATGCTCGTAACTGCCCCAAATAACGCCCTTTTCGGCAAGCATTTGCGCTTCGCCCATTACGCCTAAGCCTATGGCGCGAGAGCGTAAATTCGTGCGTTTTACCTTTGCGTGTGGGTAAAAATTTAGCTCGATTACATTATCTAGCATTCGCACGGCAATCGGCACGATGCGTTTTATGTCTTCTTGGGTGTGAATTTTGCTTAAATTTACACTAGCTAGGTTACAAACAGCCGTCGCACCCTCATCTACGCCTTTTTCTACGATGAAAATATCTTTGCCATTTATCGTATCAAGTGCGGTAATTTTTTTAGCTTTTTTGGTGATTTTGCCATTTACGACCACTTCTTCATTTTCATCATATAGCTCTTCCGTGCCGTCAGCGTAAATCACTTTTGTTTTGTAGTGATTTGGCTGTGTATTTTGGAAAATCTCGGTGCATAAATTCGAGCTTCGAATTAGCCCTTTGTGCGAATTTGGATTAACCCTGTTTGCGTTATCTTTAAAGCACAAAAACGGCATTCCTGTCTCAAAATAGCTAGTTAGGATTTTTTTCCAAAGCTCTTTTGCTAGAACGGTTGATTTGCTGATATTTGGATCGTTTTCGTAGGCGATATATTTTGCTTCAAATTCTTCGCCCCACACATCGCACAAATCAGCCACATCGACAGGGTCAAAAAGCGTCCATTTTTCGTTATTTGCTAGGCGTTTCATAAATAAATCGTTTATCCACAAAGCAGGGAAAATTTCATGCGCTCTACGGCGTTCTTCGCCTGAGTTTTTACGCAAATCCAAAAAGTCGTTTATATCCATGTGCCACGGCTCGATATACACGGCGATTGCGCCTTTTCTGGTGCCTAGTTGATCCACAGCCACGGCTATGTCGTTTGTGATTTTTAGGAAAGGTATTATGCCACCTGCGGCGTTTTTGTGTCCGTCGATACTACCGCCCATGGCTCTAACTTTGCACCAGTCCCAGCCGATACCGCCGCCAAATTTCGATAAAAGCGCCATTTCTTTATAGCTATCAAAAATTCCTTCGATATTATCAGGCGTGCTTCCTACATAACAGCTTGAAAGCTGGTGGCGTGTAGTTCTAGCATTTGAGAGTGTCGGAGTGGCAAGCATGACTTCAAATTTGCTTATTAAATCATAAAATTTTTTCGCCCAGCCTTGGCTGTCTAGCTCGTTTTGGGCTAAAAACATCGCAATCGCCATAAACATGTGCTGTGGAAGCTCAATCGGTTTTGCTTGTCTGTCTTTTATAAGATAGCGATCATAAAGCGTTTTAATGCCAAGATAGGTAAATTGCAAATCGCGCTCTGGCTTAATGTAGGCGTCTAGGTCGTCTAGGTCGTATTTTTCTTTTAGCCCTAGCATGATGCGACCCTCGCTCTCACCGCGCTCAAAGTAGGTTTGAAGCGATTGATAGCCGGTGAAGCCAGATACTTTGTGATACAAATCATAAAGGAAAAGTCGCGCTGCCACAAATGTCCAGTTTGGGCGGTCTATGTCGATTTTATCGACGGCGGTTTTGATAAGGGTTTGCTGAATTTCCTCTGTGGTAATCATATCGCGAAACTGAATTTTCGCATCGACTTCTAGCTCGCTAAGGCTGACATTTTCAAGCCCTGCTACCGCGTCTCCTGTGAATTTTTTGATTTTTGAAATATCGAGTTCTTCGGTTCTACCGTTTCTTTTGACTACTTTCATTTGCCTCTCGTTTCTTTGGAAAAAATTAATGCAAGATTTTATCTTTTTTATTCTTATAAACCTAGAAATTTTGCATAAATCAAAGCTTAAATTTCACGCCCCAAAAATGCTAAATTTTAAAATTTTGATTACAGAATTATGCTTACATTTTTTATATTTGTTATAGATTTTTTTGATAAAATCCCGCATTTTTTTCAAGGAGAATTAATGCAAAAAACCAAAACGCATTTCGGTTTAATGGCGCTTTTAGCCATTCCAATCGGCATTATTGCAGCATTTGTTAAATGGGGCGGCGAGTTCCCATTTCCACCACGCTCACCAATGGATATGTTTAACGCAGCTTGCGGTCCAGAAAAGCTAATCCGCGCAGCTGACGCGATTGATTGCTCACGCAACTTCCTAAACCCTCCGTATGTTTTCTTGCGTGATTATGTAGGTATCGCAGATCCTTACCAAGCCCTTTATACCTTCGCAGGACACGGCTTTCACTGGATTATGCTAACTCATATTTTGTTTTCGATTACATTTGCGATTTTTTACTGCGTTGTAGCAGAGAAATTCCCCAAAATCACACTTTGGCAAGGTGTGGCTTTCGGTATCATCACAAATATCGCTGTGCATTGTATAACTTTGCCGATTCTTGGCCTTACTCCGCCACTTTGGGAACTTCCATGGTATGAGCATGTAAGCGAGTTTTTCGGACACGCTGCGTGGTTCTGGGCGATTGAAGTTTTCAGACGCGATTTAAGAAATCGTATCACAAAAGAGGTCGATCCAGCCGATAACGAAAGATCGATTTTTTAGCTTTCTTTAAATTTAATAAAACTCCACTTGGGCCAAATTCGCGTGAATTTGGCCTTTTTTAATTATTTAAAATTCTTAAAACATCTCTGGAATTCGAAAATAGTGATTTATCGCTTTTATTCCCCAAACACCCTAGCGAAAATCTTATCCACATTTTTTGTGTAATATCCATAATCAAAACACGCTTTAATCTCGTCTTCGCTCAAAGCTTTTCTTAGGTCGTCGTCGGCTAGTAAATTTTGCAGATACAAGCTTTGCCCGTTTTCATCGATAGCTTTTTTGCCTTCTTGCAGATCTGCCCAAACTTTCATCGCATTTCTTTGCACGATTTTGTAGGCCTCTTCGCGTGATAGCCCTTTTTTAGGCAGTTCTAGCAAAACTCTTTGCGAAAAAACTAGTCCGCCTGTTAAATTTAGATTTTTCATCATATTTTCAGGATAAACGACTAAATTTTCTATCAAATTTGCAAGGCGATTTAGCATAAAATCCGCCGTTACAAAGCCATCTGGCAGTATAAATCTCTCAACCGAGCTGTGGCTAATATCCCTTTCGTGCCACAAAGCGACATTTTCCATAGCAGGGATCGCATAGCTTCGCAAAACCCTGCAAAGCCCCGTTACATTTTCGCTAAGCACCGGATTTCGTTTGTGTGGCATAGCTGAGCTTCCTTTTTGTCCCGGAGCGAAATATTCTTCGCACTCATAAACTTCTGTTCTTTGGTAGTGGCGGATCGCAACGGCGATTTTCTCACAGCTTGAAGCTAAAATCGCTAGTGCGTTCATCACTTGCGCGTAGCGATCTCTTTGTATGACTTGGTTTGATGCCGGGGTTGGTTTTAAGCCCAAATTTTCGCAAACTAGCTCTTCAAGTTCAAGCGGAGCGTGGGCGAAATTTCCCATTGCACCGCTGATTTGACCCACACTTATGACGCCATAAGCGTGTTTTATAAGCTCTAATGCGCGATTTATCTCATCGTGCCAAATCGCCAAAACAAGCCCGAAAGTTATCGGTTCGCCGTGAATTCCGTGGCTCCTGCCGACCATAAGCGTATTTTTGTGCTTCATTGCTTGATTTTTTATTGCCGTTTTTAGGGCTTCGATGTCGGCGATAATCAAATCCAAGCTATCTTTTATCTGCAACGCCACAGCCGTATCGATACAATCGCTACTTGTCATACCATAATGCACAAATCTGCTCTCTTCGCCCAAGCTCTCGCTCACGCTGGTTAAAAACGCAATCACATCGTGCTTTGTTGTTTTTTCGATTTCGTCTATGCGTTCGACGCTAAATTTAGCGTTTTTGCAGATTTTTTCGCAATCGCTATCCGGGATAAAGCCAAGCTTGTTCCACGCCTTGACTGCGGCGAGTTCGACTTTTAGCCAAGCGTCGTATTTGGCAAACTGCGTCCATTTGTCTTTCATAATTTTTCGTGCGTATCGCTCTACCATTTTTGTGCCTTTATTTGAAATTTGATATAATCCAAAATTATATTAAAAAAGGGCTGAAAAGTTAGTTAATATGGCGTATGAGAAATTTAGTTTAGGCAAATTTACAAATCGGCGAATTTTTGAGATTTTGCTGGGTTTGGGTTATGATATGAAAGGCGCTCAAAGGCTGTGTGACAAGGGCAGGGTGCTGGATAGCTCAGGTGCGGTAATGGCAAAAAACAGCGTGGCAAATGGGGAGATTTTTTTGATAGATTATAAATGTGAGCCAAAAGGAGTGCGCGCGATTTTTGAGAGCGAAGAATTCGCCGTTTTTGACAAGCCTAGCGGAGTGCTTTCTCACCCAAACGGCAGACACTGCAAATATTCGCTTTATGATGAAATTTGGTCGCTTTACGGTCGCTCTGCGGCGGTCGTGCATAGGCTAGATAAAGAAACAAGTGGGCTTATAATGGTGGCTAAAAATCTCGCTAGTTTGAATTCTTTGAAAACGCTTTTTGAAAATAGGGCGGTGAAAAAATCATATTTTGCTTTGGTGAGCGGGAGAGTGGAGCGAGATTTTGTGGTAGACGAGCCGATTGGCGAGAGTTTAGAAACTGACGAAGTGGCTATAAAAATGCGAATTTGCGAAAACGGCAAAAAGGCGATAACCGAGATTTACCCGATAGAATATTTTAGCGAATTTAACGCAAGTTTGGTTCGAGCCGTGCCACTTACCGGAAGACAGCATCAAATTCGTTTGCATTTGTTTCATGTGAAACACAAAATTTTAGGCGACCCGCTTTATGGGACTGATACGGCGACTTTCGAAGCGATTTTGGACGATAAATTAAGCGTGTGTGAGCGGATAAATTTAACAGGAGCTTCTAGGCTTTGCTTGCATGCGGCGAATTTGAGTTTTGAATTTAACGGACAAATTTATGATATTCAAACAAAGGCTGATTTTAAAAATGATTTTTTAAAGGCGTTAAAATGCTAAAAATCAAAGAGATAAATCCAAAAGAAAATTTGCAAATTTTGGTTGAAATTTGGGAAAGTTCGGTTAGGGCGACACACGATTTTTTAAGTGAGAGCGAAATTTTGCGTATAAAAGAGCAAGTTAGAGATATGTTTGAGAGCCTAAATTTGCTAACTTGTGCGTTTTTGGGCGGTGTGATTGTGGCGTTTATGGTTTGCGAAAATGAAAAAATCGAAGCTCTTTTTGTGCAACCGAGCCATTTTAGACAAGGAATAGGGCGAGAGCTTGTGAGATATGCAATGAGTAAATTTAACGCTAAATTCGTAGATGTCAATGAGCAAAACCCAAACGCGTGGGAGTTTTATAAAAAACTTGGATTTTATGAAATCTCTCGCTCTGCCACCGACGAGCAAGGAAATCCCTATCCGATAATTCATCTTAAATTTAACGGGGATTTTGAAATTTAAATTTGTGGTGCAGGTTTTGCAAAATTGCGTTAGCGAAATTTAATGAAAATTTTGTATAGTATAAAACACAGCAAAGGAATACCAAAATAAATCGCATACAAAAATGCCACGCCGTCATAGCTTATATTCATTTGTAAATCCTTTGATTTTTCATTTCTTTCATTTTTGTTATAAAAAATTTATGTTCTTTATACTCTTTATAGTGAAAATATCCGACAATCAAACACGCGAAAAACGCTAGAAAGAGCAAAAATAGGTATGACATAACTTTTGCGCTACCAATAGCTAAATATACGCCAAAAATGAAGAAAAAGGCTATAATAATCATATCTTTTTTCTTAATCGGATTTTCTAATTTTGTATTTTCCCAATTTTTAGTGATATTTATCATATAATTTATATAAAAATCCTTATCAAAACAGATAATCACTTCATCGCCATTTTCTAAATCTTGCCCATAGTGTTCATAATAAAAAGTTTTGTTGTTAATTTCAAATTCATACCTATTCATCAGATAAAAATCATTAATATTTGTGTTTGTTTGATTTGTAATTATTTCGTTTGTGTCTTGGTTGCAAGTTTCTTTACTAAGATTTTTTACTATTCCTTGTATTATTTGCATGGTTTTATTTTTTCTCGTTTAAAACTACGAACAAAATTCCGCCAATGCCCACAATTGCGACGATTGCGATAAAAACTACTTCAATTATATCAAGGGCGGTCATTTTTACTTCTTTCTTTGAGCTGTCCGCACGCAGCACTTATGTCAAGCCCCTTGCTTTGGCGAATCGTGCAGGTTACGCCGTGCGCGCTGAGATAATCTTGGAATTTCACCATATTTTCAGTGCTTGGGCGCAGATACGGGCTTCCTTCGTGCGGGTTAAAATATATCAAATTTACCTTTGCTTTTATGCCGTGAAGTAGCTTTACAAGGGTTTTTGCGTCATTTATGCTATCATTTACGCCACCCATGACAAGGTATTCGAACATCACTCGCTTTCGCATGTCAATGGGGAAATTTCGCACAGCGTCCATAACCGAAGCTATGTTGTAGGCTTTGTTTATTGGCATCAATTTGGCGCGAAGCTCGTCGGTTACGGCGTGAAGTGAAATGGCTAGTAAAACGCCCAAATCCATTTCGCCAAGTTTTTTTATCTGCGTAGCTAGACCGCTTGTGCTGATAGTTTGGCGGCGTGGAGCGATAGCAAGTCCGTCATTTTCTTTTAGAATTTGCACAGCTTTTGAGACATTTGCTAGGTTGTCAAGTGGTTCGCCCATACCCATATATACGACATTTACGCGTCTTTCGTAAGGGATTTGGTTTGCGATTTTTATGTATAAAATTTGCCCGACGATTTCACCTGCTGTGAGATTTCTCACAAATCCGCCTTTGGCAGTTAGGCAAAATGCACAGCCCATTTTGCAACCGACTTGCGAACTAACGCAGATTGTGTATCTTGCATGGCATGAAATTTTGCCGTTTTCATCGGCGACTTCTTCCTTCATAGGAAGCAAAACGCTTTCTATGGTTTTGCCGTCTTTTAGCTCGAAAAGATATTTTTTGCTTCCGTCGATACTCTCTTCGCATTTTGCGCATTTTACGGGGTCTAAATAGAAATTTTCGCTTAAATTTGCCCTTAATTCCTTTGGTAAATTTAGCATTTCATCAAAATTTTTAACGCCTTTTTTGTAAATCCACTCGTAAATTTGCTTGGCTCTAAATTTTGGCGTTACAAGCTCGGATAGTTCATCAAGTGTGAAATCTAGGATATTTTTCAAATTATTCCTTTTTGTTTTAAGTAATTTTCTAAAATTTCTTTGGCTTTTGCGTGATTTTTCAAAAAATCTGCGTGTGCGTTTTGGTTGCAAAAATTCGTCGCGACGAAAATTCCGCGAGCTGGGATTTTGAAACTTTCGGCGACTTTGACGACAGAGTAAAATTCCATATTTTCGATTTTGTAGCCGAGTGTGGCGAATTTTTGCGCGCAAATTTCATCTGTGGTGATGAAATTTGATGAGTTACAAAATGTTTCATATGAAACATTTGGGTCAAAAATCGGGCTGTATGAATAGCCTAAAATCTCGGAAATTTCGTGGTTTGTGGCCGTTTCGCATTCGAAAATATCAAAAATTTTACCTTCATTATACAGACCGCAACTCCCTACAAACAAAATTTCGCTATGTTTTTCGCTTGCTAAAATTTTGGTTAAATTGATAGCACAATCCACGAGCCCCACGCCGACAGCGCGCGCGAAGTCGAATTCTTCGCCGTTTCCTGCGCACACTATCAACTTCGAACCCTTATGCCGTTTTGCAAAAGATAGGCTTTTAAATCTTTGATTTTTATCTCGCCGAAGTGAAAAATACTCGCTGCGAGTGCCGCGTCAGCCCCACACTCAAAGGCTTCTTTAATATGCTCCATATTTCCTGCACCGCCACTTGCGATGACGGGGATTTTTAGCATTTTGCTAATTTTGCCCGTAACTTCCAAATCAAAGCCGTTTTTGGTGCCGTCGCAGTCCATAGAAGTGAGCAAAATCTCCCCCGCACCGCGGTTTTGCACTTCCTCTGCCCACGCATAAGCGTCCAGGCCAGTATCCTCTCTGCCACCTTTGACAAAGACATTGTAGCCCTCACCAGTTCGTTTGACATCGATTGCCACGACGACGCATTGAGAGCCGAATTTTTTCGCCGCTTCGTCGATTAAACCTGGGTTTGCGATAGCCGATGAGTTTAGGCTAACCTTGTCGCAACCCACATCCAAAAGTCGCGAAATATCGTCGATTTTGCGGATTCCGCCACCTACGGTTAGCGGGATAAAAAGCTGTTTTGCCACGCTTTCGACCACATGCACGATAGTGTCGCGGTTCTCAAAACTAGCCGTAATGTCTAAAAAACAAAGCTCGTCCGCACCCTCGTCGTTATAGCGTTTTGCGATTTCGACAGGATCGCCTGCGTCGCGTAAATTTACGAAATTTACGCCCTTTACCACGCGTCCATTTTGCACATCTAGGCATGGAATTATTCGTTTTGCAAATGTTTTCAAAATTTTGCCCTTTAAAATTTTTGTAAATTTTAGCCAAATTTCGCTTATATAACCATTTTATAAGTAAAAATTGGATAAAATCTCTCGATGATAGTTGCAAAGAAAAAATTCGGACAAAATTTTTTAAAAGATAGTTTGATTTTAGACAAAATTATCCAATCGATTCCCAAAAATGCTGAAAATATCGTAGAAATTGGGCCTGGCTTGGGTGATTTAACTCGTAATCTTTTAAAGAGTTATAAAGTAAAAAGTTTCGAAATTGATAATGATTTATATCAGATTTTGTGCCAAAATTTCGCCACAGAGATAAAAAACCGCGATTTGGAGCTGGTTTTGGGCGATGTTTTGGAAATTTGGGAAAATTCTCTTAGCGAAAAACCATATTTTTTGGTTGCGAATTTGCCGTATTATATCGCGACAAATATAATCCTGCGAGCCATTGAAGACCCGCTGTGTGAGGGTTTGGTCGTAATGGTGCAAAAAGAGGTAGCGCAGAAATTTTGCGCAGTTTCTGGGAAGCGGGAATTCGGCGCGATTTCGGTTTTGGCTAGCCTTTGTGGCGGGGCGCAGTATCTTTTCGAGGTGCCTCCACACGCTTTCGAGCCAGCTCCGAAGGTCATTTCAGCCGTGATGAGGATAGAAAAGACGCGCAATCCTTTCCAAAGCGTGGAGCAAAAGCGTGAATTTGAGGCGTTTTTGAGAGTGTGTTTTGCCTCTCCTAGAAAAACACTAGCCAAAAATCTAAGCGCAATCGCGTCCAAATCAGATATAACCCAAATTTTCGAAGAACTAGAAATTTTTGAAAACACAAGACCGCACGAGTTAAATTTCGCCTTATTTTTAGATATTTTTAAAAAATTAAAGGTGAAAAATGGAAGAGAAAAAAACTAACAACCAAGCGCAAAACTCTGATTTTACAGGCCCTGAGCGCTTAAAAAAGGTAAATAGACGCCGCAGACACAGGGAAAATTTAAAAAAATCGTTTGATGAGAGCAAAAATCAAAAAGACGAGCAAAAAACCCCAGCAAACGAAAACAAAAAAAATAAAAAATCAAAAAGCGAAAAAGCGCAAAATCTATCCAGCGAAACAGCCGCGCAAAGCCCAAATTCAGAGGAGGGCGCCAAAAAGAAAAAACGCTCCAAACGCAAAACAAATATGCCAAAAAGCCTAACCGGTACCGAGCCGTGGCATGTGGCTATGGACGAGGCAATCGCAGCGAATAAGGCCATGCACGAAGCAAGGCTCTATCCACTAAAAAATGCGAATTCTAGTGAAACTATCCGCATAACTCCGCTTGGCGGACTTGGCGAGATTGGCGCGAATATGACGATTTTCGAGACCGCTACGAGCGCGATTATCGTCGATGTGGGTATGAGTTTCCCTGATGATAATATGCCCGGCGTGGATATTTTGATCCCTGATTTTAGCTATGTTCGCAAGATCGCTGATAAAGTCAAAGGTATCATCATCACGCACGCGCACGAGGATCACATTGGCGCAATGCCGTATTTTTTCAAGGAATTTCAATTCCCAATCTACGCTACGCCGTTGCCTTTGGGTATGATTTCAAACAAATTTGAAGAGCACGGCTTAAAGGCGGAGCGAAGCTATTTCCGTCCGGTGCAAAAGCGCAAAATTTACAAAATCGGCGATTTTGAGGTCGAATTTATCCACATAACACACTCGATTATCGACGCTAGCGCGCTTGCGATTACAACAAAGGCTGGCACGATTATCCACACGGGCGATTTTAAAATCGACCACACCCCAATCGACGGCTATCCGACCGATTTAAACCGCTTGGCGCATTATGGCGATCGTGGCGTAATGCTACTGATGAGCGATAGCACGAATTCTCACAGAGACGGCATTACCAAATCCGAAAATTCGGTAGGCAGGACATTTGACGGCATTTTTGCTAGCTCGAAAGGGCGCGTGATTATGAGCACATTTAGCTCAAATATCCACCGCGTCTATCAGGCGATTGAGCGCGGTGTGAAATACGGCCGCAAGGTCTGCGTGATAGGGCGAAGTATGGAGCGAAACCTATTTACAGCAATGGAGCTAGGCTATGTCGAGCTTGATCGTAAAATTTTCATCGATCCAGATGAGGTCAGCAAATACCCTGACAATGAGGTTTTAATCGTAACCACAGGCTCTCAGGGCGAGACTATGAGCGCGCTATATCGCATGGCCACAGACGAGCATAAATATATAAAAATCAAACCCACAGATCAAGTCATCATCTCGGCAAAAGCAATCCCTGGTAACGAAAACAGCGTCTCAACCGTGCTAAATTTCTTACTAAAAAGTGGCGCAAAGGTGGCGTATCAGGATTTCAGCGAAATCCATGTCAGCGGACACGCTGCCCAAGAGGAGCAAAAACTAATGCTTCGCCTAATCAAGCCGAAATTTTTCCTACCAGTCCATGGCGAGTATAACCACATAGTCAAACACCGCGAAACTGCGATAGAATGCGGGATTGATGAGAAAAATATCTATCTGATGAACGACGGCGATCAAATGGAGATTTGCGAAAAATACCTAAAACGGGTCAAAACCGTTAAAACCGGCAAGGTTTTCATTGACAATCAAATCAATAAGCAAATTTCCGATGAAATCGTAAAACACAGGCAAAATTTGGCCGACGCTGGCGTGGCTGTAATCATCGCTCAAATCGACAAAACAGCCAAAAAGCTTATCAAATCTCGCGTCATTACCTACGGGCTTGTCGCAGAGTCGCAGACATCTGCCTTTACCAAGGATATGGAAGGCTTAATCGAGCAGTTTTTGGCGAATATGAAAACCGAAATTTTGCTTGATAACCGCGTGTTGGAGTCGCAAATTCGCCAAGCCGTGCGAAAGCACATTTTTAGAAAAACGAAAAAATATCCGACAATCGTGCCGGTTATTTACCTAATGTAAGGGGCATTTTATGGGCATTTTAGAAAACGCAAAAGAGGTTTTGAGGCTCGAAGGTGGTGAGCTTTTACGCCACGCCGAGCTTATCGGCGACGAAATCGAAAGAGCGGTAAATTTGATTTTAGAGTGCAAAGGAAAATTAATCGTAACAGGCGTGGGAAAAAGCGGACATATCGGCGCGAAAATCGCTGCCACTTTGGCAAGCACAGGCACGCCTAGCTTTTTCATGCACCCCACAGAAGCCCTGCACGGCGATCTTGGCATGGTAGGCAAAGATGATTTGGTTTTGGCTATTAGTTTTAGTGGCGAGAGCGAAGAGTTAGTGCGAATTTTGCCACACATTAAGCGATTTGGCGTGAAAATCATCGCAATGGCAAGTAACAAAAATAGCTCTTTGGGGCGAATTTGCGATGAATTTATCAGCCTTAAAATCGAAAAAGAAGCTTGTCCGCTTGGGGCTGCGCCTACGGTTTCTACCACGCTAACACTTGCACTTGGTGATGCGTTAGCGGTGTGTTTGATGAGTGAGCGAAAATTTCAAAAAGAAGATTTTGCAAACTTCCACCCGGGCGGCAGTCTTGGCAAACGGCTATATCTAAAAGTCGCCGATGTCATGCGAACTAACGATTTGCCGATTGTTAGTGAGAGTGTTAGTCTAAAAGAAGCCATAAATGCGATGACGCACGGCAAACTAGGCACCGTTTTGCTAACTAACGCTAACGGCAAACTAACGGCGATTTTAAGCGACGGAGATTTGCGACGGGCTTTGATGAGCGAGAATTTTAGCCTTGAAGAAAGCGCGATTAAATTTGCTACAAAATCGCCAAAAACTATTGAAAATTCGCAAATTTTAGCTTCCAAGGCGTTAGAGATGATAGAAAATTTCAAAATTCAGCTTCTTGCCGTTACGGACGAAAACGGCACCCCAATCGGCACCGTGCATATCCACGACCTCAAAAACATAGGGCTGTAAAATGGAAAAAATGCGTTTAAATAAATTTATCTCGCACAATACAGGTTATTCACGCCGTGAAGCCGACGAGCTAATCAAAAACGGCAAAGTTAGCATAAACGGGCGAGTTGTTAGTGAGTTTGTCGAAGTTAGTGGCGAAGAGAAAATTCGCATAAATGGGCGTTTGATAAAGAAAAAAACCGAATTTAGCGTGATTGTCTATCACAAACCAAAAGGCGAGTTAGTTACCAAAAAAGACGACCGCGGTCGCAAGACGATTTATGATAGCTTGCCAAATGGATTTTCTAAATTTGTTAGCATTGGACGGCTTGATTTTGCCAGTGAAGGGCTTTTGCTATTAACTGACGCCCCTGCTATCGCCACCGCACTCATGAAAAGCGACATCGAGCGCGAATACTACTTAAAAGTCAAAGGCGAAGTAACCGGCGAAGTCGTAACAGCCATAAAAGAGGGCTTTTACGCGGACGACGCCACAAAGGGCGCTCACGCCAAAAGCAAAATCAAATCAATGGAATTTAAGCCATTTTTGGCGTATCGCATAATGCCAAGCAGTGGTGGATATACCAAAATCAAAGCTATCATAAACGAGGGGCAAAACAGAGAGCTAAGGCGATTTTTTGGGTATTTTGACCTAGAAGTGGTAGATCTCAAACGCACGGCATTTGGGCGGGTTACGCTGGGAACTTTGAAACCCGGAAAGTGGAGATATTTGGATAGTAGCGAATACGACGACCTGCGCGATTTTTTAAAACAAGAAAATATTCGTTATTGAAAATTCCCCATACCGAACGGATTAAATTAAAAAATTTCACGCTTCCTGCGGTCACGGACGACCTAGTCCGCTCCCTTGAAAGCCTGAAATTTTTTAAATTACTACGCCTATTCTGTCTTGAATATTTTTTATAATTAAATAAATTCAATTTTCAAGGCAAATTTGCTAGAATTTAACATTTTAAATTTAAAAAAAGGCGATAAAATGGCAATTCCGACTTTTAAAGAAATGATGTTTCCAATACTAAAATTTATGAGTGATAAACAAATTCATACTCGACAAGATACAATGAAATTTATTGTAGATTATTTTAAATTGAGCAATGAAGAAAAAAGTATAATGGTTTCTAGCCAACAAATGTTTTTATATGAAAATCGTGCTAGTTGGGCTCTAAGTCGTTTAACTGCTAGTGGAAAAAATAAACCAGAAGAAATTAAAAAATTAAATTTATTAGATAGAGTAGGATATGGAAAATATCAAATAAATTCATTTGGTATAGAATTATCTAAAAATGAAACAGAATTTAAAAAATGGTATAAAAAAGTTCATGGTAAAAATTTTATGTCAAATTCGCAAAAATTTGATGAAAATTTACAAAATAATACGCCTGACGAAAATTTAAATTTAAATTTGGACGAAATTAACGATAATGTAAAATCCGAGATAATGGATAGAATTTTGCATAATGAGCCTAGATTTTTTGAAAATTTAGCACTTAGATTGCTCGAAAAAATCGGCTATGGCGTGAGTATGGGCGAACTTACACAAAATGGCGCTGACGGCGGGATTGACGGCATTGTAAATGAAGACATTTTGGGATTTTCCAAGATTTATATCCAAGCAAAACGCTTTGATAAAGGTGTCGTCGGTCGCCCTGAAATCCAAAAATTTGTCGGTGTCCTAGCAACAAAACCTACTAAAAAAGGGCTTTTTATCACAACTTCAAAATTCTCTAACGAAGCGGTCGAATTTGCTTCAAATTTACAAGGTTATTCGGTAGTTTTAATCGACGGCGACAGGCTTTTGGATTTAATGCTAAAATATAAACTAGGTGTCCAAGTAAAAGAAATCAAAGAAATTTTTGCCGTAGATAATGATTTTTTCGATGACGAAAATTATTAATTTTGGGGCTTAAAAATGTCTAAAAAAATCGAAAAAACTAACGCTTGTCGCATACTTGACGGGCTTAAAATTCAGTATGAAATTTTAGAATACGAAGTAGATGAAAACAACCTTGACGCCGTGCATGTGGCAAATTCGTGCCAAAAACCTATCGAGCAGGTTTATAAAACGATAGTTTGCGAGTGTGGCAGCGAGTATATCACGGCGTGTTTGCAAGGCGATTTATGCCTTGATTTAAAGGCGTTAGCTAGAATTGCGAAAGTCAAACGAGCTGAACTAATGAACTTAAAAGAACTAACAAAAATCACAGGCTATGTTAGGGGTGGTTGCTCGCCACTTGGCATGAAAAAGCACTTTCGCACATTTATCGACTCACGCGCACTAACACAAACGCAAATTTGCGTTAGCGCAGGTGTTAGGGGCAAACAAATTTGGCTAAATCCAAACGATTTAGCGACTGCGACAAAAGCCGAATTTGGCGAATTTGCCGTGAAATTAGAAGGCTAAATTTCAGCGATCGAATTTTCCCTAAATTTAAAAGCTAAATTTCGCTAAGAGCGCATTTCATTTAGCAAGGCTGTGATTTTTGGCTCTTCGCTCACTTTGATTTCGCTAGTGGCGAAGGGAGCGAGATTTCGCGCGATTTCTATCATCATATTTATGCTTAAAATCACATTTGCGTTTTGGTTCGTGTCTATGCGAGTAAAGAGCGTGTCGTTCGAAACCGCGATAAATACGGAGTTGCTCACAGCGTGCATTTGCACTGGGGAGTTTAGGCTAATGCTGATGAGTTCGAGCGTGGTTAGGATTTTGCCGTCTTTTAAAACCTCGCTGTCAAAATTCTCGCCAGCGTAAATGTCGAAAATATCGGACTTGGCGATATTTGCCTTTTGGAGTTTGAGGTGCGGGGTTTGGAGCATAAACTCACCCTTGCCAATCGCCGAAAAATCGCTAGCAAAGGCGAGCGGATAGTCAAATTTCGCTATAAATCCAGTGTAAATTTTGCCGTCATTTATGCGCCCCCACTCGAATTTATCGAGCCCTAACAAACTTTTTTTTCGTTTGTTAGCCCGTGTTAGCGCAGCGTCGCCAAATTTCGCCTCGATTTCCTCTACTTTGCCTACTAGTGATCGTTTGCAAACGCATGTGTTAGCGTCTTTTTTAATCGGAAGCGAGCTTAAATCCTCTAAAAAAAATGCGCCAAATGGCTTAAAAGTAAGCCCAGTTTCCTTGGCGATCCAGAGCAAAATTTCATTGTCAAACGCCTTGTCGAGCAGAGCCGAGAAGTGCTGTTTTTGGTTTTTGTCAAAATACGAGTGCGCCAAAATCCCGCAAATCCCAATCAAACAGCCCAAAATGATTTTAAATTTCAGCGAATATCCGCCACTTAAAATCAAAAACGCCAGCGCACAAACCACACAAACGACGATAATTAGCCGTTTTTTCGCGCTCACTTCATTTTCTAAAATCGTCTTTTTTTTCAGCTCAAACGATACTATACTCATATTTTCTCCACAAATGCTTTTTGATTATTTTTCAAAATTTTAGCCAAAATTTTAAATTTTTCCAACTCCTTTTTTAGCGTGACGGCTGGGGAGTTTTCGCCAAGAAGTGGATATGAAATATTTGGCTCGAAGCTGTTTTTACCAAGCGCGATATATAGCCAAATTTTACCTCCCTCGCACGCTAGGCTAAGTGGAGCTTTGAAATAATCCCTTAGTGCGATCAATTGCTCCATAAATTTGGGTGTTAGTATGTAATGCGCGCTGATAGGATCATTTGAATATGTGCGGAAATACTGCTCAAACTCAGCGTTATCCATACTAACGCGTTTTAGGTGTGAGTTAGCTCTGGCGTTAGTGTCGATGACATGGAGCGTGGAGGCGAAATTTTGGTTAAATTCGGCTATGAGCGTTATGCCGTAAAACAGGGTTGTTAGTTTGGGCGTTTGTTTTTGGTTAGTGTGTGTTTGTTTGGCGAGATAAATATCACAAAAGCTAGCCCTCACGCCCTCGATCTCGCCGGCGAAAAAATCATCGCCCCTATACACGCTAAAACCGCTTTCGTAAAACCCGGGCGCGTTAAATTCGGCGAATTCGAAAAATCTCTTGCGCTCGTAGCTTAAATTTTCGTCTTTGGCGATTAGGCTTAGGATTTCGTCTTTAAAGCGCGCGTTAAAGGGCGTTATAAGCCTAGCGTGCGAAATACTAAAAAACATAAGCGAGGCAAAAACGCAAATTATGCTAGAAATGAGCAAATCAGGCACAAATCGTAGCAAAACGGGGAGCAGGACGAAAATCAGAGCAAAGGAAGCGACCTTTAAAATGCGTAAATATTTGGCGATTTTTGCGCGCTTTTTTTCTAAAATTTCCAAATTTTGGATAATTTCTTCGTTTTTAAATTTTAAAATTTTTTCCATTATTTTAGCATTTCTGATAAATTTGGCGCGCGTTTTTCGCTCTCATCGGCGGCGAAAAATTCGCTTTTTTTGAAGTGAAAAAAGCTAGCGATGAGGTTTGTGGGAAACATTTCGCATGCGTTGTTATACACCATAACTGCGCCGTTGTAAGCGCGTCTGGCTGCGCTGATTTGCTCTTCGACTTCGCTTAGCGTGGCTTGGAGGTGAAGGACATTTTCGTTGGCTTTTAGCTCTGGGTAGTTTTCCACAGCGATTTTTAGTGAGCCAAGAGTGCGCGAGAGTTCGGCGTTTAGGGCGAATTTTTGCGCGTCGTTTGTGGCGCTCATCGCCTCGCTTCGCAAAGCCGTGATTTTGCTCAATACTTCGCGCTCGTGCGTTAGATATGCCTTGACAGAAGCGACTAAATTCGGGATCAAATCGTAGCGTTTTTTGAGCTGTGTATCGACGCTAGAAGCGATATTTGCGACCTGATTTCGCTTGGCAATCAAAGAGTTATAAATCCCAATAATGCTAAAAATTAAAACTAGGGTTATGATTAAAAAAATAGTAAAACCGCCCATATTTTCCCTTTGAAAATGAAATTTTGCTATTTTAGCATAAATTATATTTAAAATTTTGCGCTTTTTAAATTTTATATAAGTAAAATTTGGATAAACTCCATTTTTCCTACAATGTGTCAAGGTAGCTCAGCTGGTTAGAGCGCTGGTCTCATAAGCCGGAGGTCGAGAGTTCAAGTCTCTCTCTTGACACCATTTTTTTATACGATTTTAAATTACACCGATTTTAGCTCAGCGTCAATTCTTTTAGCGTTTGGATATGCGCTTTTGGGGGCAGTCCATACATGCGCGCGTATTCTCTGCTAAACTGACTTGTGCTCTCATAGCCCACATCAAATGCCACTTGCGAGACCGAAGTCGTGGTATTTAGAAGCATAAATTTCGCCTCTTCTAGCCTAATTCGCTTTTGAAATTCTAGCGGCGAAAGGGCGGTAAATTTTTTGAAATTGTGGTAAAAAGACGAAACACTAATGCCGATTTTTTCAGCCAAATCGCTCATATTTATCGCTTCGTTAAAATGCGCCGAAATCTCGCTGATAGCGTGTGCGATTTGGTTTTGCATGGTGCCGTTTAGGATAAATTTGTATAAGAAATTCACAGCTCCCTCATCGCCATTCATCAGCGAATACAAAACCTCTTTTATAGATAGATTTACCAAATACTCGCTGTGCGCGCCACCTCGTTCTAGCAAATGCACCAGCCTAGCGATAGAATCAGCCAAATCGAAGCTGATTTTGCTCACATACAGGCTCTCTTTTAGCTTTTTTTTCGACGGGGTGAAATTTATGTTTTTGATCGCCTCTGCCAAATCATCGACTTTAAATTCGACAATAATTGACAAAAGTGGGCATTGCGTAACCCTGCCCGAAATCGGTATGTGAGTAGGGGTGAGCATGAATTGGTCTTTATTATAAAAATATTCTTTGCCGTTAAATTTCACTAGCTTGTTTCCGCGTAGAGCGATACAGATACTAGGCTTGTAAATTCCGCTGCGAAACTCGGTAGTTTCGTCTGCGCGGTAAAATTTAATCTGCTCGATTTGTGTATCTATAACGCCGTAATTTGGATAATTTTTATCAATAAAATTTGCAATTTCATCTAAAATTTTGTTTTTATCTTTCATTTTTACCCCTTTTGAAATTTTGATTTATTTTAGCAAAGAATTTTAAATTTTGCAGAATTAGGCAATAAATTTGTAAAATTTGTCTATAAGAATTTTGTAAATTCGGTTATAATGTGCGAAATTTTTTAAAGGAGAATTATGGAAAATTTCAGTTTTAAAAACCCTGTGCAGGTCGAATTCGGCAAGGGCAAAGAGAAAAATATCGGCGAGTATATGGCAAAATACGGCGCGAAAAAGGCGCTTGTCGTCTATGGAAGCGATAGAGTGAAAAAATCTGGGCTTTTCGATACAGCCATAAATTCGCTCAAAGCGCACGGCATAGAATACACCGAGCTTGGCGGGGTCAAAAGCAATCCAGTGCTTAGCAAAGTCCATGAGGGCGTGAAAATCGCGAAAGATTTCGGCGCAGATAGCGTGCTAGCAATCGGTGGTGGAAGCGTGCTAGATAGCTGTAAGGCAATCGCGGCAGGAGCGTGCTATGAGGGCGATGTGTGGGACTTTTTCTTCGCAAAAGAGGTTCAAAAAGCACTTATGATTTTTGACATTATCACACTTGCCGCGACTGGTTCTGAGATGAATAGAGGCGGCGTAGTCACAAACGAAGCGACAAAGCAAAAATTTGGCATAGATGGCCCAGCTTTGTTCCCAAAAGTCTCAATCATAAACCCAGAGCTTCAAGCTACCGTAACGCCTGAGTATTTGGTGTATTCGGCTAGCGATATCATCGCACACTCAATCGAGGGCTATTTCACAGCCACAAAACACCCTGAAATCATCGATATGTATATCGAAGCAAACATAAAAACCGTTATGAAAACAACCGAAATTTTGCTTAAAAACCCTGATGATTACGAGGCTAGGGGCGATTTCGCATGGGCTGCGACAATGGCGCTAAATGGGCTAACTTATGTGGGCGTGAGCGGTTATAGCTACCCAAATCACATGTTAGAACATGCAATGAGCGCGGTGGTCGATTGTGCGCACGGAGCGGGGTTAAGCGTGATAATGCCAGCGTGGATGAAATGGTATAAGAAAAATAATGAAGCCAAATTTGCGCGCTTTGCCAAAGAAATTTTTGGGCTTGATAGCGCAGAGGCTGGAATTGACGCGCTTAAAGCGTGGTTTGATAAAATCGGCACCCCAACGACACTTGGTGCGGTAAAAATTGATGATAGCAATGTAGGCGAAGTCATGGAAATCATCGTGCGAGACGCGCCAAAATGGGGCTTACCACAATACGACGCAAAAGCTGTGAAAGAGATTTTTGATCTAGCAAAATAGTTTGAAATTTGGCGGAATTTTAAAATTTCGCCAAAATTTAATTTAATATCCATTTGATTTTAGCCACTCACAGGCACTTTGTTCGCCGTTTTTACACTTGCTTCTGAAATGTTCGACCGATGCCAACCCTCTTTGATAAACACTGCAAGCATTATCGGCATGCTCTTTATCGCAACATAGTTTTAGATATTTTAGTGCTTTTGCTGAATTTTTCTGTGTGCAGTTGCCTCTTATGTAAATACCTGCTAACCTCAGGCAAGCGCCATAAAAAAAGGTTTCATCCGAATTACATATTTTTTCATAGTATTTTATGGCTTTTGCGCCAACTTCAAAATTTTTGGTTTTTTCGCAACTATTTTCTAAATTTGTCGCCAACTCAAAGCATTTATCTAAATTCCCAGCCTCGCACTCTTTTTCGAGCCCTGAAATTTGTGTGTTAGCAAACGCACTAACACACAAAACCAAACAAAAAACGAAATTTTTCATAAATTTGTTAGTTTTTGTTAGCGCGTGATTTACGCCATTATTACGCCATTTCCTTCGCATACTTCGCCGATAACATATCCGTCAGTGTTAGCTAACACAAAATCAGCGTTAGCCTTCGGTGCGACTAACACCAAACCCACGCCGTTATTAAATGTGCGCTCCATTTCGGCTGCTTCGACCTTTTTGGCTAAAATTTTAAAAATCTCAGGCGTTTTGATTGCGTTTTTCTCGATTTTCGCACCAAGCCCAGCAGGGAATACACGAGGCAGATTTTCTACCAAACCGCCACCCGTGATATGCGCGCAGGCGTGAATTTTATCTTTCAGTGCCAAAAACTCTTTTACATAAATTCTAGTTGGTTCTAAAAGCGTGTCGATTAGGGTTTTTTCGCCGATTTTCTCGTCAAATTTCAGCCCTAGCTCAGAAACTACTCTGCGCGCTAGCGAAAAGCCGTTTGAGTGCAAACCGCTACTTGGCAAAGCGATCAAAACATCGCCACGCTCTACAAATTTCGTGCGATCTATCTCGTCTTGCTCGGCTATTCCTACGGCAAAACCAGCCAAATCGAAATCTTTGCCCTCATACATCGACGGCATTTCGGCTGTCTCGCCACCGATTAGCGCACACTTAGCCATTTTGCAGCCCTCGGCTATACCTGCTACTACGCGTTTTGCGCTTGCAATTTCTAATTTTGCCGTAGCATAATAATCTAGGAAAAATAGCGGTGTAGCGAAGTTGCAGATGAGGTCATTGACGCACATTGCGACTAGATCGATACCCACGCCGTCAAGCTTGTCTGTGTCGATTGCTAGGCGAAGTTTGGTGCCTACGCCATCCGTTGCGCCTAAAATCGCTGGTTTTTTATACCCGCTTGGTAGCGCGAACGCACCGCTAAATGAGCCAATTCCGCCAATCACGCCTGGGGTCATTGTGGATTTGACTAGGGGTTTTATACTTTGCACAAACTCATTTCCTGCGTCGATATCGACACCTGCTTCTTTGTAGCTAATCACGGTTTTTCCTTTTTTTGGATTTATTAGAAAATTAAATTATTTTAGCTAAAATTGCATAAAAACGCTATAAAGGGGTGTGAAATGGCATATAAAAATGGTTATGTAATCACAGGCTCGATAGGATCTGGCAAATCTAGCGTTAGTAAAATTTTGCGTGATTTAGGCTATCAAATCATCGACGCAGACGAAATCTCGCACCAGCTACTTGATAAATCCTGGATAGATATTTCAAAAATTTTTGGCAATGAATACATCATAAAAGACGGCAAATCCGTGCGAATCCGCAGGAAAAAGCTAGGCGATTTGGTCTTTAATGACAAGTCAGAGCTTGCCAAACTAGAAGCAATCTTGCACCCAAAAATCAAAGATGAAATTCTAAGACAATCTGAAATTTTAGAACACCTAAATAAACCGTTTTTTGCCGATATTCCGCTGTATTTCGAGCGCCAAAAATACGATGAATTCGACAAAATCGTAGTCGTATATGCCCCACACGACTTGCTTATAACACGCATTATGGAGCGAAACGCACTAACGCGTGAGCAGGCCACGCTTCGCGTTAGTTTGCAAGCAGATATCGAATTTAAGCGTGCAAACGCAAATTTTGTTATAGAAAATGTTAGCGATAAAATAACACTTGAAAAAAATGTGAAAAAATTTTTAAAGGAGATAAGTTGAATTTTTCAAAGTATAACGCATGTGGAAATGATTTTGTAGTAGTCGAGTTTTCACAAAGTGCCGAGCGTGGCAGTCTAGCTAGGGTGCTTTGCAACCGTGCAGAGGGTATCGGAGCCAACGGATTTATTTCGTTAAGCAACCAAAAAACCCCTGGAAGCAACGACAATAATATCATTGTGGAGTTTTACAACCCAGACGGCACTAGAAGCCCGATAAGCGCAAACGCCGCAATGGTTGTGTGTATGTATGCTTACGAGCGATTTTTATCTGGCAAAAATGTGAAATTCAAAAACGACGCCAATGTAATAAACGGCGAAATTCGTGGATTTGACACAGGCAGAAGCGTGAGTTTTGGCACAAAAAAACGAGATTCGAATTTTGGTCAAATTTATGGCATGGGCTCAAACCGCGCAATCACAGCAAATGTCGAGGTCGAGTTTGATAATGTCAATCGCCTTGGCGAGGGATTTATGAGCAATGGCCACATGTGGTATTTATACGAGGTCGGTATGCCAAATGTCGTAACCTTTGTCAAAGATTTGAGCGCATACAACCACACCCTAGCTACCGAGTTTAGCGAGAAATTTAATGCCAATGTAAGTTATGCTGAGATGAGTAACACGGGGGTTAGAGTTCGCACATACGCACACGGCGCGAAAAAAGAGGTGCTATCATGCGGAACTGGTATAGCTAGCGCATATATCGCGGGCAGAGCGCACTATAATCTGAGCGAAAACGCAAATATGGCGTGCGTGAGTGGCGAAAAAATCGGCGTAAAAATGCGTGGCGAGACTGCGTGCATATCAGGCGATGTCAGACACCTTTTCGACGGCGATTTTATCGCGTAAGGGGAGATTGTGAAAATCAAAAATATCGATCACTTTGTGATTTTAAGCGCAAATTTAGAGGCGACGCTGAAATTTTACGGCGAAATTTTGGGGCTTGAAATCGTGCAAAATGGCGCCAAAATGGCTGTGAAATTCGGAGATTCTAAAATCAATGTCCACCAAAAACTAGCCGAATTTCTACCCGTAGCGAAAAATCAAACCTACGGCTCGGCTGATTTTTGCCTAATCGCGCAAGGCAACATCGATGAAATCGCGCGCGAAATCATCACTCGTGGCGCTAAAATCGAGCTAGGACCCGTGGAGCGAACCGGCGCGCTTGGCAAGATGAAAAGCGTGTATCTATACGATCCAGACGGAAATTTGGTCGAAATTTCGGTTTATTAAATTTGATTTGGCGTGAATTTTGCGAAATTTGCGCCAAATTCGGGCTAAAATTTCAAAATTTCATAAATTTATCAAGGATTAAAATGAAAAAATTTCTTAAATTTGGCTTTGCAGTTTGCGTGGCTATGGGGCTTGCGGGCTGTGGCGACGATAACGAGTGCGCGGTTTTTATCATGAACGAAAACGGACTAAACGAGCCACCATATATAAAAGAGGGTAGTGGAGCTGGCGTGTATGCGTGCAAAAGCGCCATGAGGATACGCACTATGGATATTTTGCGCCAAAGATCTTTCAAAGATAGTGGCAGAGGGAGTGCAAGTATGTTTAGCGTGTATGCTAGCATAGAAAAAGAAGAGCTAAGAATCCGGGCGAAGCGGGGCGAGATATTTTCTGATATCAACAAAATCACTAATGGCGTGCAAATCACGCCAGAGATAAAAGCTAAATTTGAGCAGGCAGATAAGGCGTTTGCGCTGCTAGAAAGCAAATCTAGCGAGAGTGAGTTTCACGATAATTTCGTGGAAGCCTTAGGGAGATTAGGCGAGTGCGATAAAGAAATAAGGCGTCAAAAAAAGGCAGATGAGGCCAAAGCAGGGGTGAAATAGTAGAATTTGGCGCGAAGTTATAGCAGGTTGCGATTGCGCGCGAAACCTGCGCCTTGTGATGACAAATCGAAGTAAATTTGCACCATTGCCGAAGCAATCTAAGGAAATTTATATTTCGCTTCTAAGTGTCATTGCGAGGGATTTTGCGCCAGCAAAATTCCGCGGCAATCTACAAAGCATAAATTACCAACCGCAAAAATGGCAAAATTTTGAAATTCCAAAAACCCATGAAATTCAAAAATTTTGCCATTTACCATATTGTTTATTTTGACTTTGTAGATTGCTTCGTCGCTACCGCTCCTCGCAATGACAATAGCGAGCAAATTTGCACCATTGTCGAAGCAATCTAAGGAATTTTATATTTCGCTTCTAAGTGTCATTGCGAGGGATTTTGCGCCAGCAAAATTCCGTGGCAATCTACAAAGCATAAATTACCAGTCGCAAAAATGGCAGAATTTTGAAATTCCAAAAACCCATGAAATTCAAAAATTCTACTATTTGTTATACTATTTATTTTAGCTTTGTAGATTGCTTCGTCGCTACCGCTCCTCGCAATGACATTTAAATGCAAAATTTTGCATTTATAATAAAAGGTAAAATTTCGGCGCAGTATTACAAGGTTGCGTAAGCAAAATTTTAAAATTCAATAAAATTCCAAAATTTCAGCTAACTTTAAGCAAAACAAAAAAAAAAAAAACGATAAAATGAAAATTTTAATTTCATTTCAAAGGAAAAATATGAAAAGAATTTTAACTCTTAGCCTTGTGGCGGCTGTGGGATTTGGTTTGAGTGGTTGCTGGGAGGAAGACCCTAGAACGGTTGAATATTTTGCCGCTAATTGGAGCATCGCCGTAGATCGTGTGGGTGAGTGCAATAAAATGGAGCGGATGAGTGAAAAAACCGCAAAGGATTGCGC
This sequence comes from Campylobacter sp. JMF_14 EL1, assembly GCF_027737585.1. Taxonomy (NCBI): domain Bacteria; kingdom Pseudomonadati; phylum Campylobacterota; class Epsilonproteobacteria; order Campylobacterales; family Campylobacteraceae; genus Campylobacter; species Campylobacter sp. JMF_14 EL1. Next base: position 82,732 of record NZ_JAOVTW010000004.1, read on the forward strand.
AAATGCAAAAACAGCAGTAAGAGAAGATATGGAACGCACTGAGAGAGAAATAATAGCATTAAAACGCAATGCATCTAAGTATGTGCTAGATTTTATTCATTATTACGACTCGCATGGTAAATTTGTCCCAGATATTCAAAGTATGACCAAACTGCCAATACCAATAAAAGTGGATGATACAATTTGTGTCGATTTTGCAATAAAAAACGAAAATGAGTTAGAAATCAAGAGCACATCATACTGCGAAATAGCATTCAAAAAGTATATAGGAACACATGAAGCAGGTCAATTGAGAAATTCAAAAAATAAAGGCAAAATCATTATAAAATAATCAAAGTCCCAGTGCGAAGCTGTGAAACGGCACGACTTCGCACTTTATCCCCTCGATTTCAAGCGCGCCTGTATTTGCCATGGAGATCACGGCAAGGCGCGTGATTTTGAGCCGTTTTAGCTCCAAAATCAGCTTTTTAAATCTCAAAAACACAATCTCACTCGCGCTAAATGGCACGACCAAAACCCCTAAATTTCGGCTTGGCAGGTAAAAATCCAAATCCTTGGTGTAATAAATGGGCGCGCCCAAATTTGCCAGCTCGCAATACACGGCGTTTAAAAATTTTTTCACAAAATCCTTTTTGAAACCGAGAATTTCTTTGAGATTGAAATTCGAAAAAAACATCTTTTTCGTCGCTTTTTCATCGCCAAATTTTGGGATAAAATTTATGAAATTTTCATCGTCAAATTTCGCTATGGCGGCATAGACGCTGTCCTTTGAAATGCGGATTTTTTCTTTTAAATTTGTATAAATTTTATTCGCGCTAAATGACGCTGCGACGAAAGCCGCGCACTCTTTTAAAATTTTAATTTCGTTTGCGCTTAGAGCCGATTTTAGCGCATTTTGTTCGGAATTTATGCTCCCTGCTGAGTGCAAAAGCGAGCCACCCACACTCCCGCCTTGCGAGAAAAATGCCGAAATAATGGCGTTTATTTCGCTGTGTCGTTTATCAAAAGCGATAAATTCCTCAAAACAAAGTGGCGTAATTTTTAGCTTTGCAAAATTTGCTAGCTCAAAGCTACTTTTGCGCGTAGAGATGATAATGCTTTGCAAATTTTGCGAGGCGCCAGAGTTTAGCAAATTTTGCAAATGCGAAATTTCGCCCAGCGAAATTTCATCTAAATTATCCAAAAAAAGTGCGATAATCTGCGAATTTTGCTCTAAAAATTTAAAAATTTTATTAAATTCATCGCTTAGATTTAAAAATTCATAGCGCAAATCTGCGAAATTTACATACAAAAACTCGCCCTTTTTGAAATTTGAAATATAATCAAACAAAATCAAACTTTTCCCAGCCCCAAGTGCGCCATAAAGTATAGTTTTGGGCGTATCAATGGAGGTTTTTCTAGCGATAAATTTCGCCTCTTCTGGCGGATTGTCATAAAAATATTCTAAATTTTGCATAAAACGCATTTTAAAATTTTCCTTATTAAAAGGAAATAAATTCAGCAAAATTTACAAAATTTTAAAATTTCAAAAATTTTGCTCTAAATTTCAGAATATTTCCTTATAAAAAGGAAAAAATTTTATAAAATTCACCGAATTTCTTGACAAAATTTTGCCTTTTTCATATAATCCCAGTCTTTTGTTTTTAAGGCAAAAGGTCACGCGTTGTGACAAGTTCTTTTTAAGGAAAGCAGATGCAAAAAATCAGGTTAAAGTTAAAAGCTTATGACCATAGGGTTTTAGATCGCACAGTTGCGGCAATTGTAGAAGCCGTCAAGAGAACAGGCGCCGATGTGAGAGGTCCAGTTCCAATGCCTACGAAGATCAAACGCTACACAGTCTTGAAATCTCCACACATTAACAAAGATTCGAGAGAGCAGTTTGAGATGAGAATTCACGCTCGTATGCTAGATATCGTAGCGGCAACCCCTGATACAGTTGATTCGCTAACTAAACTTGACTTAGCCCCAGAAGTTAATGTCGAAGTTCATGCGATGGGCAAATAAGGAGTTAAAGTATGGAATATATCGTAGAAAAAATAGGCATGAGTAGAACAGTCGGCATCAAAAGCACGCCTGTAACGCTTTTAAAGCTTATTAATACTAAAATTTGCGAAGTATGCAACGACAAGCAAGCTATCGTAGCTTACGCTAACGGCAAAGCATACAACAAATCTATCGCAGGAATTCAGAAAAAATATAGCCTAAGCAAAGAATTTAACAAATTCGCGACACTAAATGTCGAAAATGCTGAGGTTGGCGATCAAAGCACAGAAGTATTAAGCTCAGCTAAAATCGTAAAAGTTACTTTTACTTCAAAAGGTAAAGGTTTCCAAGGTGTTATCAAACGCCACGGTTTCTCTGGCGGTCCAGCAGCTCATGGCTCACGCTTCCACAGAAGACCAGGTTCTATCGGAAACTGCGAGTGGCCAGGTCGCGTCCAACCAGGTATGAGAATGGCAGGTCACACAGGCAATGAGACAATCACTGCTAAAAACGAGATAGTAAGCTTCGATGCTGAGAATAAAATTTTGGTAGTAAAAGGTTCTATCCCAGGATTTAATGGTGCAATGGGCAGAATAAGGATAGTAAAATGAGTAAAGTAAGCGTTCTTAATGAAAAATTAGAAAAAGCTAGCGAAATCGAGCTTCCTGCAAAATATGCAGAGGTAAATTCGCACAATTTATATTTATATGTAAAATCTTACCTTGCTTCACTTCGTGCAAATACGGCACAAACAAAAGGTCGTTCAGAAGTTAGCGGTGGTGGCAAAAAACCATGGCGTCAAAAAGGTCGTGGCGGTGCAAGAGCTGGTTCGACTAGAACAAATGTTTGGGTTGGCGGTGCGGTTGCATTTGGTCCGACAAACAACAGAAACTACGAGCAAAAAGTCAATAAAAAACAAAAACGCCTTGCGCTTGAATTTGCTATGAACGAAAAGGCAAACGAGGGCAAATTTTATGTTTTCGATAACCTAAGCGTAGAAAGCGGCAAAACAAAAGACGCTGCTAAATTTATCGAAAAACTAGGTGTAAGAGATGCTTTAATCGTTAAAAACGAGCTAGATGCACAAACACTTTTAGCATACAGAAATTTGAAAAATTGCTATGTAGTTGATGCTAGCGAAGTAAATGCTTATTTGGTTGCAGTATATAGCTCAATCGTATGCGAAAAAGCTGCATTTGAAACATTGGTGAAAGAGGACTAAAATGGCAGATATAACAGATATCAAAACTATACTTTATACAGAAAAGTCTCTTGGCCTACAAGAAAGTGGCGTAGTTGTTATCCAAACAAGTCCGTCAATGACTAAAAATGGACTAAAAAGCGTTTTGAAAGAATACTTTGGCATCGTGCCTGTAAAAGTAAATTCATTGCGCCAAGATGGTAAAGTTAAAAGATTTAGAGGAAGATTAGGCGTAAGAGATGATGTAAAGAAATTTTATGTCAAACTTCCAGAGGGTGCAACCCTAGAAAATGCGGAGGCGTAAGATGGCGATTAAAACATACAAACCATATACTCCAAGTAGAAGATTTATGACAGGCCTTAGCAGCGATGATATCACTGCAAAAGCAAGCGTTAGAAGCCTACTTGTAAAAATCCCAGCCGCTGCTGGTAGAAACAATAATGGTCGCATTACAAGCCGCCATAAAGAAGCTGGTGCTAGCAAACTTTACAGAATTATCGATTTCAAAAGAAGAAAATTTGGAATTCCAGGTAAAGTAGAGGCTATCGAATACGATCCAAACAGAAATTGTAGAATCGCTTTGATCTCTTATGCTGATGGCGAGAAACGCTATATCATCAGACCAAATGAATTAAATGTAGGCGATGTCGTTGCTTCTGCTGAGGCAGGACTAGATATCAAACCAGGCAACGCAATGAAAATGAAAAGTATCCCAGTGGGAACTATCTTGCACAATATCGAGCTAAAACCTGGCAAAGGCGCTCAAATGGCAAGATCTGCTGGTGGATATGCTCAACTAATGGGTAAAGAGGAAAAATATGTAATCCTTCGTTTGCCAAGCGGTGAGATGAGAAGAGTTTTGGCTGAGTGTATGGCTACTATCGGCGTTGTTGGTAACGAAGACTGGGCCAATGTCGTTCTAGGAAAAGCTGGTCGCAATCGCCACAGAGGAATTCGCCCACAAACCAGAGGTTCTGCTATGAACCCAGTAGATCACCCACACGGTGGTGGTGAAGGCAAGAAAAATTCAGGTCGTCACCCAGTTACTCCATGGGGCAAACCTACAAAAGGTGCGAAAACTCGTCGTAAAAAAGCTAGTGATAAGCTTATAATTTCTAGAAAGAAAGGAAAATAAAAATGGCTAGATCGCTTAAAAAAGGTCCTTTCGTAGATGATCATGTAATGAAAAAAGTAGTAGCTGCAAAGGCTGCTAACGATAACAAACCAATTAAAACTTGGTCAAGACGCAGCACAATCGTTCCTGATATGATTGGACTAACATTTAATGTGCATAATGGCAAAAATTTTATCCCAGTGTATGTTACAGAACACCACATTGGTTATAAATTAGGTGAGTTTGCTCCTACTAGAACTTTCAAAGGCCACAAAGGCTCAGTTCAAAAGAAAATCGGTAAATAAGGGGAAATAAATGAGTAAATCAACTATCAAATTTGTTCGCCTTTCACCGACTAAGGCAAGACTTATCGCAAAACAAGTTCAAGGCATGAACGCTGAATTTGCACTTGCTACATTGGAATTCACTCCAAATCGTGGTGCAAAATATATCGCTACTGCTATTTCAAGCGCAGTTGCTAATGGCGGTTTTGAACCAGAGGAAGTTATAGTAAAAAGTTGTCGCGTAGATGCTGGTCCAGTTCTAAAAAGATTTAGACCACGCGCTCGTGGAACAGCAAGCAGAATCAGAAAGCCAACTTCACACATTAGCGTTGAAGTAGCAAAACCAAGTAAGGAAGCGTAGTATGGGACAAAAAGTTAATCCGATTGGTTTAAGACTAGGTATCAATAGAAACTGGGAATCAAGATGGTTTCCTGCTAAATCAACACTATCAGAAAACATCGGCGAGGATTACAAAATCCGTAAATTCCTAAAAGCTAAACTTTATTACGCAGGAATTAGCCAAATTCTTGTTGAAAGAACAGCTAAAAAAGTTCGCGTAACTATCGTTGCAGCTCGCCCAGGTGTTATCATCGGTAAAAAAGGTGGCGAAGTAGAGAATTTAAGAGCCGAAGTTGTTAAACTAGTAAATAAAGATGTGAATTTAAACATCAAAGAAGAGCGCAAAGTCGGCGCTAATGCACTTTTGGCAGCTGAAAATGTAGCTATGCAATTAGAGCGCAGGGTTGCATTTAGACGCGCTATGAAAAAAGTAATTCAAGGTGCGCAAAAAGCAGGCGCAAAAGGTATTAAAATTTCAGTTTCTGGCCGCTTGGGTGGCGCTGAAATGGCTCGCACAGAGTGGTATTTAGAGGGACGCGTTCCACTTCATACTCTAAGAGCAAAAATCGATTATGGTTTTGCTGAGGCTCATACTACATACGGAAATATCGGTATTAAAGTTTGGATTTTCAAAGGCGAAATTTTGCAAAAAGGAATTCAAGCTGAAAAAACAGAAGAAGCTTCTAAAAAACCACGCAGAACAAGAAGAGGTAAATAGCCATGTTGATGCCTAAAAGAACAAAATATCGTAAGATGATGAAAGGTCGCAATCGCGGCTACGCAACTCGCGGTAATGCTTTGACATTTGGTGATTTTGGTATCAAAGCTGTTGAAGCAGGTAGAATTAATTCACGCCAAATCGAAGCAGCTCGTATCGCGATGACTCGCTATGTAAATCGCCAAGCTAAAATTTGGATTAAGGTATTTCCTGATAAACCACTTACTAAAAAACCTCTACAAACTCGTATGGGTAAAGGTAAAGCTGGTGTAGAAGAGTGGGTAATGAATATCAAACCAGGCAGAATGATTTTCGAGATGACTGGTGTAAGTGAGGAGCAAGCAAGAGCAGCTCTTACGCTATCAATCCACAAATTACCTTTCAAAACAAAAATTGTAACTAGGGATAGCGAAAATGAAATATACTGATTTGAAAGATAAAGATTTAGCTGAGCTAAATAAGATGTTAAAAGATAATAAGTTGCTTTTATTTACGGCTAAGCAAAAGCTTAAAACAATGCAGTTAAGCAATCCTAATGAAATTCGTGCGATTAAAAAAGATATCGCTAGAATCAATACTGCTATAAAAGCAAAATAAGGATAGAGTTATGGCATTTAAAAGAGAAATTCAAGGCATAGTCGTAAAAAAAGCGGGCAATAAAACTGCTACTATTTTGGTAGAGAGAAGAGTTATCCACCCAAGATATAGAAAAATCGTCAAAAGATTTAAAAAATATCTTATCCATGACGAGAACAATATCGTCAAAATCGGCGATACTATATCAGCAGTTGAGTGCAGACCACTTAGTGCGAAAAAAACATTTCGCTTAAAAGCGGTTTTGAAAACAGGAGTTGAATAATGATACAAAGTTTTACAAGACTTGCAGTAGCTGATAACAGCGGTGCAAAAGAACTTATGTGTATTAAAGTTTTGGGTGGTAGCAAACGCCGCTATGCAACAGTAGGCGATATTATAGTTTGTTCTGTAAAAAAAGCTCTACCAAATGGCAAGATTAAACGCGGTCAAGTTGTAAAAGCCGTCGTCGTTAGAACAAAAAAAGAGCTTCACAGAGGAAATGGCTCTTTGATTAGATTTGATGAAAATGCAGCTGTAATTTTGGATGCAAAAAAAGAGCCGATTGGCACTCGTATTTTTGGCCCAATCGGTAGAGAAGTCAGATACGGCGGTTTTATGAAAATCGTTTCATTGGCTCCGGAGGTTCTATAATGGCAGTGAAATTTAAGATTAAAAAAGGCGATCAAGTAAAAATTATCGCAGGTGATGATAAAGGCAAAACTGGCGTTGTAAAAGCTGTTTTCCCTAAAAAATCACAAGTTATAGTTGAGGGTTGTAAAATAGCTAAAAAAGCTGTTAAACCAACTGAGCAAAATCCAAGTGGCGGTTTCACAAACAAAGAAATGCCTATGGATATTTCAAATGTCGCATTGGTTGAGGGTTGATTATGAACAGATTACAAACTAAATATGTTGAGTCAATTAGACCAGCTTTACAAAAAGAATTTGATATAAAAAATCCTATGCTAATTCCGGCACTTGAAAAAATCGTAATTAGCGTTGGTGTAGGCGAATCTGGCAAAGATCAAAAAGTGCTTCAAAACATGGCCGATACAATCTCTTTGATTGCAGGTCAAAAAGCACTTATTGTAAATGCAAAAAAATCAGTTGCTGGTTTTAAAGTTAGAGAGGGATTTCCTGTCGGTATTATGGTTACATTGCGCAAAGAGCAAATGTATGCGTTTTTTGATAAACTTATCTCAATCGCATTACCAAGAGTAAAAGACTTCCGTGGTGTTGCACGCAATGGCTTTGATGGTCGCGGTAACTATAACTTCGGTTTGCAAGAGCAATTAATGTTCCCTGAGGTAGAGTATGATAATATCCTAAGAACTCACGGTATGAACATTACAATCGTAACTACAACAAATAGCGATAAAGAGGCGTTTAAATTGCTAGAATTATTTGGCATGCCTTTCGCAAAAGGAAAGTAATATGGCAAAAAAATCAATGATAGCTAAGGCAAAACGCCCTGCTAAATTCAGCTCTCGTGCATATACAAGATGCCAAATTTGCGGTCGTCCGCACTCTGTTTATAGAGATTTTGGAATTTGCCGTGTATGTTTAAGAAAAATGGCTAATGAGGGTCTAATCCCTGGCCTTAAAAAAGCTAGCTGGTAAGAAGGAGTAGATATGGTAAATGATCTTATTTCAGACGGATTAACCCGCATTAGAAATGCAGCTATGAGACGCTTAGACACTGCTAAATTGTTTCACTCAAATGTTGTAGAGGCTACTCTTAAAATTTTAGCTCAAAAGGGCTATATCGAGAGCTACAATGTAGTAGAAGAGGGAAACAAAAAATTCATCAATGTTGTTTTAAAATATGATGAAAAAGGCAGAAGTGTAATCAACGAAGTAAAAAGAGTTTCAAAACCTGGACGCCGTGTTTATCAAGGTAAAGACGAGATCAAAAGATTTAAAAATGGTTATGGAACAGTAGTTGTTAGCACTAGCAAAGGCGTTATGAGCGGTATCGAAGCTAGTAAAGCTGGCGTTGGCGGCGAAGTGCTTTGCACTATTTGGTAAAAAGTTCTACTTTTTATGGCATTGTGGTATCCATTCGTAAAAGTAGTCATACCCTAGACAAATAAAAAGGAAAATTATGTCAAGAATTGGTAAAAAACCTATCTCTATTCCAAACGGAGTAGAGGTAAAAATCGATGGTTCATCTTTAAAATTTAAAAAAGCAAACAACGAAAGAGTCCTTGATTTAAAGGGCAATGTCGATGTTAAAATCGAAGATGGCCAAATTTCGTTTTCACCAAAAGGTGAAGATAGACAAAGCAGAGCGTATTGGGGAACATACCGTGCGCTAGCTAACAACATCGTTATTGGCCTAACTGACGGCTTCACAAAACAGCTTGAAATCAACGGCGTTGGTTACAGAGCTGCGATGAAAGGCAAAGTTTTAGAGCTAAACCTAGGTTTTTCTCATCCGATAAATTTCGATTCACCAGCAGGTATTGAAATTTCAGTAGATAAAAACATCATCACAATCAAAGGCGACGATAAACAAAAAGTTGGTCAAGTCGCTGCTGAGATTAGAGGATTTAGACCACCTGAGCCATACAAAGGCAAAGGTGTAAAATATGTCGAAGAGCATATTATCCGCAAAGCCGGTAAAACATCTAAAAAATAAGGGTTGAGAAATGACAGCAAATGTATTAAAAAGAAAAATATCTCTAAGAATTAAGAGAAAAAGAAGAATTCGTGCAAAAATTTCCGGCACTAGCTCTTGCCCTAGAATTTCTATTTTCAAATCAAATAGAACAGTTTATGCGCAAGTAATCGATGATGTTGAGGGAAAAACAATATGCGCTGCCAGCGGTAAAACTTTGGGTGTGAAAGCAAACAAAGAAGGCGCTGCTAGCCTTGGCAAAGATTTGGCTGCTAAGCTAAAAGATAAAGGCATTTCTGAGGCGCTTTTTGATAGAAACGGTTATTTATATCACGGAGTGATTGTAAGTTTTGCTGATGCGTTACGCGAAAACGGCATCAAACTATAAACCAAAGGAATTATCGTGGAAAAATATAATAGAGAAGAATTCGAAGAAGTAATCGTTAATATCGGTAGGGTTACAAAGGTCGTAAAAGGTGGTAGAAGATTTAGATTTACTGCCCTAATCGTTGTTGGTAACAGAAATGGTTTAGTTGGCTTTGGTTTTGGAAAATCAAAAGAGGTTCCAGACGCGATTAAAAAAGCCGTAGATGATGCGTTTAAAAACATCATCGAGGTTAAACTAAACGGTTCGACAATCACTCACGATGTAGAGGTTAAATACAACGCTAGTAGAATTTTACTTAAACCAGCTAGCGAAGGTACCGGCGTAATCGCAGGCGGATCTGTTCGCCCTGTTTTAGAACTTGCAGGCGTTAAAGATATTTTGACTAAGTCTCTTGGTTCAAACAACTCATCAAATGTCGTAAGAGCTACAATGAAGGCTCTTAGCATGCTAAAACACTAACAAGGATTTAAGATGGGATTAGAAAATCTTCAAAAAGCACCAGGCTCTACTCATAGCACCAAAAGACTAGGTCGTGGTCAAGGTAGCGGTCTTGGCAAAACAGCGGGCAGAGGCGGCAAAGGTCAAACTGCGCGCACTGGCTCACATGAAAAAAGAGGTTTTGAGGGTGGCCAACAACCACTTCAAAGAAGATTACCAAAAGTTGGTTTTTATTCAAGATTTGAAAAACCTTATGTAATCAATGTAGAAAAAATTTCAGCTGTAAAAGAGCTAAGCGAGATTACAGTTGATACTATCAGAACTGTTCATAAAATGTCTAGCTCTGTAAAAGTAGTAAAACTTATCGGTGCAAGTGCAAAAGATCTTGCTAGCAAGATAAAAGACGAAAATGTAAAATTTAGCGGACAAAACTAATGAACAAAACACTTCGCAACAAGATACTCATTACATTGGGTTTTCTATTTGCTTTCAGGCTACTGGCTTATGTGCCAGTGCCGGGCGTTGATGTTGAGGTGATAAAAGAATTTTTCAATACAAACAAAGACAATGCCTTTGGTATGTTTAATATGTTTAGCGGTGGCGCGGTCGAAAGATTTAGCGTCATTTCGCTGGGCATTATGCCATACATTACAGCTTCGATTATTATGGAGCTATTATCTGCTACATTTCCAAATTTAGGCAAACTAAAAAAAGAGCGCGACGGTATGCAAAAATATATGCAAATTATTCGTTACGCTACAATCGCTATTGCGCTTGTGCAAGCAATCGGTGTTAGTATCGGTTTGCAGGGCATTACGGGCGTAAATGGCGCGAAGGCTATCATGGCAGAAAATACAAACGAATTTATATTTATTTCGTGTATTTCTATGCTTGTAGGCACTATGCTTTTGATGTGGATTGGCGAGCAGATTACTCAAAGAGGTGTTGGAAACGGCACGAGCTTAATCATCTTTGCCGGTATTGTTAGCGCGATACCGACAGCGATCGGCGGCACAGTTCAGCTCGTAAATAATGGCGAACTTAATATCTTAAAATTAATCGCAATCGCCTTAATTATTTTTGCTACAATCGCGGCGATTTTGTATGTCGAGCTAGGCGAGCGCAGGATTCCAATCTCGTTTCCTCGCAAAATTTTAATGGCGAACCAAAACAAACGCATTATGAATTATGTGCCAATCAAGCTAAATTTAAGCGGTGTTATTCCGCCGATTTTCGCTAGTGCGGTATTGATGTTTCCTAGCACGATTTTGACTGCTAGCACAAATTCTTTTGTCCAAAAAGTAGCTGACTTTATCAATCCAAGTAGCTATTTCTTTAATCTTTTGACATTTATTTTAGTTGTATTTTTTGCGTATTTTTACGCTTCAATCGCGTTTAATTCCAAAGATATCAGCGAAAATTTGAAAAAACAAGGTGGATTTATCCCTGGAATTCGTCCAGGTGAGGGCACAGCGACATTTTTAAATGATGTTGCATCTCGCCTTACATTTTGGGGTTCGATTTATCTAGGCTTGGTGACTGTTATTCCATGGTTGCTAGTCAAATTTATGGGTGTTCCATTTTATTTCGGTGGCACGAGCGTGCTAATCGTAGTGTCGGTCGCACTTGATACTATGAGAAGAATCGAAGCGCAAGTGTATATGAACAAATACCAAACCCTAAGTGCTGTTGGACTATAAAAATGGCAATTTTACTCAAAAATCAAAAAGATTTAGAGGGTTTGCGAGCGGCGAATAAAATCGTCGCCGCTACCCTTGATTACGCGGAAGAATTCATAAAACCCGGCATGACGCTTTTAGAAGTGGATAAAAAAATCGATGATTTTATCACTAGCAAGGGCGCGTATCCAGCATTTAAAGGGCTTTATGGTTTCCCAAACGCAGCTTGTCTTTCATTAAACGAAGTTATAATCCATGGCATACCTGATAACACTATCCTAAAAGAGGGCGACATACTAGGCATCGATCTAGGCTCTCGGTTAAATGGATATTATGGCGATAGCGCGCGCACTTTGCCGATTGGCAAAATTTCAAAATCAGACGAAGAGCTTATAGCATGCAGCAAAGACGCACTGTATCATGCTATCGACACGATAAAGGTCGGCATGCACTTCAAAGAGCTATGCCTAGCTATCGAGCAATTTATCAGAGCGCGCGGATATGTGCCACTATATGGATTTTGCGGGCATGGAATCGGCAAAAAACCGCATGAAGAGCCTGAAATCCCAAATTATTTAGAGGGCAACAATCCAAAATCAGGGCCAAAAATCAAAAACGGCATGGTGTTTTGTATCGAGCCGATGATTTGCCAAAAAGACGGCACCCCAGTCGTGGGCGCAGACAAATGGACGACGACGAGCAAAGACGGCCTTAGGACGGCTCATTATGAGCATTGTTTGGCTGTGGTAAATAACAAAGTCGAAATTCTAAGCAAAAGCTTGAAAGATTAAAAGGAGAAAATTTAATGGCAAAAGATGATGTCATTGAGATTGATGGCAATGTAATCGAGGCGTTGCCAAATGCGACATTTAAGGTCGAGCTTGATAACAAGCATGTGATTTTGTGCCATATCGCAGGCAAAATGCGTATGCACTATATCAAAATCATGCCAGGCGATCGCGTCAAAGTCGAGCTTACGCCATACAGCCTTGATAAGGGCAGAATCACTTATCGCTACAAATAAATTTTGCATTGTCTAAAATTTAACTGCATAGTTAAATTTTAGATACTTTTTTATAATTAAAATCAAATTTAAATCTTATTAAATTTTCCCCTTTATACTTGCGCGATTTAATTCAAATTTAGGAATTTTTATGCAAAAAAGCGCATTAAAACGCTTATTTTCATCGCGTTGAAACATTACAAAAAGCTGATTTTTACATTTTCATTGGTGATTTTGGAAAATTTGGCCTTTATACTCTATCTGATTTTTGGCGGATTTGCGATAAATAAAATTCTAGCAGGCGAGGCGAAAATCGCGATAATTTATATTTTTGTGATATTTGGAATTTGGTTTTTGGGCGCTATTAGGCGCAAAATCGACACCTACGCATTTAGCAAAATTTATGCAAATTTAGCCGTCAATATCATCTCAAACGAACGAAGCACAAACGCCAGCGTGAGCCAGACAAGCGCGCGACGCGCTTTCGCGTGAATTTATAAATTTTTTCGAGCACTCCTTTCCTATGCTTTTTACCTCTGTGGTTTCGATTTTGGGAAGTGTTTTTATGCTATATTTTTACGAGCCGATTATAGCGAGCTTTTGTCTAATCATAATCGCTGTTTTGGCGCCCTTTTTGCCACGATATATTCGCAAAAACGATAGATTTTATTTGAAGCTAAACAACCGCAACGAAAACGAGGTAAATCTCATAGAAAAAGGCAGCCCTATCGCCGTCTCGCGCCACTACGATTTGCTTTCGCGTATTCGCATAGCTATCTCATCGTAGGCTCGATTTGTGCGCTAGCATTTAGTTTGGCGGCTTACCTTTTGGCGATCAAACAAACAGACGCTGGGTATATTTTTACGGTGATGAATTATATTTGGACTTTTGCGATTGGCCTAGATGACGCACCGCGCCTAATCGAAGAGTTTTCGCAGCTCAAAGACATCGGCAAAAGAGTAAATGCGCTAGAAAACGACAGCGAAATAAACAAGCAAGATTGAAAAAGAAATTTGAAATTTTGATAAATTAAATTTCCGCGAAATTTAGGATTTCGCGGATTTTAACGCCTTAAATTTTGCCTTGCTTTGCTCGGTGAAACGCAGGCTTTCGCAGATTTTTTTAATCGCAAGATTTTTGATTTTTTCGTTTTCATACCCCTGCAAAAACTCATAAATTTCACCCTCAAATTTCACGGCGAATTCGCACAGTGCCCACGCTACCGCCATTTGGACATAGTATTTCTCGCTTCGCTCAGCGCGCGCAGTATCTAGCAAAAGCGCCAAATTCCGCGAATTTACGAAATTTACCAGCAAATTCACATAAAAAAACCGCTTCTCAAACTCGCCCCTAGCCTCCCTAAACCCAAGAGTAAATTCAAGCCACGACTCTAAATCGTTTTTGCGTTTGGCGCAAAATGCATCGCAAACGCCCCAGTTTGTGATACGAGGGATAAAATCTCGCGCCAAATTTATGCGATTTTTTTCGCTGATTTTTAGCGAATTTATCAAAATCGCCTTTAATGTCATTTCTTCGCTAAATTCGCCCTTGGCGCGGATAAATTCTAAAATTTCGCCCTCGCTTTGCTCGCGCAAAACCTGCTTTGCAAGCGCGCGCAAGTGTGGCATTTTCACGCCCAAGATTCGCGCCCCTGGCAGAATTTTCGCGCTAAATTTGGCGTATTTTTCATCGCTTAAATTTCGCAAATTCTCTAAAATTTCCATTTTTGCCCCTTGAATTTGCAAAAATTTTATAAATTTTGCCCTTAAAATTTAATCTAGCTTTTTTAAAGCTTAGTTGTGCTAAAATACAAAATCTTTCAATTCTACGATTACAACAATTTCTTACCGCTTATTTTTGGAGGCGAAAATGAATAAAGATGAACTTTTGAATTTAGCCGTGGTTGCGGCAAAGCGCGCAAATAAGGCGATTATGGAGCATTATGAGAAATTTAATGTCTATGTCAAAGAGGACAAATCTCCGCTAACAACCGCGGATTTGGCTGCAAACGAGGCGATTGTAAGCACGCTAGCACCCAGTGGGATTGCGATTTGCTCCGAAGAGAGCGTGATGAGCGCAGATGAGCGCATGAGCGCAAAGAGGTTTTGGCTAGTCGATCCGCTTGATGGGACGAAGGAATTTATCGCGCGAAATGGCGAATTTTGCGTTTGTATCGCGCTGATAGAGGACGGAAGGCCGATTTTGTCGGTGATTTCATCGCCTGTAAGTGGCGATGTGTATAGCTCTAATGGCGGTGGCGTCGTCTATAAAAACGGCGAAAAAATCGAGCGAAAACCAAATTCGCCAAAGACCTTTATGATAGGCCGAAATGGCAGAGGCTCAAAATACATGCCATTTTGCGAGGAATTTGGGCTTGAATTTACTAGGCTTGGCTCTGCGCTGAAATTTTGCGTAATGGCGGAAAATGGGGCGAGCGCGTATGGTAGGTTTAGCGATTGTTCGCTGTGGGATATCGCGGCCGGGGATTTTATAATCCACCAAAGTGGCGGAGCGATAATCGACCTTAAAACGGGTGTCGCTCCGCTGTATAACGGCAAAAGTCTGATAAATAACCACTACATCGTCGTCGATGCAAATACAATAAATTTATTATCAAAAATGGTAGAATTTGCGAAAAATTTATAGATTGTGGTAGAATACGCCTGCAAAATTTTTATCAAAGGATAAAAAATGAAACAGGCTTTTACAATGATCGAATTAATTTTCGTGATTGTTATTTTGGGTATCTTGGCGGCGGTAGCTATCCCTAGACTAGCTGCTACCAGAGATGACGCAGAGATTGTCAAAACGATGAACAATATCACGACATCTCTTAGCGATTTGATGGCGTATTACACATCGCAAGCGCATTATTCTTCTTCTATCGCAACGATGACAAATGTTACAAACCCGATTAAGATTAGAAACGATGTTTGTGCTACTTATGAAATCGTTGATGAGAAGCAAATTATCCTTACAAAAGGCTATGACGGATTATGCAAAAAGGTCTGGGCGATGAGCGGATTGTCTTCGTTAGAAGATGTGTATAGCTCCGATGCGCTAATTATCGTTCAATAACTCACGCAGGGGCTATCCCCTGCGCCTGATAAATCCCAAAACCACTCCCAAAACACAGACAAAAGCAAAAAATCCAAATACAATAAACCAAAGCGTAGGCAAACTTAGGCTTTTTGAGCTTACGAAAAGATACCAGCCGTCATTATAGGCGCTAATTAAATTCGCGCGCATACCGCTGATTTCGAAATTTGCAGGCGGTGTGGGTATATCAAAAGCGCAAGAATTATATGATTTAAAAAGCGAAATTCTATTTAAATCAAAACTCAAAAATTTATTCGCCCCAGCGCAGTTCATCACGCCGTCCATATCGCTACTAGCGCGCACTGCTTTGTGTAGATACGATAGGCTCTTTGCGCAAATTAGCCCCCCAAGCGCGCCATAAAACCACAAAAAATACCCACAAATCGCGCTTAGGCTATCCTTGCTAAATGCCACAAAAATCACGCCCAGAGCTAAAACGCACAGATCAAACCTAAGCCTAGCGCTGAAAATTTCAGGATACATAAACAAGAAATTTTGCAAAAAGCAGTATGAAAAGCAAACCCACAAACCCGCCCAAACTGCGCAAAATAGCAGAAATTTGCGAGAATATTTATTATTAAATTTTAAATACATTTTTATCCTTTTTTGCTCGTTATTTTATTATTTTTTGCGCTAAATTTCGATAAAATCGCAAGTTTATTTTGAAATTTAATACAAAAAGGTTCAAATTTGAGGAAAAATCTCCAAATTTTAGAAAAAATTTTCGATAGTTTTGCGAAAATTTTAGGTTTTTTTAGCATTGTTTTTTTAGCCCTTTTAGTCCTTTGCGTTTTTTACAATGTCGTTGCGCGCTATCTCTTTCCAAGCGCGAATTCTGTGGCTATGCAAGAGATTAGCTGGTGGCTGTTTTCGGCGATGTTTTTGTTCGGCTCGACCTATACTTTACAGCAAAATTCCCATGTCAGGGTCGATGTGCTATATGAAAAATTTCGCCCCAAAACAAAGGCGATTATCAATATTTTGGGCACAATCTTTTTTATCTTGCCATTTGTGGCGCTCGTGGCGTATTTTTCGCTAGATTTCGCGCTCGAAGCCTACGAGAGCAAAGAATCCAGCCCAAATCCTGGCGGATTAACGAATTTATGGATAATCAAATCATTTATTAGTCTATCTTATGTCTTTTTGTTTATTTATTCGTTTGGGTTTTTGATAAAAAATATAAATTTGCTAATCCACAACCACCACGGCGAATTTTTAGACGAAAATTCTAGCGCAAAGGCTGTGTGATGATAGGGATTATAATGTTTGGCGCAGCGCTTTTTATGCTGCTTTTGGGATTTCCGGTAGCCTTTACATTTGGGGCTGTGGCGGTGATTTTTGGATTTATTTATGGCGTGAGTGAGGCGTGGGAATACGCCGAGGGAAGCGAGGTTTTTACAGAGGCTATAAGCGAAATGAGTAACCAGTTTTTCTCTCTTATGCCAAACCGAATTTACTCAATTATGGAAAATCAGCTTCTAATCGCGGTTCCACTTTTTATTTTAATGGGTATGATTTTGCAAAAAACGCGCCTAGCTGAGAGGCTTTTGGAGTCAATGGCGTTTTTATTTGGCGGGGTTCGCGGTGGCGTAGCGATTAGCACTGTTTTGGTGGGTGCGCTTTTGGCGGCTACGACTGGAATCGTGGGTGCTAGCGTGATCGCTATGGGTATTATTAGCCTACCTGTGATGATGAAATACGGCTACGACAAAGCCCTATCCACCGGCACTATCGCAGCTTCTGGCACGCTTGGGCAGATTATTCCACCCTCAATCGTGCTAATCATTTTAGGCGATGTTTTTTCGGTATCAGTAGGCGAGCTATTTTCCGCAGCTATCGTGCCGGGGCTTGTTTTGGTGGGGCTTTATATAATTTTTATCCTCATAATCTCGTATGCCAAAAAAGACTGCGCGCCCGAGCTTCCTAAAATCGATGATGAAACCAAAGCTCGCCAAATTTTTAATGCTCTAAAAAATGTCGTGCCTGTTTTTGTGCTGATTTTGTTAGTTTTAGGCTCTATCTTTGGCGGTATCGCAACTCCGACAGAAAGCTCATCTGTGGGCTGTGTGGGCGCGATAATTTTGTCATTTTTATACCGCACATTTTCATTTTCGTTGCTTTACGACGCGCTTCGCCAAAGCGTGAAAATTTCAGGTATGGTTTTTATGATTTTAATGGGCGCAACAGCCTTTTCTATGATTTTTTCATACACAGGCGGGGACTATGTCGTGGAGGATTTCATGCACGCACTTCCTGGCAAAGAGTGGGGATTTATCGCGCTAACTATGATTGTCATCATAATTTTGGGCTTTTTCCTTGATTATGTTGAAATTTCATATATCATTTTGCCGATTTTATTCCCGATAGTCGAAGCGATGAATATAAATCCAGTTTGGTTTGCGATACTAATCGCTGTAAATTTACAAACATCATTTATGACGCCACCTTTTGGATTTTCGATATTTTTCCTAAAAGGTGTCGCGCCAAAATCAGTGCGCACGACAGACATTTATCGTGGAGTGTTGCCGTTTATCGGGCTTCAAATTTTAGTTCTTTTCGCCCTTGCGATTTATCCAGAAATTTTTGGATTAAAAGCTTTTTTAGGCTAGAAATTGTAGAATTTAGAATTATTTTAAAGGAGTTAGCATGAGCAAAAAATTTATTGATGTTATGGACACTACATTTCGCGATGGTTTCCAATCTGTCTTTGGTGCGCGTGTAGCGATGAAGGACTTTTTGCCAGCAGTGAGCGCGGCAAAAGAGGCTGGGATTAGACACTTTGAATTTGGCGGTGGAGCTAGATTTCAGAGTCTGTATTTTTATCTAAACGAAGACGCGTTTGCGATGATGGATAAATTCCGCGAAACCGTGGGAGACGAGGCAAACCTGCAAACCCTAGCCAGAGGCGTAAATACCGTTACGCTTGATACTGGTTCGCGCGAAATGATAGATATGCATGCCAAACTCTTTGCCAAACACGGAACTACGACTATTCGAAATTTTGACGCCTTAAACGATGTCGAAAATTTAAAATATAGTGGCGAGCGTATTAGAGCGCATGGCTTAAAACACGAAATTACCGTTACTATGATGGATTTGCCACCTCGTTGCTCTGGCGCACATGATCCTGAATTTTACGCTGGAATTTTGCGTAAAATTTTAGAGGCTGGAATTCCTTTTGATAGCGTTTGTTTCAAAGACGCTAGCGGAACTTCAAGCCCACAAAAGGTTTTTGAGACCGTAAGAAGAGCCCGCAAACTCCTAGGAAACGATATTCATATCAGACTTCACACCCATGAAACAGCTGGTGTTAGCGTGGCTTGCTATCAAGCAGCCCTAGCAGCAGGCGTCGATGGAATCGATCTAGCTGCTTATCCAGTCAGCGGAGGAACTAGCCAACCAGATATTTTGACGATTTTACACGCGACAAAGGGGCAAAATTTTGATTTTGGCTTTGACGCTGAGAAAATTTTAAAATACGAAGAGGTTTTGGAGGATTGTTTGAAGGATTATTTCTTGCCACCAGAAGCGACAATGGTAAGCCCGATAATCCCATTTTCGCCTATGCCAGGCGGTGCCCTAACCGCAAATACGCAAATGATGCGCGACAACAAAATCATGGATAAATTTCCAGCCGTTATTAAAGCTATGCGCGAAGTCGTCGAAAAGGGCGGTTATGGCACGAGTGTAACGCCTGTAAGTCAATTTTATTTCCAACAAGCATTTAATAATGTAATGTTTGGCGACTGGAAAAAAATCGCTGAGGGATACGGCAAAATGGTGCTTGGATACTTTGGCAAAACCCCAGTTGCCCCTGATAGCGAGGTCGTAAGATTAGCTAGCGAGCAACTTGGCTTAGAGCCTACTACCAAAAATGCCGTTGATTTGGCTGATTTAGACGAGACAAAGAGCATTGCTTATGCCAAAAAACAGCTAGAAGATGAAAATATCGAGCCAAGCGAGGAAAATATTTTTATCGCTCTTGCGTGCCGTGAAAAGGGCATTGCCTTCTTAAAAGGCGAGGGCAAGGTAATGATCCGCAAAAACGAAGCAAAAGAATCTAGCGAGAGTAGTGAGAAAAAGGCAAAATCTGATAAATTTGACATTAATGTCAATGGCAAAGCCTATGCGGTGGAATTTAGCGGAAATAAGGTCTTGGTAAATGGCGATAGCTATAATGTAAGTATTGGAAAAGGCGAAGAGCCAAGCGAGAGCAAAAACGAAACCAAATCAAGTGCAAATAGCGATGATATCGTGGCTAGCCTGCCAAGTAATGTGTTTAAAATTTTGGTCAAACCTGGCGAAAAAGTCGTAGCTGGTCAAACTGTAGTTGTGCTAGAAGCTATGAAAATGGAGATAAATATCGAAAGCCCAAGAGACGGCGAAGTCGCTGAAATTTTGGTATTCCAAGGTCAAAGCGTAGATGCCGACGAGCCACTAATTCACTTAAAATAACTTTTAAATTTAACTACCACAGGGGCGGAATTTAGCGGGTTTCGCCCCTTTTTAAATTTACAAAAACGATAAATTTACTTCAAATTCCACAATCCTAATAAAGGTTAATCAAATTTCGATATAATTACTTATTTATAATTTTTTAAAAAAGGATTTAAGATGAGAATTCCAAATGATTTTGAAAAACTAGGAATTAGTGGCGAAAAAGAAATTTTTTATAATCTTAGCTATGATGAGCTTTTCGAGCACGAAAAACGCGCAAACGAGGGAAAGGTAAGCGATAATGGCACCTTTATGGTCGATACTGGCATTTTTACAGGTAGAAGCCCAAAAGACAAGTATTTTGTAAAGCAAGATCCAAGCGCGAAATATATCAGCTGGGGCAAAATCAATCAACCGATTAGCAAAGAGCTTTTTGATAAACTTCTAGCAAAGGCCAAAAATCAGCTTTCAAACAAATCAATCTATGTCCAAGACGCGTATTGTGGCGCTAGCCTAAAAAGCCGTAAAAGCGTGCGTTTCGTAACCGAAGTAGCGTGGCAAGCGCATTTTGTAAAAAATATGTTTATCCGCCCAAGCGATGATGAATTAGCAAATTTCCACCCAGATTTCGTGGTTTATAATGCTTGCAAATGCGTAAATGAGGATTACGCCAAAGACGGGCTAAACTCAGATGTTTTTGTAATCTTTAATGTCGAGGAAAATGTCGCAGTCATCGGTGGCACATGGTATGGTGGCGAGATGAAAAAAGGAATTTTTTCTATGATGAATTACTGGCTACCATTAGAGGGCAAAATGTCAATGCACTGCTCAGCAAATGTCGGAGCTGGCGGCGACACTGCGCTATTTTTCGGACTATCAGGCACTGGCAAGACTACACTCTCTACTGATCCAAACCGCGCGCTAATCGGCGATGATGAGCACGGCTGGGACGATGAGGGTGTGTTTAACTTCGAGGGTGGTTGCTACGCAAAATGTATAAATCTCGATCCAAGCTCAGAGCCTGAAATTTATGGTGCGATTAAACGCAACGCACTTTTAGAAAATGTCGTAGCTGACGCAAACGGCAAGGTCGATTACGCTGATGGTAGCAAGACAGAAAATACCCGTGTAAGCTACCCAATCGAGCATATCGCAAACCACGAACCAAGCCTAAGCGCAGGACACCCAAAAAATATCATTTTCCTAAGCGCTGATGCATTTGGCGTTTTACCGCCTGTTGCAAAGCTTACAAAAGAACAAGCGATGTATTATTTCCTAAGCGGATATACTGCCAAAGTCGCAGGAACTGAGCGCGGTATTACCGAGCCTGTGGCGACTTTTAGTGCTTGCTTTGGTGAGCCGTTTATGCCGCTTCACCCGACAGTTTATGCAAAACTTCTAGGCGAGAAAATCGACAAACACGGCGTAAATGTATATCTAGTAAATACAGGTTGGAGCGGTGGAGCTTATGGCGTTGGCAAACGCATGAGCATAAAAGCAACTCGTGCTTGTATAAATGCAATCCTTGATGGAAGTATCACAAAATGCGAATTTGAAAATTTTGATAAATTTAATCTAGCCGTTCCAAAAGAACTAGCTGGCGTTGAGACAAAACTTCTAAATCCAGCCAACACTTGGGAAAATGCTGACGAATACGCAAAAACTCGCGAGAAATTAGCGAAAATGTTTGTAGAAAATTTCAAACGCTACGAAGATGTCAAAGAGGGCGTAGAGTATGCAAAAGCCGGCCCAAAAGCTTAAAATTTGGCTTTTGTTAGGCACTGCGGGCTTGTTTTTGGGTTGCAAAGGCGAGCCTGCGAATTTAAAAGAACCGCTTCCTAGTAAAAGCGGTTTTTCTTTTTATGATACGCCGATAAACTACATAAACTATATCCGCCAAAGCTCGAATTTAAATCCATTTGCGCCAAATTCGCTTTTAGACAAGGCTGCGCTAAATCACGCCAAATATGTCGTTACAAACGATGAAATCACTCACGATGAGAGCGAGGGAAGGCCTGAATTTAGCGGCAAAACCCCGAGCGATCGCGCATTTGCGGTAGGGTTTAACTCTGGGATTGTAGAAAATCTCTCTTACAACGCCCACGATATCAAAGCCTCAATCGACGGACTATTAAGCGCGATTTATCATCGTTTTGGGTTTTTGACATTTGACGCAAATCTTCTTGGCGTGGGATACTACGAGCAGGGCGAAAAATCTGCCTATGTCTATGAAATGGGAAATGAGTATTTAGAGGAAATTTGTGGTGGAGCAAAGAGCCAGAGTGGGGACGGCAAATTTATCATAGGGCTTTGCAAAAACAAAAGCCTTGCCATACGAAACGAAAACTACGAGCGCACCAGATCGCTAAATACCACGCTTTACGCGCATTATCCAAACAAAGAGCCCTCGCTTGCCTTTTTTAGCCACGAGCTTCCAGATCCCGTGCCAGAGTGCGCGATTACAGCAAATCCTATTAGCATAGAATTTCACCCCCAAGCCAAACCTGTGGAAATGCTCGAATTTAGGCTATTTAATAGCGAGGGAGCAGAGATTAAAGATACTAAAATTTTGGATAAAAAAAGCGATCCAAATAGACGATTTAATGACAAACAATTCGCGCTTTTTAGCAAGGAAGTGTTTAAATTCGACGCTACTTACACGGCGGAATTTAGCTATAAACAGGGCGAAAGGCAAGATAAAATTCGCTGGGATTTTACTACCCAAACCCCAAAATATGACTATTTTATAGTCAGTGGTGGAGAGAATTTAGCCATAAAAAACGGCAAATTTTACGATATATTTTTTGCGCCAAAAGATTGCAACGATGAGGTGAAAAACTACAAAACCAGCTACAATGGTGCAATTGACAAGCCCGAAATCAAAAATATCGCCACAAATATGCTAAGGGTGCGCGTAAATGGCGAGCGGGGCGCCAAGCTCGAAATCAGCACGGATAATGGCAGGGTAGTGAGCTTGTATCTAACAGACGAGCCAAAAAATTCTAGTTTGAAACGCAAAATTATAAATTTATTCTAAGGATTATTGATGAAAAAAATGTGGGAAGGCAGGTTTAGTGAGGCTAGTAGCGAACTTTTGGAGAGATTTAACGCTTCGATTATGTTCGATAGAGAGCTTTACGAGGACGATATCGCAGGCTCTATCGCTCATGCAAGCATGCTAGGCGATGCAGGAATTATCACCAAAGATGAAGCTAGCGCGATAAAATCTGGTTTGGAGCAAATTTTAGCCGAGATTAATGAGGGGAGGTTTGAGTGGAAAATCGCCGATGAGGATATCCACATGGCGGTAGAAAAACGCCTAAGCGAAATTGTGGGCAAAGAAATCGGCGGCAAGCTCCATACTGCGCGCTCTCGCAACGATCAAGTCGCCCTTGATTTCAGGCGTTTTGTAATGCGAAAAAACCGCGAAATTTCGGCTCAAATTTTAAATTTAATCAAAACCTTGCTTGAAATTTCAAACTCCCACGCAGATACGCTTATGCCGGGCTACACTCACCTTCAACACGCCCAACCTGTAAGCCTTGCCTTTCATTTGCTAGCTTACATTAATATGTTTAAGCGAGATTATGAAAGGTTTGTTTCAAGCTTTGAGCGCGGAAATTTCAGCCCGCTTGGCTCGGCTGCGCTTGCAGGCACCCCACACCGCATAAATCGCCACGCTACGGCTAGTGCGCTTGGATTTTATGCCCCTATGGAAAATGCTATGGACGGCGTGAGTGATAGAGATTTCGCCCTTGAAATTTTATTTAACATTAGCCTATTTTTCATGCACGCTTCAAGGCTGTGCGAAGAGCTGATTTTGTGGAGTTCGAGCGAATTTGGCTTCATCACTATCAGCGACGCGTATTCGACTGGAAGCTCGATAATGCCACAAAAGAAAAACCCCGATGTAGCCGAGCTAATCAGGGGTAAAACTGGCAGGGCGTATGGAAATTTAATGGGGCTTTTGACCGTTATGAAGGGGCTTGCTCTGGCGTATAACAAAGACATGCAAGAGGATAAAGAGGGTGTGTTTGATAGCGTAAAAGCGATTTTGGAGAGTGTTGCAATCTTAAATGAAATGCTAAAAACAGCCAAATTTAACAAAAAAAATATGCTAAGTGCGACTGAGCGTGGTCATTTAAGCGCGACTGATTTGGCGGATTTTTTGGTGCGAGAAAAGGGCGTGGCGTTTCGCGAGGCGCACTTCATCACCGGAAAATGCGTAGCCACAGCAGAGAGAGCAGGCAAGGATCTAAGCCAAATGAGCGCAGAAGAGCTTTGCGCGGTCGATGAGCGAATCACGCCTGATGCGCTTGCATTTTTGGGGCTAAAAGCTTCGATGGACGCTAGGAAATCTTTCGGCGGGGCTAGCAGTTCTAGCGTGCTAGCGCAGATCGCGAGTGTGCAAAAGTGGCTGGGCGAGAAGAGCAGCTCTATTTAGTTTCAAACACTAAATTTGACGATGAGAGGGTGATTTGGCTAAATTTATGCGAGATAAAATTTCACAAATTTAGCATAAATTCCAAATTTGACGCACTTATTTTTACCTCGAAAAATGGTGTAAAAGCGCTTAAATTTAATGGTATCAAATTTAGCGAAAATATCCAAATTTACGCCATTGGCAAGGCGTGTGCTGATGAGATAGAGGACCAGGGATACAAAAATATTTTCGTAGCGCAAAACTCCCATGGCGACGAGTTTGCGCGCGAGATTGCCACGCATTTAAAGGGCAAAAGCGTGCTTTATATCAGCGCCAAAGACAGAGTGTCGAATTTGCCCCAAATTTTGCACGAAAATGGCGTAAATTTAACCCATATAATCGGCTATGAAAACAGACCCAAAAAAGCTAGCATTTCGCAAAAACCAGCCACAAATTCCGTGATAATTTTTACTTCGCCACTAAATGCGAAAAGTTTTATCTCGAATTTTGGCTGGGATAGCTCGTATGAGGCGATTTGCATAGGAAATAGCACGGCTAAAATTTTATCTAAATTTACAGAGCCTATAATCAGCGAAAATCAAAGCATAAAAGCGTGTGTGGATTTGGCGTTTGCTTGTATTTTAAGGCAAAAAAACATATAATTTCGCTTGCCTGGGTGATGCGCCAGCGTTATTTATGAGGGTCTAACATATTTTAGTAGGCGACGATGTGATTTGCCGGTGTGACGCGGCTCGGTTTGAGGCTCTGAGCTTACGGGTTGCGACCTAAGGGCTTGTCCTAGTTGCAAGATTGGCTTTGTTTTAGGCCGAATCTTTTTCACGCAACGCTCACTTGGGCTATTTTTACACGGAGTTTTACCTTGAAAATTTTAATCATCGGCAGTGGTGGCAGAGAATACGCTATCGCACTTAGACTAAAAGAGGATAAAAATGTTTCAAATC
Organism: Campylobacter sp. JMF_14 EL1; assembly: GCF_027737585.1. NCBI lineage: Bacteria > Pseudomonadati > Campylobacterota > Epsilonproteobacteria > Campylobacterales > Campylobacteraceae > Campylobacter > Campylobacter sp. JMF_14 EL1. Next base: position 107,998 of record NZ_JAOVTW010000004.1, read on the forward strand.
TATATTTTGCCCCAGGAAATGGCGCGACTAGCGCACTTGGCGAAAATTTGGATTTGAAAACTTTTGAGGAACTTGCAAATTTTGCGAAAGACAACAAAATCGATTTGACGATTGTAGGCCCAGAAGATCCGCTTACAAAGGGCATTGTCGATGTATTCAAATCAAGAGGTCTAGTGATTTTCGGACCAAGCAAAGCGGCAGCTCGTTTAGAGGGCTCAAAAGCCTATATGAAGGAGTTTTTGGCTCGTAACGCTATCCGCACCGCTAGATTTTTAAACAGCGATAATTTCGAGGAAATTTCTAAATTTATCCACACCCTAGATGAAAAAGTCGTAGTCAAAGCCGACGGGCTTTGCGCAGGCAAAGGCGTAATAATCGCTCAAAATCACGATGAGGCCAGAGACGCGGCATGGGAAATGCTAAAAGGCAGTTTCGGAGATGCTGGCAAAACCGTGGTTGTCGAGGAGTATTTAGACGGGTTTGAGCTTAGCTTTTTTGCGATTTGCGACGGGGATAATTTCGTCTCTTTGCCAGTAGCCCAAGATCACAAACGATTGCTAAACCGCGATCAGGGTCCAAATACAGGCGGTATGGGCGCATACGCTCCAAGCCCGCTAGCAGATGAGGCCCTGATAAAAAGGGTCGAAAACGAAATCGTAGCTCCGACTCTAAGAGGTATGAAAAAAGACGGCAATCCGTTTTGCGGAGTGCTTTTTGTGGGGCTTATGATCGTGGGCGGAGTGCCGTATGTGCTCGAATACAATGTCAGATTTGGCGACCCTGAGTGCGAGGTTTTGATGCCTTTAATCGACGGAAATTTAAGCCAAATTTTATACGATGCAGCCACTGGCAAGCTAACAGACATCAAACTCCGCGATAAATTCGCCGTTGGTGTCGTAAGTGCTAGCGAAAATTACCCTTACAAATCTACGCCAAAAACAAAGATTAATTTAGGCAAAATTCCGGCTAACACTCACATTTGTTACGCTGGCGTTAGCGAAGAAAACGGCGAAATTTACGCAGACGGTGGAAGAGTTTTGGTAAGTGTGGGTGTAGCTAATAATATCAGAGAAGCGCGAAATTTAGCCTATGAATTAGTCAAAAATATAGAATTCGAAGGTTCTCAACACCGAAGCGATATCGCATATCAGGCACTTAGGGATTAATTAGGTGTTAGCTAGTCTTCCTAAGAGAATTTTTGCCTTTATTTTAGATGAGGTGATTATGGGCGTGCTTTTTACCTTTATGCTCATTAGCACAGCTTCCGAGCCCTTGCTTGCGGCCTCACAGATGAGCGGAAGCGACCCAATGGCGCTAAATAACGCAATCGCGCCGTATTTGCCCTATCTAGTAATGGTGAAATTTTTATATCACGCGATATTTGTATATTTTTATGGCGCGACTTTGGGTAAGCTAGCTCTAAAAATAAAAGTCATCAGCGCAAGGGACGAAAACGAGAAGCTTAGCTTTGGCGTTTGCGCGTTTAGATCGGGCGTTAGGCTTGTTAGCGAAACAGCATTTTATATCGGATTTTTGTTTGCGTTTTGGACGAAATTTCGTCAGAGTTTGCAGGATTTGGCAGCAAAAACCTTGGTGGTAGAAATTGAAAAAAAGTAAAATTTTAATATTAACATTTGGTGCGTTAGTGGCAAATTTGCTTAACGCAAAGGTGCAAAATGTCGAGTTAATCGCCGATAATGTAGAGCGAAATGGCTTTTTAACCATAGCCAGAGGTAATGTAACTGTCTATTCACAGGACTATTTTCTCACGGCCGATCGCGCCACTTATGATGAAAAAAACGAAATAATCGAACTTTTTGGCAATGTAAATGCTATGCATGGAGATAACGAAACCACCAGAGCCGAATACATTAAAATCGATCTTAAAAACAACACCCAAGAGGGTAAAGCGACCTTTATGATGGATAAGGACGCTGAGCTTTGGATGCAAAATGATGAGAGTTGTAGTGATAGCGAGTATTACCGTGTCAAGGGCTCTGTGATATCTAGCTGTAATGTCAATGATCCAGACTGGAAAATCAAATTTAGCAGTGGCAAGCTAAATAAAGAGAGCAAATTTTTACACCTTTTCAACCCTAGATTTTATATCGGCGATGTACCTGTGTTTTATCTGCCGTATTTTGGTGTGCCTACTGATACTACCCGCAGAACCGGTCTCTTGCCACCAGAGGGCGGATATATCGGTGATGAGGGCGTGTATTATAAACAGCCGATTTATTTCGCGCCGTATGATAGCTGGGATTTGCAGTTAGACCCGCAGGTTCGTTCGCGCCGTGGTTTTGGTGTGTATGGGACATTTAGGTTTGCGGATTCTCCGTATTCAAGGGGCGAAATTCGTGGCGGTGTGTTTGATAATTTCACCCGCGCCCAAGAACGCTTAGAGTATAAAAATGAAAAACACCACGGATACGAGATCGAATACGATAGAAGCAAGCTAGCTGGATACCTAATCGACGGAAATTTCAAAGAAAATTTATGGATTGACTTTACGAAATTAAACGACCTTGAATACTATGATTTAAAGAGCAAAGGTGGTGTCGATGAGGACGATAACGCGCTAGTAACCTCTAAGCTAAATTATTATTTAACGACAGACGATCACTATTTTGGGCTTTATGGCAGGTATTATATCGATACTAGCAAGCTTAACCAAGATAGTGTCTTCCAAAACCGCGACACAGTCCAAGAGCTACCGACTGCGCAATATCATAAATTTATCGATGATTTGTTCGTGCCAAATTTGCTTTATTCTGTGGATTTAAAGGCGCGAAATTTCACCCGCCAAGAAGGCGTTACCGCACGCCAATACGAGCTTGATATTCCGCTTAGTTATAGCGATAGATTTTTGGGCGATTATTTGGGGCTTAGCGTGAGCGAGCGTGTGTATATGACGCATATAGATTGGAGCGATAAATACTACTACGCAAATGGCGAGCTAGAAGCCGATAAAAGCACATTTTACGCCAATCAATACACCGAATTTTCAGCATTTACGGATTTAGCCAAGGCGTATGAGAGCTTTTATCATACTATGACTTGGAGAGCTGATTTGAGAATTCCTGGCTGGCAAAAGGGCGAGATTGATAAGAGAATTTTGAAATCTCACCAATACGAATACGATGAAAAAAATGGAAATTTGCGCAAATCCCGCTTGGCAAGGTTACAAGATTCGCTTTATTGGGAGGATAATTTCCTTGGTGAGCTAGCCGAAGAATATACGCACGAAAATATCGCCCTTGGCATGACACAGTATTTTTACGACGAAAATGGGCGCAAATTTATCCGCCACTCGGCTAAACAAAGCTATGATTTTGACGATGAAGAGCTGGGAAATTTTAACCATAGATTTGATATTTATTTCGCAAATGGGCTAAATTTAGGCAATCGTTTCACATACTCACACAAATATGATAGTTTTAGTAAGGTTCAAACCTACGCAAACTACTCGAATTCTGATTTTAGCGCGAGCATAAGCCACGCTTATACCTACGATCAATTCGGCGACGAAAACGAAAAACGCTACAAAAAAGACAACTACACAATCGCAAATTTAAGCGCGAATTTGCCAGGAAATAACAAAATTTTCGGGCGCTGGGAGTATGATTTGGCTAGGTCGTATTCAAAAATGTGGAGGCTAGGTATCACGCATACGAGAAAGTGCTGGAACTACTCTTTCGTCTATCAAGAAGACATCGAGCCAAAAAACACGAGCAATGCTGATTACACCAAGGCTAAAAAAGAGCATGGATTTTACTTTTTCGTAAATTTCTACCCATTTGGTGGGGTTGGATATGATTTTTCGGTTGATACCGAGTATGGTGAAGCGCAATGATACCAAGAGCGGAATTGATGTTTGAAAACGAAGTAGAAGCGGCCGAAAAGCTAGCTGAAATTCTGCCCTCAAACGCGGTAAAAAACGAAAATTTCCTAATCATAGCCCAGTCGTTATCATCGATTTATTTGGTAAAAAGACTATCTGAAAAGTTAAATTTAAGCTATGAATTTTTATTTAGCGAGATGATTTATGCGCCAAATAATCCAGAGTGCGTGATAGCCTGTGTGAGCGAAACGCAAGAGATAGTTTTCATAGATGAGCTTGTCAAAAGCTTTGGGATAAGTTTGGATTATATTTACGGGCAGGCTAGCCGCAAATATGAGGAAAAAATTTTAAAAAATGTCTATAAATTTCGCAAGGGTGCGCTCTTGCCTGACTTGGCTAGAAAAAATGTAATCTTAGTCGATGAGGGTTGCGAGAGTGGGCTTACGACGATGACATGTATAAAAACCCTAATCAAGTTAAATGCAAAGACGATTTTTTATGCTACGCCGGTTATTAGCACTGATAATGCCGAAGAGATAGAAGCCGCGGTAGATGGGCTATACGCCGTGCATAAAATAAAAGATTTTGTAAATGTGGATTTTTATTACAAAGAGAAAAAAGAGGAAAAAGCCGAGGATATTATGCAAATTTTAAATAATTGCGAATTTTACCTACCATTTCACAAAGAAAAAAACATTGATAAAAACGAAAACAAGGAGAGTAACAATGCAGTGCAAGATTGATGTAAATAATCAATTAGAAATTTTTGACATAGACAAGGTCGCAAAACAAGCAGCGGGTGCTGCGCTTATGCGTGTGGGTGATACTGTGGTCTTAGCTACGGTTGCTAGGGAAGATAAACAAGTAGAAGAGGATTTTTTGCCACTAACCGTGCAATATATCGAAAAAATGTATGCCGTGGGAAAAATCCCTGGCGGATATATCAAAAGAGAGACCAAGCCGGGCGATTTTGAGACGCTAACTAGCCGTATTATAGATCGCTCACTTCGCCCCCTTTTCCCAAAAGGATATGCCTATCCTACTCAAATCGTAGTTTATGTCCTTTCAGCAGATCCTGAGGTGGATTTGCAGGTTGTGAGCCTAAATGCGGCAAGTGTGGCGCTATATCTAAGCGATATTCCTATGAAAGCCCCAGTGTGTGGTGTCAGAGTAGGTCGCATAGATGGCGAGTTTGTGCTAAATCCGTCAAATTCAGCCCTTAAAAAATCAGCCCTTGATTTGTATGTAGCTGGCGTGGGCGACGAGCTTTTGATGATTGAGATGCGCTCGCTCCCTCAAATCGTAGATGGCGTCCAAAGCATGAACGAACTACCAGAGGATTTGACAGCCCAGGCGATAAATTTCGCTGCTAAGGCTATCGAAGAGGGCTCTCGCAAATACGAGGAAGCGTTTTTGGCGCTTAAAAAACCAGACGCAAATTTAGAGTATAAACCAGAAATCGAAGATGAAAATATCGCCAAATATATCGACGAAAACTATAAAGACGCCGTAAAAGAGGCGATTAATCAAATGGCAAAAAGCGAGCGCGCAACCGAGCTAAATAAAATTGTAGATAAAATTTTAACTGATGAAATCGCGGTGCAAAACGAGTGGCAAAAAGAAGTAGTAACAAATGTCATTGGCAAATACAAACGCCAAATCATACGCACTCAAATCATCGAAGAGCGTCGTAGAGCCGACGGACGCGCGCTAAATGAGGTGCGCCCAATCAGCATTGAGACAAACATTTTGCCACGCGCGCACGGCTCATGCCTCTTTACCCGTGGTCAAACACAGGCTTTGGTGGTGGCAACTCTGGGCGGAGATAGCGACGCTCAGCTTAGCGATAGCCTAACTAGCCCAGAACCGATAGCTGAAAAATTTATGTTTAATTACAACTTCCCTGGATTTTGCGTAGGCGAAGCAAGCCCGCTAAAAAGCCCAGGCCGCAGGGAGCTAGGACACGGAAATTTGGCAAAACGAGCGATTTTTCCAAGCATTGATATAAATTCGCCTCAATCAATGCGCGTAGTAAGCGAAATTTTAGAGAGCAACGGATCTAGCTCAATGGCGTCAGTATGCGGTGGCGCACTATCGCTTCGCGCAGCTGGTGTAAAAACCATAAAACTAGTCGCAGGTGTCGCAATGGGACTAATCTTTGAGGGCGAAAAACACGCGATTTTGACTGATATTATGGGCTTAGAGGATCACGACGGGGATATGGATTTCAAAGTCGCTGGTAGCAACGACGGAATCACCGCGCTTCAAATGGATATCAAGCTTGGCGGAATTAGTCTAGAAGTGCTAAAAGAGGCGCTAGCACAAGCCAAAGAGGGCAGGGCGCATATATTAAATTTAATGGAGGAAGCAAACGCAAATATCGTAATCAACGAAGCCGTGCTTCCAAAACTCGAAATTTTCAGCGTCGATCCTAGCAAAATCGTCGATATCATCGGTCAAGGCGGAAAAACGATTAAGGAAATTACCGAAAAATTTGGCGTTAGCATTGATTTGGATCGCGAAAAAGGTGAGGTTAAAATCCAAGGCGCGAACAAAGACGGCGTCGATGGCGCAAAAGAGAGAATTCTCTCTATCGTTTCAAATTCGAAAGATTTCCGCAAACCGCGTGGCGATAGAGGCGATAGGCACGAGCGCAAAGAGGTAAAATTTGAAATCGGCGAGGAATTTGACGGCGTAGTGCAAAGCTCGCTAGATTTTGGCACATTTATTTCACTTCGCGACGGCGTAGATGGGCTTTTAAGAGCGAAATTTATCACAACTCCGTTTAAACCGGGCGATGTGGTTAGAGTGCGCGTAACAGAGCAAAAAGGCAGTAAAATTTCACTTGAATTAGTGTAAAAAGGAGGCAAAATGGAGCTTAAAAAACTTTTTTTTCCAATCGGTGGTGGCGAAGAGTTAGAGGGCAGAATTCGTGGTGCGTTGCTTGTGAATAAATTTTTTGGCACACACATGAATATCATGGCGTGCCAGCTAGATCCTAAGATGATTTATAATGTCCGCATGACGCTAAAAGGCGGAGTTTTGATGGACGAGTTTTTGGAGTCGGCAAACGAGGAGATGAAGGCTGAGCGCGATGAAATCGGCGCAGTTTTCGAGGCAGAGTGCAAAAAAATCGGCCTTGATATGCACGAAGACGAGAGAGTGGGAAATAGTGCTTGCTTGCGCCATTTGGTAGGAATCCGCTCTGAGCTAGTTGAAAAGCACTCTAAATACTGCGATCTTGTCGTAGTCTCAGTGCCCCCAACAGGCACGATTACAGGCACTTTCGAGGCGGCTGTTTCAAAAAGTGGCAAGCCTTGTGTCGTAATCCCAAGAGAGCTAAAAAGCTTTAAGGCTGATAAAATTTTGGTCTCTCTTACAGGCACGGCTGCAAGTGCCAGAGCGCTCGATCACTCGCTAGATTTGCTCAAAAAAGCGCAAAATGTCACAATCATCACAGCCAATCACTATCTCCAAGATAGCGCAGAAGAGACTAAGCGCAGAATAACTGAGTATTTGGCACTACATGATGTGAAAGTCGATAAATTCGAGCTTTTAAACATTGACGGCAAAATTCCAGGTCAGGTTTTGATAGACTATGCAAACAACGGCGGATACGATTTAATCGTCGCTGGACTTCACTCAAACACTGGAATTAAGGAAATTCTGCTTTCAGGAACGAGCAAATTTTTCTTGCAAAATACGCAAATTCCTGTTTTAATGTAAATTTTATATGGGATTTTCCCATATAAAATCCTAAATTTAAAATGAAAAACAAATTTGTCTATATTTTGGCATTTTCGCATTTGTGCTGTGATATAAACCAAGGCGCGCTTGTGGCGATTTTGCCGTTTTTGATAGCTAGTTATCACTACGATTACGCAACCGCTGCAAGCCTAGTCATGGTCTCAAATATCGTTGGTTCGCTAATCCAGCCCGTTTTTGGCTCACTCGCTGATAAGAAAAACACCCCTTACATTATCCCGCTAGGTCTTATTTTAGCAGGTGGCGGTATCGCGCTAAGTGGCGTTGCGCCTTCATTTGCCGTGCTTTGCGCGGTCGTGATGATCACAGGAATTGGCGTGGCGATGTTTCACCCACAAGCCGCAAGAGCCATAAATAAATGCTCTAATCCGCACAACAAAGCCCAAAATATCGGTATTTTCTCATTTGGTGGGATTTTGGGATTTTCTTTGGGACCGCTTTTTATGACGGCGATTATTAGTGCATTTGGGCTAAAAGGGACACTAATTTTCATAATTCCGCAAATTTTAATTAGCACCCTGTATAAAATTTTTTACGCCGAATTTAAAAGACTTGGCGAAATTACACCCAAAACAGCCACAACCACCCAAACTAACGGCGTCGATGACTGGGGCGGATTTTATAAACTCATGGCGTTAATCTGTGGGCGTTCTATCATTTTTCACGGATTTAATACATTTTTGGCGCTTTATTTTATCTACGAATTTGACCAAAGCAAGGCTTACGCAAACACGCTATTAAGCGCATATATCGGCGTAAGCGCGATTTTTACCCTTCTTGGTGGCAGATTTGCCGATAAATTCGGCTTTACAAAGATGATAAAAATCTCATTTCTCTGCCTTTTGCCGATTATGATAATGCTAGCAACCGCGCAAAATTTGGGCTTTGCCGTGGTTTTATTAGCACCGCTTGGCATTTTTCTAGCACTTTCTTATAGTCCGATTATCGCGCTTGGACAGGGCTATTTGCCTAACCGCGTTGGGCTTGCTTCTGGCGTTACATTTGGGCTGACCGTTAGCATTGGTGGGATTTTTGCGCCGATTTTGGGGCTGATAGCCGATAAATTTGGGCTAGGATATGTTTTATACACGCTTTGCGGTGTTTGCGTTGTGCCACTAATCATGGCGTTTTTCTTGCCAAATTTAGAAAAAAAGCAAAGCTTATGAAATATTTTTGGCGTTATAACTCCCCGCTTGGCGAAATTTTTATGCAAAGCGATGGAGCAAATTTAACAGCACTTAAATTTGGCAAATTTAGCGATTTTGGCGCAGAATTTAAAGAGCAAAATTTGCAAATTTTTGAAGATACACGCGCTTGGTTGGATATTTATTTTAGCGGAAATTTACCAAATTTCACACCTAAAATTTCACTAATTGGCAGCGAATTTCAGCTTGAAATTTGGCGCATTTTAATGCAAATTCCTTTTGGGATTACCACGACTTACGGCGAGATTGCGCGCAAAATCGCACTAAAAAGACAAATCCCAAAAATGTCCGCCAGAGCCGTAGGTAGGGCAGTGGGAGCAAATCCAATTGCGATAATTATCCCTTGCCACCGAGTTATCGGCAGTGGCGACAAACTCACAGGCTACGCATACGGAGTGGATAAAAAAGAGTTTTTGCTAAATTTAGAAAATGCGAAATTTAGGGCTTAATTTAATCCGCTTTTTGGATTAAAACTCTCTCGCATTTTATGATTTCATCAAAACCGCTTTCGAATTTACCGAGATTTATGACGCCTTCGTAGTATGGCTGAGGTTTGTAGTAAAGTACCAAATTTCCCCATGGCGAGAAATAGCCAAGATCGCCAACCTTGCCGTCCGAACTAGGATCGCCGGCAAAATTTAATCGCACGGGTAAATCTGCGATTTTTTCTCGCCCTGCGTAATCTTTCAAATTTAACTCTAATGGCAAATTTTCATAAAAACTCTTTGCCGCGCTAGTATCGCCCAAAACAGCCACCGCGCGGACATTTTCACAGCTAAATTCTACTCTCATCTCGCTCCCAAATGCTAAATTTATTCCCAAAATCACGGCAAAAAATAGTTTAAAAACTCTCATTTTTATCCTTTCAAAAATTTGGCAAATTTGGGTAAATTTGCCAAATTTATGGGAAATTATTTCAAATTTGCTTTGAAAAATTCTTCAAATTTATCAAACGGGATTTTTTTATCATACAAATCCGTGTGACTTGCGCCCGA
>NZ_JAOVTW010000005.1:0-110110 GCF_027737585.1 Campylobacter sp. JMF_14 EL1
CAATAATAAATAAAATAACACGCATTGGAAAATAACAGAAGTTAGATTTCAAAAACGGAAAGTGGATTATATTCAAGGGTTGCTTAAAAAGAGATTAAATGGAGGGGGGAATTTTGAAATTTTGCAGAACTTATAAATTTCGCCAAATTTTGCTTGGCGAAATTTAACTACAATTTATCTATAAATCCCCACACTTTCGCGTATTAGGCGCATTTTTTCACTCGCGATTTTTTGCGCCTTTTGCGCACCATAAGCCAAAATTTCATCTAGCTTTTTCTTATCAGCTAGCAACTCAGTGTATTTTTCGCGCGCCTGTCCGAAATACTCACTCATAAGCTCGCCAAGATACATTTTAAAGTGTCCATGCCCCTCGCCACCACGCTTATATCGCTCTTGCAAGGCTTTTTGTCCTGCTTCGTCTAAAAAGAGTTTTGCTATATTATAAACATTGCAGTTTTGCCACTGCTTTGGCGCTTCGAGTGGCTCAGATGTCGTAACAATCGAGCCGATTTGCTTTTTTTGCTCCTTTGGCGAAGAAAAAATATCAATCGTATTTCCATAGCTTTTGCTCATTTTTGCGCCATCTGTGCCCGGCACAATAGCCACATTTTCGCTAATTCTAGCACTTGGCAGGGTCAAAATTTCGCCATGCGCGTTGTTAAATTTCAAAGCGATATCGCGCGCGATTTCGACATGCTGAATTTGATCTTTGCCCACAGGCACGCTCGTAGCGTCGTATAGCAAAATATCAGCCGCCATTAGCACAGGGTATGAAAACAAATCGTGCTTGCTCTCAAAGCCCTTTGCGACCTTGTCTTTGTAAGCGTGAGCGCGCTCTAATAGCCCCATTGGCGTGTATCCGCTAAGTATCCAGTAAAGCTCCAAAACCTCTTTCACATCGCTTTGCACCCAAAATGTCGATTTTTCTGGATCGATTCCCAAAGACAAAAACGCCGCAGCCGCCTCATAAGTGCTCTCTTTGAGCTTCGCACCCTCGCTAACAGAGGTGAGCGCGTGGTAGTTTGCGATGAACAAAAACAGCTCCTCGCCCGCATTTTGCGCATCTACCATTTGCTTAATGCTGGCGAAATAATTCCCCAAATGTAACCTGCCTGAGGGTTGAAGCCCAGTTAGTGTGCGTGGATTTGAAATTTTAGATTTTTCACTCATTTTTTAACCTCTTTTTTGATAATTTTTAGCAATTTTTCAATAACTTCTTTTTGCGAATTTTTCTCTACATTTACGATATAATCGGCCTTGGCGCTGTATTTTTTATCCCTTTGCTCATGCAGGGCGCGCGCCTTTTTCAAATCAGCCAAAAGCGGTCGTTTTGCGATTTTTTTGCTAGCGTTTTGGCTAGAATTTATGCGCTTAATTATCGCATCGAAGCTCGATTTTAGGTAGATTACAGTGCCAATTTTGTTTAAATTTTTAACAGCATAAAACCCGCCGCCAGTCGAGATTATCGCGCCACTCACATTTTTTTCCAAAAATTTAGCGAGTTTTTTCTCTATTTTGCGAAATTCAACCTCGCCCTGCTCCTCGAAAATTTTGCGAATTTTTTTGTTTGCGTAGCTTTCGATCATATCGTCGCAATCTATTGCAAACAGCCCGCTAGCCCCAGCCAAAGCTCGCGCGAAAGTCCCCTTGCCAACGCCCATAAAACCGATTAGGATTATATTTTTTGCGCTCATTTTTGCCCTTTTTTCAAATTTGCCTCGCCCTCATCGTCATTTCCGCGATTTTTAGGGATTATGACCAAAGGCGTCCCGCTTAAATCGAATTTCTCTCTAAGTTTGTTCGCCAAATAGCGTTTATAGCTAAAATGAAGAGCTCGCGGACGATTCATCACAAGCGCGATTTTAGGCGGAGCGAAGCCAAACTGCGCCGCATAGTAGATTTTCACGCTCTTGCCCTTATCGTGCGGAAGCGGGTGAGCTTTGGTCGCTTCCTCGATTAGCGCATTTAAATGGGCGGTTTTTATCTTTTGCGTGTAATTTTTATAAACCTGCAAAATCAGCGGGTAGAGCTTGTGTATGCGTTTGCCACCAAGCGCGCTTACACTAATAACCGGCGCGTAAGCTAGAAATTTAAATTTATCGCGCAAATCGCGCACCATAGCGTCAAATTCGGCCTCGCTTTTGTCCCATTTATTTAGCACGATTATCACGCCTAGCTCAAATTTAGCCGCGAGCCCTGCAATTCGCTCATCTAGCTCGCTAAATGGCTCAGAAGAGTCCAAAACCAAAAGCGCAATGTCTGAATTTTCTAAAATTTTCTCCGTTCTATTTAGCGCAAACCTCTCTATTCCCTCGATTTTACCGCGCTTTCTGATACCAGCAGTATCCACAAACTCAAATCTTCTCCCCTCAAATTCATAGCTTTCATTGACAGGGTCTATCGTCGTGCCAGCCACACTGCTTACCACCGAGCGTTCGTTTTTCACAAGAGCGTTTAAAAGGCTAGATTTGCCCACATTTACCCGCCCGATAATGCCTACATTTATGGTTTTGTTCTCGTAATACTCGCTCTCATCGCTCTCTTTGATTTCGCCATTATCGTCAAAATTTTCTAAAAAATCATCGAAATCCTCGCTCTCGTCCCCTCGCACAGGCGCAGGATCTAAGTGAGTATAGATCCAATCCCTAAGCTCGTCAATACCGGCATTATGGCTGACAGATAGCGCAAACATCTGCGCGCCAAATTCGTTAAATTCCCAGCTTCTTTCTTCATCTTTTTTGCTATCTACTTTATTTACGAGCAAAACTATCGGCTTGCCTAGCTTTTGCAAAGAAAAGAAAATTTTGCGATCCTGCTCATCTGGGAGCAGTTTGCCATCTACCATAAAAAGAATAATATCCGCATTTTGCGCCTCGGCTAGGGTTTTTGCCTGCACGCGCGCAAAAAGCTCGCTCGTATCATCAAGCCCGCCAGAATCGACTATCATCGCATTTCTATCATAAATTTGCACGGCGATTTTGTTCGTATCCCTCGTGGTGCCTGAAACCTCGCTAGTAATGGCAATTCTTGCGTTTGCGAAGCGGTTAAAAAGGCTCGATTTCCCCACATTTGGGCGCCCTATTATCATCACTGTTTTCATAATACATCCTTTGATTTTTCTCATTATAGCCAAATTTTATTAAGTAAATCAAAATTTAAAAACAGCTATAATTATAGGCTTTTTTGAGGGGTCAAATTTTGAAATACAACAGCTTTTTATTGCACCATTTAAGCATTTATTATATGTTGCTTGCATGCTTTTACAACTCCATTGCAGGGACATTTGCTAAAATTTTGGCCATGCAAATCCCAGCCATCGAGGTCGTGCTGTTTCGAAATTTATTAGCCCTTTTTATCATTTTATACATTATGCGCAAAAACCGCAAAATTCAAACCCAACCAAACCGCGGCGGACATCCGTGGATGCTTGCTACGCGCGGAGTTATCGGGATTTTGGGCTTAATCGTATTTTTTTACAACCTTACGCAACTAAGCCTAGGCGAGGCCTTTACCTTCCAAAAAACAGCGCCGATTTTTATCGCTGTGATTGCATATTTTGCGCTAAAAGAAAAATTATCCAAATTTGGCTGGTTTGCCGTATTTTTGGGCTTTGTGGGTATCGTTTTGGTGATACAGCCTCACTTTGGGATTCATGCTGGACATATTTTTGGGATTTTAAGCGGTCTGTTTGCCGCGATTGCGCTCACGGCTGTCAGGGAGCTGCGCAAGTATTACAGCGCAAATGTAATCATACTCTCAGCCCTACTTGCAGGCACGCTAATGCCGATACTTTTCATGGCGATTGCCGAAATTACCCAAATTCCTGCGCTAAATTTTATGATTAGTAAATTTGTCATGCCAGATCTTGCTGGCTGGGGAATTGGCGCGATTTTGGGCGTTTGTGGGCTGTATTATCAGTCCTATCTCACCAAAGCCTACGCCGCTACCAGAAAGGCAGGGATCGTCGCCACACTAAGCTACACGGATATTATTTTTTCGATGATTTTTGGGCTAGCTTTGGGAGATATGCTCCCAAATTTCACCGCACTTTGCGGAATCGCGCTGATAATTGCGGCCGGAATTTTAATAGCAAATAGGAGATAATTTTGGGTTATTCTAAATTTTGGCTTAAAAATTTAGGCGTGTATTATATGCTAATCGCTAGCTTTTATTTTGCGCTAAATGGAGCGCTAGCCAAGGTCATGGCAGAGCAAATGAGTAGCGTAGAAATCGTGTTTTTCAGAAACGCCGTGGGGCTAGCTATCGTGCTAGTTTCGCTAAAAAGGCTAAAAAATTTCGGCGTGGGCGGGAAGCCGTGGCTACTTTTTTTCCGCGCATTTATCGGCAGCTGCGGGATTATAGCAACCTTTTATAATATCGCTCACATCGAGCTTGGCACGGCTTTTACCTTCCAAAAAACAGCCCCGATTTTCACCGCACTTTTCTCGTCGATTTTCCTAGGCGAAAAGCTTAGCTTTAAAGGCTGGTGCGCCATAATGCTAGGTTTTGGCGGGATTTTGCTCGTTATTCAGCCTCACATTAGCATTGCGCCGACTGATATCATCGGCGTTTTTGGCGGTATGTGCGCAGGGCTTGCATACACCAGCGTCAGGGAGCTTCGCAAATACTACGCCACGGATATCATAATCCTAGTTTTCGTCTTTGGCGCTGCGCTTGTAAGCTCTGCGCTAATGTGCGCGGAATTTGCGCTAAGAGGAGGCGAGATTGAAATTTTAGGCGTGATTTCGAGCGCGAATTTAAGCAAATTCGCCTATTTTAACATGCCAAATCTCTTTGGCTGGGTTTTGGTCGCACTGCTAGGAATTAGCGGAATTTATTTCCAAAAATACATGACGCGCTCTTACGCAGCCTCCAAAAAGGCTGGCGTTGCGGCTGCGATTAGCTACACAGACATTATCTTTACGCTGATTTTAGGCGTCATGCTAGGCGATAGTTTGCCGAATTTAATGGCGTTTTTAGGGATTTTGGTCGTCATCATAAGCGGAGTTTTAATCGCAAGAGAACGCTAAATTTAGCCGAATTTTACAATTTCGCTGTCCGCAAGCTTGGATACTGCGCCGAAATTTTAAAATTTTGACTTAAATAACAAAATTTAGTATTATGGTGGGCAAGGATGCCCACCCTACGGGGCTGGGTGCAGGTTTTAAAAAATTGCGTTAGCAAAAATGCAGGGGCAAAAAAATGAACGAATTAGAAAATTTTAGATTAAATCTTATTAAAAAATATAATCTCGCCAAATTTGGCTTGGCTACGGCGTTTGTGGTCGCTACTACTATGATTTGCTATTTTAAATTTTTTGATATTATGCCTTTGATTTTTGTTGCGACGGTAATTTGTATGTGTTTGTCGCCGCAGACAAAAATTTCGTTTAGTCTTATTGGTGTTTATATTATTCTTTTTATAATACTTTCTAAATTTAAAATTGAAATTTTGATAATGCTTATGATTTGTCTCTCTTTTGTTCTGTCTTATTTTTTTATTATGCGACATATTAAAGAAAAAATGCAGAAAAAATTCTCAATGTTTTTTCAAAGCACGGCTTTTGAAAAATGCAGTTTTGATTGTGATTTATACGGCGAAATCGAATTTGACCCGTTGATACAAAGCGGATTTTTTAAAAAACATTACGCATTTTACTCAGATATGCAAATATCTGGCGAAATTTGCGGTGGCGTTAAATTTGAATTTGCTAGGCTTGGCGTTCATGATGATATAAACGGCGGGGACTTTTGGGGGATATTTTTTCATGCAACACTTGAAAAAAGTGTAAAACAGGCGACTTTTATAGTTCCAAATGAGATTGGTTTTGAAAATAAAAAGTGTAAAAAAGTAGCGATCAATGAGAGCGAATTTAATAAAATTTTTAGCGTTTTTGGGGGCGATACAGAGAGTGTGGCACAAATTTTAACGCCAAAATTTATGAAACGATTGATGAAATTTGAAAAAAGGCTTATAAGTTTAACGGATAATAAAATTTATATTTTTCTAAATACCGGCTTGGGCGATTTTGAACCCAAATTTACTAAAAGCGTTTTGAGAGAAAGTCCGTTTTTACCGCTAAAAAGGCAAATTTTGCATTGTTTGTTTATAACGAAAATTTTAAATTCAAATTTATAGTATAGTATGGTGAGCATCCTTGCCCACCATAAAGAACTGTGAAATTTTGCCATTTGCCCGACTTTTAATTTAAACTTTGTAGATTGCCGCGCCCGCTTTGTGGGCTAGCAATGACACTTAGTGGCAAAATTTCGGCGCAGTGTTTTTAAGGTTGCGCAAGCGAAATTTTGCAAAATTTAAAAATTTACTTCAACTCGCCCCAGCTAGTAGCGATATCTAGGCTCGTTACGAGTGGGACATTTAAATTCACAACATTTTGCATGATTTCCCTAATTTTCGCGCCAAATTCCTGCGCATACTCGCTTTTTACCTCGAAAATCAGCTCATCGTGGATTTGCAAAACTAGCCTTGCCTCATCGCTTAAATGTGGCGAAATCTCAACCATAGCCTTTTTGATAATGTCCGCTGCCGAGCCTTGAAACTTCGTATTTACCGCCTCTCGCTCATAAGTGGCTAGAAGCATTGGCGAAGCGTTAGCAAAATCAAAATACCGCCTGCGCCCAAAAAGTGTAGTGATAAATCCGTCGTTTTTGGCGCTGTTTTTTAGCCCCTCCAAAAACTCCTTAATCGTCGCAAACGAGGCGAAATATCGCTCGATATAGCCCTTGGCCTCATTTCGTGGAATTTGCAAATTTTGCGCTAGTTTGCTTGCCCCCATGCCATAAATCAAGCCAAAATTTATGCTCTTTGCAATCGCCCTGTGTGCGGGTTCGCTATCGCCAAAAATGCTGATTGCAGTGCGCGAGTGTATGTCCTCGCCCGCCCCAAAAGCGCTAAGAAGCGCAGGATCCTTGCTAAAATGCGCCAAAAGTCTAAGCTCGATTTGCGAATAATCAAGTGAAAGCAGGCTATACCCCTCCTGCGCGATGAAGCAGTTTCGCATATCCTTCGCCAAAGCCCCACGCGCTGGGATATTTTGCAAATTTGGATTTTTGGAAGATAGCCTGCCGGTGCTGGTGCCTGTTTGCATGAAATTTGAATAAATTCTGCTATTTTCGTTTTTCATCGCAAGGGCGTAAAGTGGCTCACAATAGGTGCTTTGAAGCTTGTAAAGCTCACGATAAGCTAGGATTTTTTCAATCACTGGGTGCGCCTGTATAAGCAGGGCAAGCACACTCTCATCGGTGCTGTAACCTGTTTTGGTCTTTTTTTGGCATGGCAAACCCAAATGCTCGAAAAGCACCACGCCAAGCTGTTTTGTGGAGTTTATATTAAAACTCTCGCCACTAAGCTCGTAAATTTCGTTTGTCAGCACCCTAAGCGCGCTTTCGTTGTGAGAAATCAACTCGCTTAAATTTGGCTTTGAAATTTTAATTCCTGCATTTTCCATATCACGCAAAACACGCACAAATGGGAATTCTAGCGTTTTTGCCAAATTTAGCAACTCTGGCGAGAGTAAATTTTGAAATTTAAAATAAAATTTCAAAGTTATCCACGCATCTTCGGCTGCGTATTTCGTGGCCTCATCAAACTCCAAACTCGCAAAAGTCTCACCCTTGGCCACGATTTCTTCGAATTTAATCGTGTCATAGTCGAAATACCGCTTAGCTAAATTATCCATGCCCACGCTCTCGCTAGGATTTATGAGCCACGCTAAAATCATCGTATCAGCGAATTTGCGTGGCGGTTTTATGCCGAAATTTTGCTCTATGATATTAAAATCATATTTTAAATTTTGCCCTACAACAAAGCCAGAAAAAATCCGTTCAATCGCCATTTTCGCCGAATTTAATGAAATTTGCTCGCCCACGCCTAAGTAATTATGCGCTAGTGGCACATAATACGCCCTTTGCTCGTTGAAACAAAACGAAAAGCCCACGATTTTGGCGTTTTTGCTATCTAGGCCAGTGGTTTCGGTATCAAATGCCACGATAGTATCCTCGCTAATGCCCTCGCAAAGGCGCGCTAGCTCGCTCTCGTCCCTCACACACACTGGCTTAAAAGCTAGGCTCTCTTCGCTTTTGCCCGCTTCGTTTTCGAGCGTGGTAAGAAGCTTGTGCAACTCGTATTCGCGCAAAATTTCTTTGATTTTATGAAGCGGATTTTGCTCGGGAAATACGGCGTTTTGCAGTGGCGAAATTTCGACCTCATCGCAAAGCGTGGCAAGCTTCCTACTCATAAAAGCTTCATTTTTGGAGGCGATGAGATACTCGCGCTGTTTGTTTGGTGGCAAAAGCTCGATATTTTCGTAAATCCTCTCCAAACTCCCCCACTCATCAAGCAGTTTCTTCGCCCCCTTTTCGCCTATGCCTTTTACGCCCGGGATATTATCTGCGCTGTCGCCACAAATCGCTAAAAAATCGATGATTTGCTCAGGATAGACGCCGTATTTTTCATAGCACTCATCGCGGCCGTAAAGCATTTTTTTAGCGTAGCTATAAATGCGCGTCTCGCCACCGATTAGCTGATAAAGGTCTTTGTCGCTTGTGACGATATTGATTTTGTGCGTGTCGCGGTAGGCTTTGACCACGCTTGCGATCAAATCATCGGCCTCGTAACCCTCTTTCTGCGCTGTGCAAAAGCCCATTTTCTCTATCATTTCTATGCAAACCGGAAGCTGTGCCAAAAGAGCGTCCGGCGGGGTTTGGCGGTTTGTTTTGTAATTTGGGTCAATGTCTGAGCGAAAGGTCTTACCCTTGCTATCAAGGGCGAAAATTATATAATCGCTTTTGAACTCTCGCTCCAAATTTGCGATGAAATTTGCAAATCCGCTCACCATGCCACTTGGCTTGCCACTTTTGGTTTTTAGGCCGCTCATCGCGTAATACAGGCGGAAAAAAAAGCCAAAAGTGTCGATAATCGTGATAGTTTTCATACATTTCCTTGATTTTTGATTTTGCGTAGTGTAGTGAAATTTGGCTAAATTTTGCAAATTTGCCAAATTCAAATTTATATGAAATTTATCGCAAAAACAGCTGGTTTTGGGAGTTTGCGTAGGCTGTCTTTGAGCATTAATTTATTTTTTGCGCCCGCGATTTGCAGGGTTAAATTTTCGAATTTAAACTCCAAATTTTTAAGTGCGTTTTCGTTTAAGATCCTAGCGAATTCGCACAAAAAGCTAAGCCACGCTAATGTTCGCTCATTTGGTAAAATTTCGCTTAAATTTGCAAAATTTTGGCTTAAATTTGGCTTGCCGTGCATTGCGATAATCGCCGCGATTAGGGCTTTTTGCTCGTGGCTCGTGCGGTAGTTTAGCCCATTTAGCACCATGGAAGCTGCGCTTTCGTGTTTGGCATAAAAGCCAAGCCTTGCGCCAATCTCGCAAAGTTTAGCGGCGTAGCAAAGCGGGCTAATGTATCTGTCTTCTAGCTTGTGAAGGGAGAAAAGCACGCTAAAAAGGGCTTTGGCGAACTTGTCTGCGTGCGAGCTTTCGCTAGCAAATCTATCTTGCAGACTTTTTAGGCTTGGGTTGAAATTCTTTGGCAAATTTGCCCCGTGCAAAATCGAGCCCAAAAACACACCCTCTCGCACGCCCACACCGCTTGTAATCACGCTTTTTGCGCCGATTTTTTTAGCAATCTCGCTAAAAATTATCGCACCCTCTCTAATCGTGTCGTAACGCTCTTTTTTTATCGGAAATTTGGCTAGTTCTAGGGTTTTGGCGCCGATTAGTTTGCTAAAAAACGGCGCGTATTTTTCGTAATCGTAGCAGTAATTATGCACGATTTTAATCGGATAATTCTCAATCGCCATTATGGCATTGCTTAGCGCTCTTGCCGAACCGCCCATAGCGATTAAATTTGAGCTGGCAAATTCGTCGCCAACCGCGCTGATTGCCTCATTTACATAGCCATATAGCCCGGCCATATCGCCTTTGTCGAAAAATAGCTCTTTTAGGCGAACGGTGCCTAAATTTAGCGAAATTTTGGCCTCGATTTTGCCATTTTTAATGCGCGCAAGCTCAGTCGAGCCTCCGCCGATATCCACGCTCACGCCGTCTTTGAAATCGCTAAGGAGATTGTGTGCGGCGTATCCTCCAAAATACGCCTCACTCTCGCCATCTATTTTGCGGATTGCGATTTTGGTTTTTTGAAAAACTAGCTTGATAAACTCGCCCCCATTTGGAGCGTCGCGCAGTGCAGAAGTGCCTACGCAAAGCACCCTTTTGGCGCCGTATTTTTGGAGCAGTTCTTTAAATTCCACAAACGCATCAAGGCATTTTTGCATAGCCGCTGGTTGCAAAACTCCGCCGTTTTCATACGCGCCCTCGCCTAGGCGAACTTTGATTTTGTGCTCTGCAAGGATAAAAAACCCAAATCTGCTCGTTCGCTCAAAAATCACTAATCTGGCAGAATTTGAGCCTAAATCAATCACTCCAACGCGTTTTGGCATTAATAATCCATGTGAGCGTGTTTGTATTTAAGCTCACCCTCGGTTTCGATATTATCAGGATCGTAAGTTATACACTCGACAGGGCAGACTACGATGCAGGCTGGTTCTGAGTATTGATCCACGCACTCACAGCACCTATCAGAATCAATCATATATGTCGGCTCGTCCTCGAAAATCGCCTCATTTGGGCACTCTTCGCGACACGCATCGCAACTGATACACTCGTCTGTAATCATCAAAGACATAAATTTAACCTTTACAAAAAAAATTAGTGCATTTATACACTAAAAACTTTTAATTTTATTTTAAAAAATACCAAATTTGCGCTATTTTTTGAGATTTTTTAGCGGAATTGTAAGGGTCGCTACAATCTTATCTTTGGCGGGCGAATTTTTAAGGCTCACAGATGCACCCATAGCCTGTGCGGCGTTTTTGGCCAAAAACAGCCCAAGCCCAGCGCCAGGCTTGCCGCCCTTGCGTTTAAACGGCGCGAAAAAGTCTTGGCTTTCGTCGATACTCTCGCCTAAATTTTCTACGCGCACGATAAATTCATCGCCCGAAATTTCACTGAAAACCTCGATTACTTCGCCCTCTGGGGAAAATTTAATCGCGTTTTGGACGAAATTTTGGATAATATGCATAAAAAGGTTTTTTTGGATACTCACTTCTAGGGATTTTGGCGAAATTTTGCTTACGACATCTTTTTTTTCATGTCTAGCCAAAATTTTAAAATTCACGCACAGCTCGCCTAGATACTGCGCGATATCAAGCTGCTCTGGGCTCTCAAACTGCGCTCCCTCTTGGCGACCGATCTCTAAAATCGAGATTATCATTTTATTCATATCGTCGATTGATTTGTTGTTGTTTTGGAGCGCCTCGATGTATTTTTCCGCCTCTCTTGGCTTTATGAGCGTTACTTCGTTTTTGGTTTTCATCACCGCTAGCGGGGTTTTTAGCTCGTGCGCGATACCGATAAACAGCTCTTTTTGATACATTATGAAGGTCTGAATTCGATCGATTAGGCGGTTTATATTTGTCAAAATCGGGCGGAATTCGCTCTCACACCTCTGTGTATCAAGCGGGGCTAGGAATTTCTCATCGAGACTGGCTAATTTTTGCGAAATTACCTTAATCGGCATCAAAAGCGTGCGCGATAGAAACATAGCGTAAAAA
The DNA here is from genome assembly GCF_027737585.1 of Campylobacter sp. JMF_14 EL1. Classification (NCBI taxonomy): domain Bacteria; kingdom Pseudomonadati; phylum Campylobacterota; class Epsilonproteobacteria; order Campylobacterales; family Campylobacteraceae; genus Campylobacter; species Campylobacter sp. JMF_14 EL1. The sequence continues at coordinate 11,644 of NZ_JAOVTW010000005.1, forward strand.
ATTATCAAAAATATCATTGTCAAATTTAGGATAATAATATCCACAAGTATCTGATTTGCGATATTTGCATAGACCGTGACATCAGTTTTGATCTGCAAAATTTCCTCGTTGCTATATGGATACTGAATCGTCAAAAAATAAATATCATCTTCTTTGGATTCATAAAATTTAGGTTTGCTGATTTTTTCACCAGAAATAAAACTCGTGATAAACTCGCCTTTGGGATCTGGCAGATATTCTGATATTTTTTCTGCTGGAATTTTGGGTAATCTTGTGATATTTTCGGCTCTTAATAAAAGTCCATGCACTGAATTTTCGAAAATCGTAATCCTTATGTAGTTATAAAGCATTACGGAAAAAATCAAAATTAGCATCGCCGAAGCAGATGCTAATTGGATTATGAAACGGGTTCTTAGGCTTTTTGTGGAAAGCAAAATCTATATCCGCGACGACGAACTGTCTCGATTGTAGAAATATTTAGTGGTTTATCCATTTTTTGGCGGATTTGGTTGATTGCGACCTCGATTACATTTGGGGTTACTAGCTCTGGCTCTTCCCAAATAGCGTCAAGTAGTTGCTCTTTGCTTACGATTTGATCGCTGTGGCGAGCTAGGTGAGTTAGCACCTCGAAAGGTTTGCCTTTTAGCTCAATTTCTTGGCCAAGATATGTGATTTTCTCCTCATCTGGGTCGATGATAAGATCGTCGATTTTGATGATATTTGAGCCACCAAATCTAAGTCTAGCTTCAAGGCGGGCAACCAAAACATCGAAATCAAATGGTTTTTTGATATAATCATCTGCGCCAGCTTTTAGGGCTTTTATCTCGCTTTCTTTATCGTCTTTTGCAGATAGCACGACGACTGCTGTGCGAGCGAATTTTTGTTTTATAATGTTGATTAAATCGACGCCACTACCATCTGGTAACATCCAGTCGGTTAAAACTAAATCGTAATTTCGTATGCCTATGTAATATTCAGCGTCTTTAAAGCTTTCTGAGCTGTCTGTTTGGTAACCAAACTCCGCCAAACCCTCGGCGATAGTTTTGTTTAGAGTAACTTCATCTTCAACAATCAAAATTCTCATTGATTTTCCTTCGTAATAAAATTTGGCGTGATTGTAGCATATTTTAAGCCAAAATTCAAGTTTTTTTAAAGAAATTTTAAAAATTTATTTCTATTTGCGCGCCGACTTTTGCGTCAGCTAAAATTTGGGTTTTGTAAATTTTCATATAGAAGTAATTCAGGCTTTTATACTGGGTTTTAAAGCTCTTGGCGAAGAAATTTAGCGCGTCTTCGACGAGCAAAAATTTCTCCCTCTCAAAGCTAAATTTTATAAATTCGCACGCCTTGGCGTAGTCTATAAATTCATCTGCGCCAAATTTTGCGCTTACTAAAATTTCTTGTTTTTTTTCTCTTTCGAAATCCAAAATTCCAACAATCGCGTCGAATTTCAAATCCTCAATCAAAACCCGAATCATATTACCCGTTTTTCCTCGCCACGAAGCAATCTTGCGATATTTGGAATATGTTTGTAAAACACGATAAAAACTATGATAAAAATCGGCGCGTGAGTGTGGATTGCTGGCATATCTGCGTGGAGTATGTAGCTAGCCACAATTAGCGCGAGCGCCGCTGATAGCGAGGCTACGGACGAAATTTTAAGCACTTTGCCCACAATAAACCAAACAACAAGCGCGATGATTAGCTCGATTGGCACGAAGCATGCTAGCACGCCAGCACCCGTGGCTACGCCCTTGCCACCGCTAAATCCAAGGTATGGCGAAAAGCAATGCCCCACCACAGCAAACACAGCCATGCCCCAAAGCACATTTTCATCAAAACCCATAGCCCTCGCCACCAAAATCGGCACCACACCCTTTAAAGCGTCGCAAACCACGGTTAAAATCGCTAAAATTTTAGCCTTTTTGGGGTCTGTTTCTTTAAGCACTCGCAAGACATTTGTAGCCCCTATCGAGCCACTTCCAGCAGATTTGATATCAACTTTGCCAAAGTATTTGCCAATAAGCAAGCCAAACGGCACAGCTCCTAGCAAATACGCTATTAGATAGCACCAAAAATTTGGCGCTTTAAAAAGTCCCAAAATCACATCTAATATCATTTTTTACCCTAACTCTTCCACAAAATCGAAATTTTCTCATCATAAATATCTGTCTTTTTCGGAGCTAGCGACACTATGCCAAGCTCGATATTTTTGATATCCAAACTCTCTTTTAACTGCGCGATTTGCTCATCAAATCTCTCTTGCAGGGCCTGCATTTGCGAGTATAGCTCATCTACGCTAGCTTCTGCGTTTTTAGCTTCGTTGCGCTGTGTTAGCACGCGATGAGCATTTCGCACACCACTTACGGTTTTGCTAATCGTAGTCGCACTTGTGCGCGATCTGCCAAAAAGCGAGCCTAGTATCGCGCTACCTATGCTAAGGGCTGCGTTAATTCCTTGGCTAGTAACATCGCTTTTTTCTTTTTCTAGCTTCTCTTCGGCGCGGTTTATGCGGGTTTGAAGCGTAGATTTTTCTTTTTCAAATTTAGCTAGAATTTCATCTGTTTTTTGCTCTAAAATTTCATTTGCCTTATCTTGCAGTCTTTGATAAAATTCCTCTTTGCTCTCATCTGGCGCGCTGTGCATATCAAGTGCGCTGTATAGTTCTAGCCTTTGGTTACGATAAACCCAGTCTTTGAAATTGCGAATAAAAGTGGCGAAATTTTTCACACTCGCAATAAAGCTTGGCAAAGCGCAATACGACGAATCCTCTAACTCATCGCTTCGTATATTATCAATAGCCCTATCGCTCGCCTCGTCCCAGTTAATCTCGCTAGCATCCGAGATATCAAGCAAATACGCGTAATCCCTCGTGTATTCGCCCTCTTTGTCAGCATAGCGCACCTTGGCTGTGGCGTATAAATACGGGCTTAGCTCGCGAGAAGCGCCGTAGCTGTAAATTTGCGAAATTTCATTTGATACGATTGGTTTGGCACCGCTTGCGCTTTTTACTTTGCTTCCAGTGCTATTCGCGCCTGGTGCGCCCTTTTTTTCGCTCATTAAATTTGAAATTTGTTCATTGCTTAAAGGGCCTTTTAAATAGCTAAGCGCAAAGCGAGTTTCTATCGTTTTTAAGCTATCTTCGTTGATATTTTTGACCAAGAAATTTCGCTTTTTAAGGTTTGAGATTTGCTCCATTAGCTCGCTTTTATCCACAGGATTTGAGCCAATTCCGCTAAGCCCGCCGATTACTCGCTCTTTATCTTGGGCGGTTTGAAGGCGACCGATAAACCAAGTGCCGATATTGCTAAGGCCTTTGTAATCCAAATCCACAGGGTTTTGCGTGCTAAGAACGCAGCCTAGCCCAAAAGCGCGCGCTTGTTTTAGCAGGGTTAGCATAGGGGTTTTTGACGGCGGATTGCCATTTGGCGGGAAAAATCCATAAATCTCGTCCATATACAAAATCGCTCTAAGCGCGCTGGTGCCTTGCGTTTGGCGCATCCAATTTACCATTTCGTTTAAAAGCAAGGTTACGAAAAACATCCTCTCATCGTCGTTTAAATGCGCGATACAAAAGATATTCGCCCTAGCCTTACCACTCTCATCAAATAGCATTTTTGCGATATCTAGCCTCTCGCCCTCGCACCAAAGCTTAAAACTTGGGCTTGCGATTAGGGCGTTGATTTTCATAGCTAGCGCCATGCGTTTGTCGCTAGGGAAGAAATTATTCACATCAAAAACGCCGATTTTATCAAATGGCGGAGTGATGATTTGATTGATGAGATCGACCACGCTCACGCCCCTGCCCTCGCTGAAATTTGAACTAAAAATTTGAGAAATCAGCAAAAATTCTGGCGAGCTTAGATTATCGCTAGTAATGCCAGCTAGGCTAAGCACGCTAGAAGCGATACCGCAGATATAATTATTCATATCCTCGTCGTTTAAATTTTTCGGCGCTTCAAAGTCGCTAAGCAGGCTAACTCCTAGCCCCGCGCTTGATTTTGGTGTGTAAATTTTAAACTCGGCGCTGTTTTTAAGTAGCTCAACTCTGTCTAAATTTTGGTAAGAATTTTCTATGCCATTTCGCCACATTTGCGCGGTCTCGCTCGCCATTTGCTCCACGCTAAGGCCTTTATTCGCAGCCTCTGTTTCGTCGATATAAGGCAAAAAATCCTGCGCGCTCATATTTGGAAATGTAAGAGCTAAATTTGTCAAATCGCCCTTGGGATCGATGATGATAGACGGGATATTATCAATCGCGGCCTCTTCTAAAAGCGTGATTCCAAGACCGGTTTTACCGCTACCAGTCATACCGATGATTAGCGCGTGGGTTGTGAGATCTTTGTTTTTATACAAATACGGCTCAGAATTTTCGAGCCCCAAATAAAAAAGCTTCAAATTTTCTTGCAAAGTCTTCATAAATTTTCCTTCGTAAAATTTGGCGCATTATATCATTTAAATTTTTAAATTTAAATTTGCTACAATATCCTAAATTTAAGGAATTTATCAATGTTGGAACAAAAAATTAAAAACAATGCTAGCGGAATTTTGCTCTATGGTATCGTTCCGCCAAAAATCAGTTTCGAGCCCGAAAAAATCGAGCGACTTGGCGCGCTTTGGAGAGAGCGCATAACCTCCATGCCATGCGATGGCATAATCATTTATGATTTGCAAGATGAGAGCGCAAGGACGAGCGAGGCGCGCACTTATGAATTCATCGAAACGCTAGATCCGGCACTGTATTACACCAAACACCTGCGCGAGGTCAAACCCGCCATAATCTACCGCGCCGTGGGAAAATACGATGAGAGCAAATTTGGCGAAATTTTAAATACAAGGGCGAGTAATTTTGGCGTATTTGTGGGAGCCTCCTCGAAATACGATACGATGAAAATCCCGCTAAAACGGGCGTATCAGATAAAAAAAGAGATTGCTAGCGATTTGCATTTGGGCGGAATTTGCATAGCTGAGCGCCACAAACAAACACGCGCCGAGCACCTAAAAATCGCGTCAAAAAGCATAAGCGGGTGCGAGTATTTCATAAGCCAAGCCGTCTATGACGCTGAGAGTGTGAAAAATTTCATAGATGATTATGCTAATCTTGGGTGCAAAAAAGTGCCTATAATCTTTACTTTCACGCCGTGCGGAAGCGAAAAAACGCTCGAATTTATGAAGTGGCTTGGCATTAGCGTGCCGGATTTTTTGGAAAATCGCCTAAAAACCAGCACCGATATCTTGCAAAGCTCGGTGAGCCTGTGCGTGGAGCTGTTTGATTTCATCTACAAATACTCGCTTGCAAAGGGCATTAGCGTGGGGGCAAATGTGGAGAGTGTCAGCACCAAAAAGGCTGAAATCGAGGCTTCGATCGAGCTTTTGAAAAAAATCAAAGAAATAATCGTAAAAAGGGAAAATCTAGGAATTGGCGAAAAGTAAATTTCGCCAAAATTTAGCAGATTTGTGGCGCAAAATTTTGTTTAAATTTCACTCAAATTTTGCTAAATTTTGCGCCAAATTCGCCAAATTTACTCGCCCGAATTCTGCCCTGCTTCATCAAACATTTTTTGCACGCTCGGAGCGTTGTTGGTTAGCTTTTTGATAGTTAGTTTTTCGGCTTTATCATTAGCTAGGCGCAGGTTATTTTCAGAAGATAAAAGCTCATTTTTTACCTTTTCTAGGTGGCTTATGGTTTTGTCGATTTCATCGATTGCCTTTTGAAATTTTTCGCTTGCTAGGCGGTAATTTTTGCCAAATTTATCCTTAAATTCGTCAATATTGCTTTTAAAGGTTTCGATATCTAAATTTTGGTTTTGATACTCTACTAGACGCTTTTTATCTTCGAGCGAATTTAGCGCAGCGTTGCGTAGCAGCGAGATTATCGGCAAGAAAAACTGCGGGCGGATTACATACATTTTTTCATATTTATGCGAAACATCGACAATGCCTGTGTTATAGAGCTCGCTATCGCTTTCAAGTAGCGAGACAAGCACCGCGTATTCGCAGTTTTTCGCCTTTCTGTCCTTGTCTAATTTGGCAAAAAATTCCTCGTTTTTATGCTTTGACGCGGTCGTATCGGCCTCGTTTTTCATCTCAAACATTATCGAAATATACTCTACGCCGTCTTTGAAATCGCGAAATATAAAATCGCCTTTGCCACCCTCTTTGACCTCATTGTCTTTTTCAAAATAAGCGTTTGCAAATGCGGTAGTGCGGAGCTTCTCAAACTCCGTGCTACAATGGGTCTCCAAGCTCTCGCCAACCATTTTTGTCGATAATTTCGCCTTTAAATCCTTGTAATAATCTATCATCGCGTCTTTGTCGCTGATTGTTTTTTCGAAATTTTCACGCAAAATTTGCTCTTTTTCGACGAAATTTTTTTCTTTTTCGCTCAGTGTGATTTTAAGCTCGGAAATTTCGCTATCTTTGCTCGAAATAGCGTTGCTCACAGCCAAATTTTTCTCATTTTCACTTGCGCTGATTTTGGCGTTTAACTCGATAATTTTCTGGTTTAGCTCGGCGATTTTAGCCTCATTTTCGAGGGAAATTTTGCTTTTTTCAATCTCAAATTTTTGCGTTAAATTCTCATCTTTGCCTTTTAGTTCGGCCTGTGATTTCGCCAAAATTTCTTTAAGTTGTGAAATTTCACTATCTTTTTGCGCTTTTAAATTTGCGATATATTCTTTTGCCCTAGCGATTTCTTGGGATTTTACAAGCTCTAATTCGCTTTGAAATTTTGCATTTTCGTTTTGCAATCTCTCGTTTAAAATTTTCTCAAATTCGCTATTTCTGATTTGGCTTACGATTTTTTGGTATTCACTCTCATCAATTGCGAAAATTTCGCCGCAGTTTGGACATTTGATCTCAGACATGATTTTTCCTTTACTTTAAAATTTTAGTGAATTTTACAATAAGAATTCGACAATTAATGTCTAAATTTGATAAATTTTGAAATTTAAGCGTTAAATTTAAATAGCACAGAACCCCAAGTAAATCCACCGCCAAAGGCGTCTAGCAAGACTAGTGAGCCATCTTTTAGCCTGCCAGCCTCATAAGCTTCGTTTAGTGCCATTGGGATTGAAGCCGAGCTTGTGTTGCCGTATTTTTGCACGGTTACGACACATTGATTTTCCGTAAAGCCTATCTTTTCGCGCACTGCCTCGATTATGCGCAAATTCGCCTGGTGCGGGACAAATAGATCAATATCGCTAGCTTTTAAACTGTTTTTTTCTAATGCCTCTTCGACCGATTTTATCAGCGTTGGAACCGCGATTTTATAGACATCTTGACCTCGCATTTTGATAAATCCGAGCTTATCGTCTAAAATTTGTTGCGAGATAGGATTTGCGCTACCAGGTGCTGGCGTGATCAAATAATCAGCCTTTGCTCCGTCGCTCGCGCTGTTTGTGTAGATTATGCCCTCGCCATCGCCCTCGCTCACTACTGCTGCGCCAGCGCCGTCGCCAAAAAGCACGCAGGTGCTCCTGTCGCTATAATCCGTAATCGCGCTTAGTTTTTCGCTTCCGACGATTAGTATATGTTTTTTCGCTCCGCTTTCGATAAGTGATTTTGCTAGGTCTAGTAAATATACAAATCCACTACACGCAGCACTTATATCAAACGCCATAACGCCAAATTTAAGCCCTAATTTATCAGCAATCAAAGCCGCAGTTGATGGCATACAAAAATAATCAGGCGTGATTGTGGCACAAAGCACGGCATCTATTTGCTCTGCTCTTAGCCCACTTCTTTGAAGTGCCAAAGCAGCGGCCTTTGCGCCCATATCGCTAGTAGTTTCGTGCGTATCTGCGATATGGCGTTCTTTAATGCCCGTTCTTTGGGTAATCCACTCATCGCTGGTATCGACCATACCCTCCAAATCGTGGTTTGTTAGAACTCTCTTTGGGGCGTAGGCGCCTATGGATACCACCGAAGCCTTCATCTTTATCCTTGATTATAGTTGCTAAGTTGGGTTTGGATAACTGAGTTTATGTTTGAATCCGAAAATTTAAGCGCTTGAAAAATTGCGTTTTTTATCGCTTTTGGCGTGCTTTTGCCGTGGCTTATGATTACGCACTCTTTCACGCCCAAAAGTGGCGCGCCACCAGTTTCATCGTAATCGGTCGATTTTTTGATTATCTTAAATACTCGCCTCATCAAAATCGAACCAGCTATCGCAATCGGCGATTTTTTCGCCTCTTTTTTGATAAGCTTATTCATAGCGCTGGCTATGCCCTCGCTGGTTTTAAGGACGATATTTCCGATAAATCCGTCAGTGATAACGACATCTACCGAGCCGTCAAAAATCTGATTTCCCTCGGCGTTGCCGACGAAATTTTGCATTTTTTTGAGTTTTGGGAAAATTTCTTTATTGACCTCGTTACCCTTGCTATCCTCTTCGCCATTTGACAAAAGCCCGATCCTAGGGGTTTTAATCCCCATAATCTCTTTTGCGTAAGCCTCGCCCATAACGGCAAATTCGAATAAATTTTCAGGTTTGCAATCCACATTTGCCCCGACATCTAAAACCAGCGTTTTACCACCCTGACTAGTCGGAAAAAGTGTAGCAATGGCTGGGCGCGAAATACCTGGAATTCTGCCGATTCTAAGCGTAGCTAGGCTGTGCGTAGCCCCGCTATGACCAGCTGAAACCACGGCCTTACAGGTGCCATTTCTGACCAAATCTACTGCTTGATAAATGGTGGAATTTTTGCGCTTTAAAACATCTGTCGCACCCTCTTTCATCTCGAAAACTTCGTCAGTTTGGACATACTCTATGTATTTTTGAAATTCTGCCGGGATAAAAGGGGCGATTTTTGCCTCGTCGCCTACTAAGAAAGCTTTGAATTTTTGCTCTCTTAACGCTTCAATAACTCCGCATACAATAGGCTCGCAACCGAAGTCGCCACCCATTGCGTCGATAGCAATCGACGTCATGGGATTAGTATTCTCCTGTATTTTTATTTACTCTGTGAGGAATCTTCCAGCTACCATCTTTGTCTTTGACTGGCACAGGTAGAGTTACAGTGTAATGAGTTCTTCTTTTTGCTGCGCGAGTTTTACTCACTCTTCGTTTAGGAACTGCCATTTTTTCTCCTTTATAAAATTTATAATTCTTTACATTTATCGCAATAAAAGTAGTCGCTTTTTATCGCTTCTACTTCGCTTTGTAAAATTTCATCTATGTCGATACTGCCCTCGAAAAACTCGATTACATCTAAGCTATCAGAGCCTTTGTAAATCCCGTCACTTAGCGTTAAATCGACATTTTCGTCTAAACTTAACTCAAATTCGCTTCCACAACGATCACAAATATATGGTATCGCTCCGCAAATTTGGGCGTTGCATTTATACAGGCTTTCTCCTAATTTGTGCAACTCGCCGCTAAATTTAACACCGCTACTTTGGATATCAAATTTAATCGGCTCTTTTGTGATTTTTACAAAGCTAATTTTCAAAATTTTACCTTAGCAAATCTCTTTTTTAGCAAAGAAAAATGCAATCTCGATAGCTGCGTTTTCTAGGCTATCGCTACCATGGACTGCGTTTGCATCGATACTTTCGGCGAAATCAGCGCGAATTGTGCCTGGCTTTGCCTCTTTTGGATTTGTTGCCCCCATTAATTCGCGGTTTTTAGCTACTGCGTTTTCGCCCTCTAAAACCATAACCACAACTGGGCCACTAACCATAAAATCAACTAATTCGCCAAAAAATGGGCGATCTTTATGAACTGCATAGAACGCTTTTGCGTCATCTACGCTTAATTGCAATTTTTTTGCTGCTGCTATACGCAAACCGTTGCTTTCAAATCTATCTATGATTTTGCCTATAACGCCCTTTTTTACGGCATCTGGCTTAATTATTGATAGTGTTTGTTGCATACGAACTCCTTTATTGTAAAAGGGTGATTATATCTAAAATAGGTTAAAATTTATTTAAGAATTAAATTTTCATGGCATTTAAGCCATGAAAATTTTGAATTTGTATTTATGCGACTACCGGAGTATCGCCACCGCGCAATTCTGCGCCGATTTCAGCTTTGCTTGGTTGTCCAGCGACAACTTCGCTCCAAACGATACAGCCGTCAGTTGGACAGGCGTTTGCACAGGCTGGTTCGTCATTGTGACCTACACACTCTACGCATTTATCAGCATATACATAGTATGTGTCTGCCCCTGTTGGGTTATCGCTATCATCAACAATCGCGCTAACTGGGCACTCATCGATACAAGAACCGCATGCTATACAAATATCAGTAATTTTTACTGCCATATTTTCTCCTTTATCAAAAAATACCCTAAATAATAACACACTATTTTTAAAAAGTCATTAAAAATTTATGTTAGATTTGAATTTTATATTGCGTGTAAATTTGGTTTAAATTTTTTATAAGATAAAATGTGTATAATTCGCAAATGATAAATTTTATTATTAAGGAGAAAATATCATGTTAGTAACTACAAAAGCAGTAGATTTCACAGCACAAGCCGTTCTTGGCGACAACAGCATTGTAGAGGACTTCAACCTTTACAAAAACATCGGCCCAAAAGGCGCAGTTGTGTTCTTTTATCCAAAAGATTTCACATTTGTTTGCCCTAGCGAGATTATCGCATTTGACAAACGCTATAAAGAATTTAAAGATAGAGGCGTAGAGGTTATCGGCGTATCTTGCGATAGCGAGTTCGTTCATCTTGCATGGAAAAACACACCAGTAAATGAAGGCGGTATCGGCAAAGTCCAATTCCCGCTAGTTTCAGATATCACAAAAGATATCGCTAGAAGCTTCGATGTGCTTTTTGGCAACGCAGTTGCGCTAAGAGGCTCATTTTTGCTAGATAGCGACGGCACAATCCGCCACGCTGTCATCAACGACCTTCCACTTGGCAGAAATATCGACGAGATGATTCGTATGGTAGATACTATGCTATTTACTAACGAGCACGGCGAGGTCTGCCCAGCTGGCTGGAACAAAGGCGACGCTGGTATGAAGGCTAACCCACAAGGCGTAGCCGAGTATTTAGGCAAAAACTCAGACAAACTATAAAACTCCAAATTTGGCGCAGCCCCCCTGCGCCAAATTTATCACGCAAACGCGTGCGTATGGGGCCTTCCCCCTAAGGCTCCACCTTTATGTATCCCCATAAAATTGAAATTTTAAGAGAGCCTTTAAAAGCTCTCTTTTTTCATTTAAAATTTACTATTTTCAGTTAAAATCTCGCTTTTTTAAAAAGGATAATTTATGAAAAAAATATTTTTCGCACTTTGCGCGGCATTTAGCCTAAATTTCGCCGTATCACTTGATCCAAATTTAGCACTGAAATTTGACGCCAATGTAACCACGGGCACGCTAGAAAACGGTCTAAAATACTTCATACAGCACAACCCCGTCCCCAAAAACAGCGCATATTTTTACCTAAATGTAAATGCTGGCAGTATCGACGAAAACGACGATGAGCAGGGATTTGCGCACTTTGTCGAGCACATGGCGTTCAACGGCAGCGAAAATTTCGACAAAAACGAACTAGTCAAAAAATTAGAAAGCCTAGGCGTGAAATTTGGCGCAGATTTAAACGCCCAAACTAGCTTTCAAAACACGACCTACAATATCCAAGCAAGCGTGAGCGATGAAAATTTAAACGACATTTTCACGGTATTTAGAGACTACGCTAAGGGCGTGAAATTTGACCCAGCCGAGGTCGAAAAAGAAAAAGGCGTGATTTTAGAAGAGGCAAAAAAGGATTATAAAACCAGATTTTACGAACAAAGAGCCAAATCACTCTATCCAAACTCGATCTTTCAAAGACGCTTCCCAATAGGCAAAAACGAAGCCATAGCGGGCGCGACGAGTGCGAGTTTGCGGGCGTTTTATGATAGAAATTATGCGCCAAATTTGATGAGCGTCATCGTCGTAGGCGATGTAAATTCGACGCAAATCGAAAATTTAATCAAAGCCAAATTTAGCGATTTAAAACCTCGCTCTAAAAAAATCGCGCGCGATACGAGCCTGCAAAAATTCGGCGCAGGTTATGCAAACATCGTAGAGCCACAGATTGGCACAAATGCCGTAAATATCGTGTTTGCCGGCGAACACAGCCCCTTAAACAGCGTAGGCGAAATGAAAAAAGCCTGGCTTGATACCTACATCGCAAAACTTCTTAGCCTTAGCTACGATGCCCTAAATATAGGCGCGAAAATCCCCCTAAAAGCGGGATTTGACAGCAATGATTTATTCGGCGAGCGCAGACTTTATTCTTTTGGCGCAAACATTTTTGATTTTGACGCAAATGCCACGCTGACTAGCCTATTTAGCGCGATTAAGGGCGCTAGGGAGCATGGATTTTCGGCTGGGGATTTTGAGAGTGCAAAGGCGGAATTTATCAACTCCGTCCAAACCAATCTCATCAAAAATGACACGCAAAACAAGCAAATTTATGAAATTTTGGATTTTGTAATAAACGGCAACACTAAGCTTGGCAAGCAGGATAAACACGATTTAAGCCTTGCGATTTTGGGCGAAATTTCGCTTGGCGATGTCAATGAATACTTCAAGCAAATCACGAGCGGAGCGCACTTTACGGAGATAATTTCGACAAAAAATCTAAATTTAAGCGCGGAGGAAATAGATAAAATTTATCAAAACGCAACCCCATTTGATTTTAGTAAAAACGGCCTGGGCGAGAAAAAACTTTTAGAAAACGAGCCTTCACCAGCCAAATTTGGCCAAAATTTCGATAGCGATAAAAACATAACCACACTAAATTTCGATAACGGCGTCAAGGCGGTTTTAAAGCGAAATTTGGGCAAAAAAAATAGCATACAAATCAGCGTGAAAAAACTAGGCGGAATTTCGAATTTTGCGAGCAAGGCTGAGGCTGAAATTTTAAGCGCATTGCTAAATTCAGGCACTATTGGCGAGTTTAACGAATACGAGGCTAAGCGGCTTACTAGCGGGTTTAACTACTCTTTGCGCTTTGGCATAAACGAGCTTTCTAGCGGGTTTAGCGGGGAGTGCGCTAGCAAGGATTTCGAGGCAATGATGAGGGAGCTGTTTGTGAAAATGAGCACACCAAAAATCCACGCAAATTCGCTAGAAAAATACCAAAGTAGCGCCATCTCTAACCTTGCGCTCAGAGATGAGACGATAGATTTTCGCTTCAACAAACAAATCGTAAATTCGCTATTTGGCGGGGATTTGCGCTTTAAAACTCCGCTTGAAATAAGCGATGTAAAAAGTGCGAATTTAGCGCATTTTGGGGGCTTAGCAGATGAAATTTTCGCTAATGGGGGCGAGTATTTATTTGTGATAAGTGGCGATTTTGACGAGGATAAAATCACCGAAATTTTAGCCAAATACGCAGGAAATTTAAAAGGCAAAGCTGGCAGGGGCGAAATCGCCCAAACAAAGCTTAGCGCAAACGCCGTAAAAATCGAGGAAAACTACGGCGATAGCGATAAAAGCGAGGTTAGAATGATTTATCTAAACTACGATTTGAGCGAGTTTGACATTTTAAACTCATACAAGCTCAAAGCCTTCGAAAGTGCCGTAAAAACGCAAATCACCGAAAAAATCAGAGAGGACAAAGGGCTAATCTACTCAGCCAGCGTGAGTGCCTCATACGCGCAGTTTCCACAGATAAAATCTGGGCTAAATATCTCGTTTTCGTGCAACAAAAAAGACAAGGAAGCGGTGATTGAAGGAATCAAAGAAATCATCGCTGATATCGCGCACAACGGCACTAGCGCAGATCAGCTAGAAAATTTCAAAAAAGCGCAAATTTTATCTATGAAAAGAGCCAGCGAAAACAACGATTTTTGGCTAAGCAACATCGCTTCGCACGAGCTTTTCGGCTATCCGTTTTATGATGATGAAATTTACGCTGCTCGCATAAACGCCCTTAGCAACGAAGATGTGAAATTTGGGGCAAATTTAATCGCAAAAGAGCCGTTTATCGCGATTTTAAATCCGAAAAAGTAAGTGAATTTAGCCTTTTAACGATACTGCGCGCGCCATAAATTCGGCAATTTGCGCAGTGTCGAATTTCTTTTTATCAATACAGATAATTTATACTTATTTTTATATCGTCAAGGTTTTTGCCTGTTTTTAGTAAAAAATATGTTTTTAATTCTAAATAATCAGAATTTTTTATAACGAAATTTACATACCTGTGATTATTATCGAAAATTTTATATTCTTTCCAAAATTTAAGCGACAAGGTTTTATTAACAAATAAATTTTTGAGATTTAAATTTATTGAGATGGGCGAGAGTGCCCACGCTATGGTGCTACGGTGCTCAATTATTTTTTCTTTCAATAACTATAATTTTCAAATTTCGTTTTGATAATTTTTCAAAATCATCATATTGTATTAATTTGATTTTTCCATTACTTTTATGCCAAAATTCATGACATAGGTGGTTATTGTTTTTTAAAAAATTGCATTTTATAAATTTTAGCAACTCTATATGTTGATCGTATCCAATAATTAGCAACTCATCTTTGTTATCGCCAAGTAAAATTTCATCTATTTTGTTAGAATTTAATTTTTCGTAAAATCCATAATCTTTTTTAAGTGTTTTTGCACAACTGCCACCATTTTTTGTGTCTGGCGTATTTATAGCACAGCCCAACAAAACACTTTGTTTATTGTCTATCCTGCCATTAAAAAATATAAAAAACAATACGATTAAAACAAATAAAATAAAAATTACTTTTTTCATTATTTATCCTTGTTTGGGTAGAATGTTTTTTTAAATGAACTATTTATAAAATCTGGTCCGCTAAATAAATTTGGCATATAGTCGTGATATGTGTATATGCCAGTATAACCTATAACTTTTTTGCCAGTTTCATTTGCAATAATTTGAGCTATTGAATTATCACTATAACCAGAATAACAAACTACTAATAAAATCAGCGACAATAAAATCAGTAAAAATTTCGTTGCCAAAAACAACCAAGTTATTAAAATCAGACCGATACCTAAAAATAAAAGTTTTTTGTTGATTACTTTATTTTTCTCTATGGTATTTTTGCCGTATGCTAAACCAAGAGTTTTGGTTATCCCTGTTATATCATTTAAATTTATAGTATTTTTTGTTGTTTTATCAATCGCATAAATTATGGAAGTATTTGTGAATTTTACCGATATTTTATCTTTATTTTTTTACAAATTCTTGTAAATCTTGTATTCCAAATACTAAAAAAGCAATAGTTACCAATCCTATTTTTATATCGTAAATTAGACTAACCATAAAAATCATAATAGGCAGACAAGCGAAATAAATGATTACATACAAACTATAATCTTTTAAAACTAACGGCTCTTTGTCGTAATCTCTTTGCATAAATTTATAATCTTATCGCCCTAGACATTGCGTTTAAAATCAAATTCTTATCAAATTTATTGTCATAAAAAAGATTAAACGCTAATGCGCCTTGGTTGATTAGCATTTCGCGTCCGTCTTTTGTGCGAACGCCGTGAGTGCTAGCCAAATCCAAAAACGGCGTAATCTTGCCATAAATTGCGTCAAATGCGAATTTTGCTTCCTTGAAAACAGCGTCCAAAATTTCGGTTGGGGCTGGTAAAAAATCATCTTTTAGCCCTGCGCTTGTGGAATTTACGACCAAATCGTAGCTTTGAAATTTGAAATTTTCGTAGGTATAAAAATTCTCGCATTTAAAATTTTCTGGCTCTTTTTCGCTGCGGTTTAAAATGTCAAATTTAACGCCATTTTTCGCCAAAATATAGCCAATCGCCCGCGTCGTGCCACCAGCGCCCAAAACAAGCACGCGCTTTAAACTTCCAAACTCCCTAATCGCCTCGTAAAATCCGGGCGCGTCAGTGTTGTATCCGTAAAATTTGGAGTTTTTTCGCACGAGAGTATTCACTGAGCCGATCTCGCGCGCCGCCTCGCTTAGCTCATCACTTATCCGGTAAGCTTCTAGCTTAAAAGGCACGGTGATGTTCGCGCCATTTAAGCCTAAATTCAGAAATTTTTGTTTCAAATCCGCGGCTGTTTCTAACAAAACCCGCCCATAAAAGGCGTCAAGGCCTAGCTCTTTAATCGCCAAATTGTGCATTAAAGGCGATATAGAGTGAGATATCGGATTGCCAAAAACGGCAAATTTGTGCATTATTTCACTCTGTAAATGTATGCGCCACTATTAACCGCACGCATGTCGCTAATAGCCTTATTTAGCTCTTCTCCACTAAATGGACCGACCAAAATTTTAACCACATCTTTGCCATTTACTTGGGTTTTTAAACCCACTGGATTATAACCTTTGGCTGTGATTTTGCGCACATCTGAGCTGTTTGGATCGTAAGAGTTCGAAGCGAAAACTTGGATATAATTTCCAGCTCCCACGCTCGAATTCGCAGTTTTTGCCGCAGTGCCTACTTTGGCAGGTTCTTTTTTAGGCTCAGTTTTTGGAGTCTCTTTTTTAACTTCGGCTTTTTTGACTTCCTCTTTTTTAGGTTCAGGTTTTTTCGCCTCTACCTTTTTAGGCTCATCTTTTTTAACCTCAGCCTTTTTCACCTCTGCTTTTTTAGGCTCAGTTTTTGGAGTCTCTTTTTTGACTTCGACTTTTGGGGCTTCTTTTTTGGTTTCAACCTTTGGAGCTTGCAACTGCTCTTTTACGGTTTTTACCTCTTCTGGTTTTGGTTCTTCTTTTTTAACCTCGATTCTTTGGACTACGACAGGCTTAGGCTCTTCTTTTTTTATCTCTACTGGTTTTGGCTCTTCTTTGACCTCAGGTTTTTTAATCTCTACCTTTGTTTGAGGGGCAGTGTTTTGCACCACTGGCTTTGGCTCATCTTTTACTTCATTTTTGATTTCAACCTTTGAAATTTGAAGCTCGCTTGGTTTTGGCGCAGGGGTTGGCTCTGCCTTTGGAGCCGGGGTTTGAGGCTGCGCGTTAGAAGTATCACTGCTAACCACATTGATCTCTGGCTCTTTTTTTACCTCTTCTTTTTTAGTAAGTTCTTCTTCGCTAGGCATTGTTAGGGCTGCGTTTGTGTCAATGTCGTTTTTGTTGATAGCTTTCATTATTATAAGAACTATCAAAAACAAAACTATAATTCCAGCCGCAATAGTCAAAAGCTTTTTTAGGCTAGCTGTGCCGTCTCCTGGCGCTCCGTTCATAGTGATATCGCTCATATCAAATTTATCTGTCATAATATCTCCTAAAAATTTATTTACCCTTTTTAAAAAATTTAACAAATCTTTTAAAAAGGGTAATAAGGCGCACGAAGCGCCTTAAAATCAATACATCGCTTTATCGTAAATGATAAATTTATGCGCCAAATCCACAATCTCTTTTTTAACTTTTGCTTGAAGTTCGGTGTTTGTTATATCGCTAAGCACATCTGCGATTTTATTTGCGATAAACTCAAACTCAGCCTCTTTCATACCACGAGATGTCAAAGCAGGGCTTCCTACGCGAATACCGCTTGTGATAAACGGACTGCGAATCTCGCCTGGGACTGTGT
This sequence comes from Campylobacter sp. JMF_14 EL1, assembly GCF_027737585.1. Classification (NCBI taxonomy): domain Bacteria; kingdom Pseudomonadati; phylum Campylobacterota; class Epsilonproteobacteria; order Campylobacterales; family Campylobacteraceae; genus Campylobacter; species Campylobacter sp. JMF_14 EL1. The sequence continues at coordinate 29,130 of NZ_JAOVTW010000005.1, forward strand.
TTTTATTTACGGTAATTCCTGCATTTCCTAGGGCTATATCAGCGTCTTTTCCGCTAAATTCTCTATTTAAAAAGCTAACCAAAATTAGGTGATTATCCGTGCCACCGCTTACTAGATCAAAGCCCCGTTTTACCAAAGTTTCGCCTAAAATTTTTGCATTTGCTTTGACCTGTTTTGCATAAACTTTCCACTCAGGGCTCAAATTGTGTTTGAAGCCCACAGCCTTTCCTGCGATGACATGCATTAGGGGTCCGCCTTGAATGCCCGGGAAAATCGAGCTGTTGATTTTTTTAGCGAATTCTTCATCGTTCGTCATAATTATGCCACCGCGTGGTCCGCGAAGCGTCTTGTGAGTGGTAGAGCTAACTACATGGCAGTGTGGGAACGGATGAGCGTGCTCGCCAGCTACAACTAGTCCTGCTATATGAGCCACATCGGCAAAAAGATACGCACCCACGCTATCAGCGATTTCTCTAAATTTAGCGAAATCTATCTCCCTTGTATAGGCACTTGCGCCACAAACTATCATTTTTGGTTTTACGATACCAGCTATGTCTGCTACGCGGTCGTAGTTTATGCGACCATCTAGCTCGACGCCGTATTCAAAGCTCTCATAATACTTTCCGCTGCTTGAAACTTTTGCACCGTGTGTTAGGTGTCCGCCATGGCTTAAAGACATGCCTAAAATTTTATCACCCGGTTTCAAAAATGCACCATAAACGCCTTGATTTGCTTGTGAGCCTGAATTTGGCTGAACATTTGCAAATTCGCAACCAAAAAGTTTTTTACATCGCTCAATAGCGATTGTTTCGATTTCATCGACAAATTCGCAGCCACCATAATATCTTTTGCCGGGATAGCCCTCTGCGTATTTGTTTGATAGCACTGAGCCCATTACCTGCATAACTTCTGGGTAAGTGAAGTTTTCGCTTGCAATCATCTCTAAATGGTCGCACTGACGAGCTAGCTCCTTGCTCATCAAATCAAAAATTTCTTTATCAAAATCTGCCAACATTTTTACTCCTTATCTGAATTTAATGGTTTCATAGCTGGAAACAAAATAACATCGCGAATCGATTTTTTATTTAGCAAAATCATCACCAACCTATCAATCCCAAGCCCCCAACCAGCGGTAGGTGGCATAGCATAGCTTAGTGCTTTGACATAATCAGCGTCCATTTCGTGAGCTTCGTCATCGCCTGCATTTTTGGCGTCGATTTGTGCCTTAAATCTCTCAAATTGATCAAGCGGATCGTTTAGCTCATTAAATGCGTTTGCAATCTCCTTGCCAGCGATATATAGCTCAAATCTCTCGGCGATTTTTGGATTTTCGTCGCTCCTTCTTGCAAGTGGGCTAATCTCGATAGGAAAATCCACGATAAAGGTCGGATCTATGAGCTTGGCTTCGACATAATTATCGAAAAGTTCGCTTTGCAAGTGGCCCAAATCTAGCTTTTCATTGACTTCGAATTTATCAGCTTTAAGCTTTGCTAAAATTTTGTCTTTATCATTTATAATCTCAGGATCCAATCCACCTATTTCGACCAGCGCGTCAAGGTATTTTACGCGCGCAAAAGGCTTAGTAAAGTCGATTTCAAGCTCGTCGTATTGAAGCTTTTTATCAAGCCCTAGCTTATCCATCACAGCCCAGATTAAATTTTGTGTCAGATCCATAACATCATTATAATCATGCCACGCCCAATAAAACTCAATGCTGGTAAATTCAGGATTGTGCGTTAAATCCATGCCCTCGTTGCGGAAATTTCTATTGATTTCAAAAACAGCTTCCATACCGCCTACGATTAGGCGTTTTAGATAAAGTTCAGGTGCGATTCGCAGGTATCTATCCACATCAAGAGCGTTGTGGTGCGTGATAAAAGGCTTCGCGTTTGCGCCACCTGCGATTGGGTGCATCATTGGGGTTTCTACTTCCAAAAATCCATGCGCCTCAAAAAAGTTGCGAATTTCACGGATTATGACAGAGCGTTTGATAAAATCGCTTCTAACCTCTGGGTTCATTATCATATCGAGGTAGCGTTGGCGGTATCTCATTTCGATATCTACTAGGCCGTGGAATTTCTCAGGTAGTGGAGAAATCGCTTTTGAAGCTAGTTTGATATTTGAAGCATGTATCGAAAACTCGCCAGTTTGCGTGATAAAGGCGTATCCTGTAACGGTAATGATATCGCCTACTTCGAGATTTTTCTTAAATTTAGCGTAATCTTCCTCGCCGATACTGTCGCGCGAATAATAAATTTGAATATTTCCGCTTTCGTCTTCGATATTTGCAAATGTCGATTTGCCCGCAACTCTTTTTAGTTTCAAGCGACCTGCCAAAACTACAATCTCATCTGATTTTTTTTCTTCTGTATTTGCAATACTAGCGAATTTCTCGCGAAATTCTACGATTTTCATATCTCGTTTTAAAAAATGAGGGTATGGATTTACCCCTAAATTTCGCAATTCGTTTGATTTATCTATTCTTTGGATTTCTAATTGTGAGTCGAACAAATTATTTCCTTTTTGCCGCGCAATCAGCGCAAATTCCGTAAAGCTGCATAATATGGCCAGTTAGGACAAAGCCATTTTCTTTGGCGATTTGGATTTGTTTTTTCTCGATACTAGCGTCGCGGAATTCGACGATTTTGTTGCAACTTTTGCAAATTAAATGGTCATGGTGAGGCTTATTTGCAAGTTCAAATTTCTTACCTTGCGCACCGAAAGTAATCGATGTCGCCATGCCTGATTCTTCGAGCAAATTTAGCGTGCGATACACTGTGGCGATACCTACATTTAGCTCAGGATTTTTCGCCTTGATCTCGCTATGCAAAGCCTCTGGCGTAAAGTGCATATTGCTATTATAAAGCGTTCTTAGCAAAACCTCGCGCTGTTTTGTGTATTTTAAGCCATTGTCGCTAAGTGCTTTTTTAAATTCAAGCAAAAGCGCGTCAAATTCTAAATTTTCGATTTTAGCGTCCATTACAATCTCCCTTCACTTACATTTAAATCCAAGCTTTGATTGATATCAAAAACCTCGTTTGAAATATTGTTTTGAATTTCTGTCGCATTATCTTCGCTTGGGGTTAAAATTTCACTAGCTTTTTGTTCTAAGCTTTGCAAATTTTCTTTGACTACTGGGTCGTCTTTTAAATCCATAATCCACTTGCCCACGCTTAGTAGCACCGGAGCAACTGCGCTAGTTTCGAAAAATTTCTTTGTCTGCTCATTTAGCATCATAGGACCTCTTGCAAAGGTTACGATAACAGCAAAAATTAAGAAAATTTTAGCCACACTAAATGCAAATCCACCGATTCTATCGACAAATCCTAGCCCACTCCATTTAAAGAGTTTTGAGATAATCTCGCCCAAAATCAGGCAGATAATCCACACGCCAAAAAGCACAGCCAAAAATCCGATTAAAGTCTGAGTAGTATCGCCGGAGAAAATTCCATTTGCATTTTGCAATGCAGGGACTTTGCTAGCTATCCACGCCCCTGCCATCTCTTTATAGCGCACAGCGATCCACAAACCACCAATCAAGCCTAAAATTCCAAAAATTTCCTTCATAATGCCATTTGTAAGACCCCTTAATCCAAAAAGGATTATCAGACCCACTACAATGGCGTCAAACCAATTTATACCTTCCATAATCACGCACCCACAACGCCGATAAGCTCTTGTAAATTTGTAGAGTAGCGCAATGCTGTTTCTTTGGCGATTTGATTTGCTCTGATTGCCTTAACCATAGCCTGTGTTTGCGTAATCATACCAGTGCTTTGTTGGTTAAGTTGCATTTGTGAGTAAATTTGATGAACTTTGTTTTCGCGGATTAGGTTAGCAACCGCATTGTTGTTAATCAAAATTTCATGCACTGCGATACGACCGCCACCAAGCTTTGGAAGCAAAGATTGCGAAATAACCGCAGTTAGCGAAACAGAAAGCATGTTTCGCACTTGAAGTTGCTCGCCGCCGTCAAAGCTATCGATGATACGGTTGATTGTTTGGATTGCTGAGTTTGTGTGAAGTGTGCCAAAAACCAAGTGTCCTGTCTCAGCCGCAGTAATGGCAATAGAAATCGTCTCCCTATCACGCATCTCACCGACTAGGATGATATCAGGGTCCTCGCGAAGTGAGAATTTCAAAGCTTGCGCATAAGAGTGTGTATCCGTGCCGATATTTCTGTGAGAAAATAGAGATTTTTTGTTTTGATGCACAAACTCGACTGGGTCTTCAACCGTGATAATGTGCTTGCGCTCTTTTTCGTTGATTTCATTTAGCATAGCCGCCAAAGTCGTTGATTTACCAGATCCTGTCGGACCAGTGACTAAAATCATACCCTTTTCGCGTTTTACAACCTCTTTAAAAATGCTTGGGGCTTTCAAATCATCAAGGCTAGGGATATCGATAGGAATAATACGAAACGCAGCGGCCAAATCGCCGTTCATAGTGTAATAGTAGTTTCCACGAAAGCGTCCGATATTTGGCAACTCAATCGCGAAGTCAAGCTCTTTATTTTCCTCTAAATCGCTTTTTTGTTGATCTGTAATCATCGCATAGCAAATATACTCGATATCACTTCCGCTAAGGCTATCCATAGCCAAAGGACGAAGCGTTCCATCTATTCGGATTTGCGGTGCTGAGCGAGAAACTAAGTGCAAGTCAGAAGCTTTATTAAAAACAACTGTCTTTAATAAGGTTTCGATATCTACTAAATTTTTTCTTGGATCTTCCATACTTTTCCTTTCTAATCAATAATTTTAGGCACTACAAAATAATCACCCTCGCTTGAAGGTGCATGTCCCAGAATAATAGAGCGAACATCGCTAGCGCGTGGCTCATCCTCGCGAAACGGAGTTCCGCCCTTTAAAGTAGTTATGGCTACTTCCTCACCATCTAATTTTAATTCGTTTAAAATTTCGACAAAATCTACTACCTTATTTAACTGACCGATAAACTCATTTCGTTTTTCATCAGGGATTTTTAAAGCAGCTAATTTTTCGAGCCTTGATAATAAAATTTCATCTATTATCATAAATTTTCCTTTTCTGATAAATGCGACATTATATCATAAAAATTCTTGTCTTTGGGCATATTTAAATTTTTTTATGCTACAATTACCGCCAAATTTAATCACAAAAGGATACTACTTTGGCTTTAAAAGACGACATCGAAGGCGTTAAAAAAGAAATAGGCACAGAAGAGCAGTTTTTAGAAGGCGTTATCAAAAGCGAAATTTTCATTAAAAAATACAAAAAACCTTTAATCTTTTTCGCTACCCTTATAATGGTGATTTTCGTAGGATACTGGGCGAACGAATTTATCCAAAATTCTCGCATAAACAGCGCGAACGAGCTATACTCAGAGCTTTTAGAGACGCGCGATGACGCAAAACTTGCCAAACTAAAAGACAAAGATTTCAATCTATACGCATTATATATGCTAAATCACGGCACAGCTGACGATTTAACTTCCCTTGCAAACGATAGTAAGGTCGATTATTTGCTAAAAGAGATTATCAGTGTGCAAAACGGCAAACAAAGCCCGCTTTTGCTTAACGATTACGACGCTATCGTAAAGGGATACGAGCTTTTAAAAACAGGTCAAATCGAGGCTGCAAACGCCGAATTTGACAAAATCGCCATAGATTCGCCAGTGCGAAATTTAGCGTTAAATTTAAAACATTATAAAGGAAATAAATAATGAAAAAATCAATCATATTCACACTTCTGCTTTCGTTTTTATTTTTCGGTTGTTCGACCAAGCGCCAGTATTTCGACCCAGGCGATGACAACATCACAGGCGAAATGGCCTTTAACGGCTCGCTTCCAGCCGAAATCGTCTATGCTGCCAAAGAGGGCGCCACGCTATCAAACGGCGCAGTTATCACCAAATCAGGCGTAAATGAAAATATCAAACTTAACAAAAACGAGCGATTTTTAGGCGAGTATAATGGAAATTTCATCGCCACAGACACAAACGGCACGACTAGGGTTTTGGGTAGCGATGGCAGCGTGAAATTTGAGCGAGATCTCAAACGCTATGCCCTAAGTGGCGCGATTGACGGCGATGATTTAGCACTTGTGATGAGCGATAATAGCGTAATGCTCTTTCGCCTAAGCTCGGGTGCTATGGTGCTAGATGATAAAATCGGCGACGCATTTGCCATAGATTCACGCACAGCCGCTCCGCTTTTTATCAACCAATTAGTAGCCTACCCAGCACTTGATGGCCTAGTAAATATCGTAGAGCGCACAGGCGGCCGCTCTGTGAGGGATTTCGTCGTATCAAATCAACCATTTTTTAACAACATAACCACGCTTCAAGCCCGTGGCGACGACCTTTATGCAGGCACAGGCACAAGGCTAGTTCTCATCAGCCCAAATGGCAACAAAACCTACAACCGCGACATTAGAAATGTCCTATTTGACGGTGATAGAATCTATCTTTTGCTAAAAGACGGCACGGTCGAGCTTTTGGATAAAAACCTAAATTTAATAAAATCTCGCAAATTTACCTTCGCTCAGCTATTAGAGGGTGTATTTAGTGGGGAATACCTTTATATCGTAGAGCGCACAGGTTTTGTTATCCGCACGGATAAAAATCTGCAAAGCGAGGCGATTTTTGAGCTAAGCGATGAGATTGACTCTCGCGCATTTAGCGCAAATTCGTCATTTTACTACGATGATAAAGTGCTAAATTTTGCTAAGTAAAATTTCCAATCTCATGGTTAGCCATGAAATTTTGCTTAAAAATTTCAAAACCATAGATTTGAAAATTTTCACTCGCTCCCGCGCATACAGCGCCTATTTTGGCGTGGATTTATCTGGGTTTAATACCCTGATTTTCATGCGCGAGGCATCATCTCGCTTCATTATGCGAGATAGCGAATTTTTATTAAATTTAACCGAACAAATTTGCGCAAATTTAGGCAAAACTATCAAAAAACGAGTTTTGTTCCACAACAGCCAAATTTGCTCAAAAAGTAAAAAATTTTTAGAAGAAAACGGATTTAAAACCTATGCTTTTATGTGATATCGGCAACACAAATGCCAAATTTTATGATAACGGCACAACCTTTGCTATGGGTATCGACGAGTTTTTGAACTACGAACCAATCGAGAGAGTGTATTGTATAAATGTAAATGCCAGAGTGCAACGCAAGCTAAACAATCCCCTATTTATCGACATTACGCACCATTTCCACATAAACACCACCTACCAAGGGCTAGGAATCGATAGAATCGTCGCGTGCAGTATGGTCGAAACCGGTGTCATCGTCGATGCAGGCAGCGCTATCACGGTCGATGTCATGGAAGGTGGCACCCACCTTGGCGGATTTATCCTGCCTGGAATCCACGCTATGCTTCGCACTTATGGCGAAATTTCATCTGTTTTAGATGTCAATCTCTCGACGAAAATTTTCCTAGACTCGCTTCCACAAAAAACAAGCGACGCCGTGAATTACGGCATTTTCAAGCCCACAATCCTAGCCATAGCCGACATTGCCGGCGATAAACGCATACACTTTACCGGCGGGGACGGCGCGTTTTTAATGCGACATTTCAAAAACGGCGTTTATGATAGGGATTTGATTTTCCGCGCTATGAAAAATTTAATCTCACAAAAAGGACTTTTATGATTACGATTGCGCTACCAAAGGGTCGCATTGCCGATGATACACTCAAAATTTTTAAAAGCATTTTTGGGCTAGAATTTGCCTTTGAAGACCGCAAATTAATCATGCAAGAGGGTGATTTTAAATTTCTTTATGTCCGCAACCAAGACATTCCTACCTATGTCGTCGGAGGCGCAGCAGATATCGGCGTAGTGGGGCTAGATGTGCTCGAAGAGCACAAACCAGATGTTTTGCGCCTGCTAGATCTCAAAATCGGCAAATGCAGAGTTTGTGTGGGCGTGCCAAACGAAACCGAGCTTGATTACAACACCCCAGGTATCAAAATCGCAACCAAAATGCCAAATATCACGCGCGAATACTTCGCCACCAAAGCCGTCGCCACTCAGGTCATCAAACTATACGGCTCGATCGAGCTAGCTCCGATTATAGGGCTATCAGACGCTATCGTCGATGTGGTCGAAACAGGCGCTACGATGAAGCAAAATGGCCTTAAAGTCGCCGAGGTTATCATGCACAGCTCAGCGCACCTCATCGCCAACAAAAACAGCTTTGTCATCAAACGAGATGAAATTTTAGATTTGCGCGACAAAATTGCAAAAGAAATCGCAGGAAAATAGTGGATTTTTTAATAAATTCTTTTCCTTATGTTATTGCATATTTGGCTCAAAAAAGTATGGCTGAAATTCTCTATTTTTTTGCTACGATAGCTGTATTTTGCACTATTCTTTACTCTATGTTGCCATATAAAAAAGAAAAATAATTAAATTTACACCTAATCCATCAGGTATGGGAAATAAAATTTAAAGACAAATTTGCATAACTATTACGCAAATTTGTCTCTTTTTAGCGTTTTTAAAAACTCTAATCCGTGTCATTGCGAGGAGCTGTTTTACAGCGACGGAGCAATCCAGCACGGCGAAGCCGTAACGAAAAATAAGATCAACTAAATTTTAAAAAATCGTTCAATACAAAATTTAAATAGAATTTTGCTTTAAATTTTACTGGATTGCTTCGCTTCGCTCGCAATGACAGCAAATTTGCAAAATTTAAATTTTTTACTCGTAGATTGCTTCGTCGCTTCGCTCCTCGCAATGACAAATTAGGCAAAATTTACGCTTGATTTGTCATTGCGAGACGGCAACGCCGTCGAAGCAATCCAGAGAAATTCCATTGCCTTTAATCTGTCATTGCAAGAATTTTGCGTTAGCAAAATTCGTGGCAATCTACGAGTATAAATACGAGTATAAAATTCACAGACGCTCTAATCCGTGTCATTGCGAGGAGCTGTTTTACAGCGACGGAGCAATCCAGCACGGCGAAGCCGTAACGAAAAATAAGATCAACTAAATTTTAAAAAATCGTTCAATACCAAAATTTAAATAGAATTTTACTTTAAATTTTACTGGATTACTTCGCTCGTTACACTCGCTCGCAATGACAGCAAATTTGCAAAATTTAAATTTTTTACTCGTAGATTGCTTCGGCGCCGTAATACAACAGCTCCTTACAATGACAAATTAGCCAAAATTTGCAATTTTTCCGAAAAAATTTTAAAATTAAAAACCAAAATTTAAAAAAGGAAAAAAATGAAAAACCTAATCCTACCCTGCCTAATCGCGCTAAGCTTCACAGGTTGCGCCTTTTTCGCGCCACGCACCACGCCACTTTGCCCAGACACCACCGCCAGCAAAATGCAGATTTCTAGCTACACAAGACAGAGCAAAGTCGCATATACATATAAATTTATAAATGGTAGCGAGCAATGCACCGCCAAATCAAATAAATACTTCGCCAACCCAGGCGATGTCGCACTCATCAGCGTTACAAACGGCACCGTTTCTAGCGCGCAAATACTCTCTCGCAAAATCACCCCTGGCAAGAAAGAGAGCTACACGCCGACCAAAATCATCAAAAAACAGCTCCACAAAAACGAAAATATCAAAGCCCCAACCGAGGAAAAAATCAGTTTTTGATAACTTACGCCCGAATTTCGCCCTTTAAATTTAACGAAAAATTAACAAAAAGGGCAAATTTCGCGCTAAAAATTCTAAATTTCGCATAAATTTTACGAATTTTATCAGCTAAATTTAGCTTAACTGCAAATTTTTTACCATTAAAAATAATTCTCATTTGTTGCCATATATTTACTCAAATTTAGCTACAATCACCCTATCGAAATCAAACTCCTTTCAATATTTGCGAGGCGCAAGAGCGTCTCGCTTTTTTTATGCAAAATTCAGCGATTTTGGTTAATACTCGGTAACAAAATGGTTATATTTCAGTAAAATTAAGATTGTTTTAAGCAAATAATTCAGTATTTTGTGCTACTATTACGACCATAACTTTTACAAGGAGTTCAAATGAAATTATTCAAACTTAGTTTAGCAGCTGCATTAGCAGCAGGTGCATTTGCTACATCAGCAAGTGCTGTTGCATTAGAAGATGCAATCAAAGATGTAGATGTAAGCGGTTTCGCTTGGATGCGTATTGATAGCACTAAAAATGACAATAAATTTGCTGGCGAAGCTGGCGATAAAGCTGATGCTTCAAGACGCAATGATCACAGATGGAGATTTAAAAGCGTTGTTAATGTAAATACAAAAATCGATGATAACTTCTTCTTTGTAGCTGGTATTCGCTATGCTCACGATGGCGACTGGGCAGAGAGCAGAACAGCTAATGCAGATACAACAAAATTTGATCTATACCAAGGATACCTAGGATATAAAATTGGTGGCACGACAGTTCAACTAGGTCGCCAAAAAATAGGCGCATTCTTCACAGACGATATGTATGGCGATGGTTTGAAAGTTGTCAATCAAGATATCGAGGGCTTAACTCTTGCTGCTCTATATATGGATGCATTGGAGCCAGATGGCGATATTGCTAAGAATGCAGATGCTGCAACACTTGCACCAGATGGTAAAAAACTAGACCAACACAACCTATGGGGCGTAGCTGCTATCGGTTCTTATAATCCAGTATCTTTCCAACTATGGTATGCTAGCTTAGAGGATGTTGTTGATTTATTCGCAGTTGAGGCTGGTTTAAGCTTCGATGTTACAGAGGATATCAACCTAGGCTTGACAGCTCAATACGCTTTCTCTGATTTCGACGGACAATACACAAGCATTCAAGGCGGTGGCGTTGTTGATGATGCTGATTACTTCGGTGTAGAGGCTAGCGCAGATTTGTTTGGTTTCGATGCAAGCGTTGGTTATGTCAGATACGACACAGATGCTGCTACACATTCAAGAGTATCATTTGAAGATGACGCTTCTTTCCTTGGCGCAGGCGAAGCTTTAATCGGCTATACAGATTTCGCAGGCGACAACTGGGCATGGTATGCTACTGCTGGTTACACTATCCCAGATACTGGTCTAAGACTAGGTGTTGATTATGTAGCTGGCGAATTTGAGGGTATGAACGGAACTGATACAGATGGCTGGGAAACAGTTGTAAGAGCTGATTACAAATACAACAAAAAACTTAGCTTCAAAACTTTCTGGTCACACGCTGAGCTAGAAAGAAATGGCGCGGACGGCAAAGATCAAGAACAAGATTTTATCCGCTTCCAAGCTAGATACGCTTTCTAATCATTTACTCTGATTAGTTATAATCCTAGGGCGAGGGCAAAACCTCGCCCTTTTTAAATTCTATCGACAAGGTATCAAATGAAGATTTTAAAACTTTCGTTTTTAGCATGTTTTTGCGCGGGTGCGCTTTTGGTGGCTAATGAGCCAGAAGAAAGCTATGTGTTTGAGGCAAAAGGCGAGTTCGCAAAAGAGCTAAAATCCCTCATCGAAAAACATTCCAAAGACGAAAATATTACAGTCAATGTCTATAAAAACGACGGCTCAAAGGGTAGCGTGCTAAATACTATCAAGCACAATCCAGTAGCCGCCAAAGAAGAGGGAGCTAAGCTTTTCGCTGCTAAATGCGCCTCATGCCACGGCGCAAATGGCGAAAAGCGCGCTCACGGCGTCTCTAAAAAAATCAAAAATCTATCCGCAGGCGAAATTGCTATGGCGATTAGCGACTACGGCTCAGATTATGAATATGGTGGCAAAAAAGCATTTTTGATGAACCCTATCGCGCTATCTACGACCTCGACAGAGATAGGCTATATCATCGCATTTTTGAAGGGCGACACTTCATTTTTGCCTGGCGGTTCAGGCTCTGCGCGTGGTGGCAACACCGATATTTCGACCACTCCTAGTGAGCAAGGCTCATATCTAAAATAAAGGAAAAAAATGAAAGTAGCCGTTATTTTAGCCAATGGCTTCGAGGAAATCGAAGCAATAAGCGTGGTTGATTTACTAAGACGAGCTGGGATCGACGCTAAATTTCTCGGCTTAGAGAAAAAATGCGTTACAGGCTCTCACGGCGTGGAAATCATCGCCGATGATTTACTTGTAAATTTAGACATTAACGAATACGAAATGATAGTCTTGCCGGGCGGTTTGCCAGGTGCCGAACACCTAGCCAAAAGTGAAAAACTAGGCGAAATTTTACGCGAATTTGACAAAGCTGGCAAAAAAATCGGCGCAATCTGCGCTGCACCTTGGGCTCTGGGCACAGCCGGTGTTTTAAAGGATAGCTACACCTGCTACCCGGGCTTCGAGGGCACTGTCGCGCACACCGGCTACACCGCTAGCGCAAATGTCATAATAGATAAAAATATCATTACCTCTCGTGGTCCAGCCACTGCAATGGAGTTCGCACTCGCAATCGTGCGCGAACTAAAAGGCGATGAGGCTTTTAACACACTAAAATCCGAGTTACTTTTTAACTAATTTCACTCGCTCGCAATTGCTGTTTAATCTGTCATTGCGAGCGAAGCGAAGCAATCCAGTAAAATTCCCTAATCCCAAATCTGTCATTGCGAGAATTTTGCGTTAGCAAAATTCATGGCAATCTACGACTTTAAATTTAGAGCATACGAATTCCGTGTCATTGCGAGGAGCAAAGCGACGAAGCAATCCAGTAAAATTTAGAGAATGTTAGAAATTTGAATTGGAATTTATCTGAATTCCCCTGGATTGCTTCGCTACGCTCGCAATGACAATGGTAAGCAAAATTTTACGCTTGATTTGTCATTGCGAGAATTTTTCGTTAGCAAAATTCGTGGCAATCTACGACTTTAAATTTAGAGCATGTGAATTCCGTGTCATTGCGAGGAGCAAAGCGACGAAGCAATCCAGTAAAATTTAGGGAGTGTTAGAAATTTGAATTAAAATTTATCTGAAATTCCCCTGGATTGCTTCGCTTTCTGCGAAAGCTCGCAATGACAGCAAATTTAGTGCAAGGAATTTTTTAAAGTCGTAGATTGCTTCGTCGCTTTGCTCCTCGCAATGACAAATTAAAGGCAAATCAATTGCTTGCTCGCATAACAAATTCGGCGCAGTGTCTGCCAAAACACAGCGATAACGCAAAGCAAATTCTCCAAATTTCAAAAAGCCAAAATTTAACCCCTTTTTGCTAAAATGAGCGCAAATTCAAAGGACATTTTATGAGCGAATTCACACATTTACACCTGCATACAGAATACTCATTGCTTGACGGGGCAAACAAAGTCAGCGAACTAGCCAAAATCCTAGCCGAGCGCGGTGCCAAAGCCTGCGCAATCACAGATCACGGCAATATGTTTGGGGCGATCGATTTTTACCAAACCATGCGCAAAAACGGCATAAAGCCGATAATCGGTATCGAAGCCTATATCCACAACCACGATGATATCGGCGATAAAAGCGACAAAAATCGCTTCCACCTAATTTTGCTAGCCAAAAACGAAATCGGTTACAAAAACCTAATGTATCTTAGCTCGCAGGCGTTTTTAAACGGATTTTACTACTACCCACGCATAAACAAAAAACTACTTCGCGAGCATAGCGAGGGCATTATTTGCTCGTCTGCGTGTCTGGCTGGGGAGGTGGAATTTCACCTAAATCAAAGCGAGCGAAATTTAAAAAGAGGTGCTGGCGGATACGAGGCTGCTAAAAAAGCCGCTATGGAGTATAAAGAGATTTTTGGCGATGATTTTTACCTAGAAATCATGCGACACGGTATCGGCGAGCAACTAAATATCGAAAAAGATCTAATTCGCATAGCGCGCGAGCTTGATATCAAACTCATCGCCACCAACGACGCCCACTACGCCTACAAAGAGCGCGCCACAGCCCACGATGTGTATCAGTGCATAGCCATGGGCAAAACCATAAACGACGGAGATCGCCTAAAACATGTCGTAAGCGAATTTTATGTCAAATCAGATGAAGAAATGCAAAGGCTCTTTGCCGATATGCCAGAGGTCATCACAAATACCGCTGAAATCGTCGAAAAGTGCGATTTGCACTTTGCTTTCGAGGAAAAGGGCTACGCTCCCACACCGCCAAATTTCAAATTTACCCTCGAATACGCTAGCAAACACGGACTAAGCTTACCTGAGCCAGAGGCTAGATATAGCTTTGCCAATGATGATTTTTTGTTTGATTATCTATGCCGTGAGGGATTAAAAGAGAGATTAAAATTTATTGATGAGGCAAAACACCAAATTTACGAAGAAAGATTAAACAAAGAGCTTGAAATCATAAAAAGCATGCACTTCTCAGGCTATATGATTATCGTGCAAGACTTCATCAACTGGGCCAAAGACCACGATATCCCAGTAGGACCCGGCCGTGGCTCTGCGGCTGGGTCGATTTGTGCGTATGCGCTTCGTATTACCGACCTAGATCCGATACCTTATAACCTGCTTTTCGAGCGATTTTTAAACCCTGCTCGTATCTCTATGCCAGATATTGATGTGGATTTTTGTCAAGCAAGGCGTGGCGAAGTAATTGATTATGTCATAAAGCAGTATGGCAAATACAATGTCGCCCAGGTAGCGACCTTTGGTAAATTGCTAGCTCGTGGCGTAATCCGCGATGTCGCCAGAGTATGCGATATGCCTCTCTCACAAGCTGATAAAATGGCAAAACTAATCCCAGAAGGTCCTGGCGTAACCCTAACTGGCGTCGGCGATCCAAATAGCGATAAATACAAACCGGGTGCTTACGAGCAAGAGCCAAAAATCGCCGAGCTTTTGCAAAGCGACCCCACAGCCGCGCAAGTATGGGAATTCGCGCTTCAATTAGAGGGCTTAAACCGCAATGCTGGCATGCATGCAGCAGGCGTGGTTATCTCAAACGAAGAGTTATGGCACAAGGCTCCACTTTTCAAGCAAGATAAAGGCGATGACGCGCGTATCGTCACGCAGTATATGAAAAACTACCTAGAAGATGTGGATCTCATCAAATTTGACTTTTTGGGGCTTAAAACTCTCGATGTCATCGACAGCGCGCTAAAACTCATAAAAAGGCGATATGATAAAGACATAATCTGGGAAAAAATAGATTTTAACGACCCTGCGACTTATAAAACAATCCAATCAGGCAACACGCTTGGAATTTTCCAAATCGAGGGCGCTGGCATGCAAGATTTAGCCGTAAATTTAAAGCCAGATAGATTTGAGGATATCATCGCGATGATTTCGCTATATCGCCCAGGTCCAATGGATCTAATCCCGCGCTTTATAGATATCAAACACGGACGCGAGGAAGCCTCGTATATGTTCCCGCAAATCAAGGAAATTTTAGAGCCGACTTATGGAATCATCGTCTATCAAGAGCAGGTCATGCAGCTAGTGCAAACTATCGGCGGATTTTCGCTTGGCGAAGCTGATTTGGTGCGTAGAGCCATGGGTAAAAAGGACGAAAAAAAGCTAGCTCACATGAGAGAGCAGTATTTAGAGGGGGCTAAGACAAACGGCTTTGATGTCGCTAAGGCAAACGAGCTATTTGATATGATTATGAAATTTGCCTCTTATGGATTTAACAAATCCCACGCGGCGGCTTATTCGATGATTACATTTCAAACAGCCTATCTTAAAACCTACTATCCAGCCGAATTTATGGCTGGTTTGCTCACATCTGAGGAGGGAAACACAGATAAAGTTGCAAAATATATCGATGAAGCAAAACGGCTTGGTATCGGGCTAAAACAACCATCAATCAACCAAAGTTTGCGCGGATTTAGCGTAATCGACGATGAAGCAAGCGAATCAGGGCAGTCTATCATCTACGGACTTGGCGCAATTAAGGGCGTAGGATCTGCTGCGATTGAGAATATCTTGGAGCTTCAAAACGAAAGGCTTTTTGAAAATATCGATGATTTTGCCACCAGAGTGGATAATTTCAAGGTCAATAAAAAGGTCATCGAGTCCCTAACCTACGGCGGTGCGATGGATTGTTTGGGTAAAACTAGGCTTAGTATTATCCAAAACATGGAAAATATCCTAGATGTGATGAAAAAAATCACAGAAATCAAAAAAGACGCTCAAAACTCGCTATTTGGCGAAGATGAGGAGATGACCGAGGGAATAAAAGTAAGCTTCGTGGAAAACGCTGAGGAATTTGCGCAAAGTGAAATTTTAAAATTCGAGCAACAAACCGTGGGCGTGTATCTCTCAGGTCACCCGCTCGATGATTATAAAGAGCAAATGAGCGGTATAGATTACCTGCTCTCATCGCAATTTGGCGAGATTACGGGCGATAATGCCGAAATTTTAAGCGTTGGGCGGATCGAGGATATCACTACTCGTATCACAAAAACTGGCAAAAAAATGGGAATTTTGACCATTTTGGATTTGCACGGCTCGTATGAACTAGCCGTATTTGACAACACGCTAAAAACTATCGAAAATTTAAGCCCTGCTGAGCTTGAAAAACCATACGCTTTTATGATAAAAATCAGCAAAAGTGCCGCTGGCGAGGGAGCGTATCAAGTTTCCTTCCTTTCAATGCTAAGCCTAGAAAACGCCAAAGACGCTGGGTTTAGACCACGCTCTGGCGTATTTTTAGAGGGAAATCCGCTCAAAGTTTTCGAAAGCGAAATTTCGCCTATCGCACACAGCAAATCGAGCGAATTTGATGAAATTTTGCAAAACGATGGCTCATCAATGAAGCTTTTGTGTGTCGGTAAAATCGAAAGCGTAAATTCTCGCACCACAAAATCTGGCTCGCAAATGGCGAATTTAACCATACTCGATTTATCAGGGAGCTTCGAAGTCGCGGCATTTGGCGATGTGTGCGAAAGCGTGCTAGCCCTAAGCGATAGCGACCTAGAACGCCCGCTGGCATTTTGGGTAAGGCTTGCGAAAAACACAGGAACTTACGGCGGAAAATATCAAATTTACCTAGATGAAATTTTATCGCTCGATGAGGCGCGAAATATCGAAAACTACGCCCCTAGCGAAGCGAAGGCTTATGGCGGCTCTGCGCGCAAAGAGAGGCGAAATTTTGGCGATAATGGCTTTGAAAAGGGCGAAAACGCCGCACTTGTGGCCTTGCAACAAAGCAAAAAAGAGCGCGAAGAACAGCGCAAAAAGGCTGTGGATTTCGAGTTTGAAATAAGTGCTAGCGAGCTAAACCGCGACAAAATTCAAAAAATCTACTCCCTAGCCTTCAACGACCGGGATTTGAAAAACTCCAAACGGCTAATTTTGCGCGTGAGGTTTGAAAACGAGGTTTTGATCTATCCTACCGAATACATCGTCGGCGACGATTTTGGCGAGAAAGTGGGCGAAATTTTAGCTGCGTGAAATTTCTGAAATTTACGAATTTTAGGAATTTGAAAATCTAAATTTAGCCCAAAATTTGGGCTAAATTTATTAAATTTGATTAAATTTGGCTACGAACGGGCAAATTCCACAATCGCGCGCGCAAGTTCAAGCGTAGCGTCAAGGAAAACCTTATCCGTCTCAATAAGTGGCAAAAACAGCGGAATCTCCGTGCAGCCAGCGATATAAACATCCGCGTCAATGCTATCTAGCACGCTTTTGAAAGTCTCCACATATTCTGCGGTTTTGCCAGCTTTCACACCTTTGTAAATACAATCCATTAGCTTAGCTTGATTTTCCTCGCCAAGCTCTACGCTGATTAATCCAGCATTCTCTAAGTGCTCATCATACACCCTAGCCTTTTTCGTGCCAGAAGTAGCCAAAACTGCGATTTTTTTGGCATTTGGATAGCGGGTCTGTATCATGCTAACTGCGTTTTTTGCGATATGGATTAGTGGCAAATCCACAACCTCCAAAACCCTTGGTGCGAAATAATGCGCTGTATTGCAAACCATGACAAACGCCTCGCAACCTGCATTTTTAAGGCGAGTTGCGCTTTCGATTAGCTTTGGCGTAGGATCCTCGCCCTCGCCGAAAATGCACGCCGTCCTATCCTCAATTTGCGGATAACTATCGATTAGAAGCGGGATATTTTCTTGATCGCTTCTAGCCCCCGTTAATTCTATCGTTTTTAGATACAAATCAGCACTTGCTAGCGGTCCCATACCGCCGATTACTCCGACTCTACGCATTTAATTCTCCCATTTTGAGGTATCTAGTTTGCCCTCTGTTTTAGCCACATATAGCGAAGCCACGACATCACCTGTAACATTCATAGATGTGCGTCCCATATCTAGTATCGCGTCAATGCCTAGTATCATACCATAAGCCACTGCCACAGTTCCAGTTACGCTGATACCTACTGATTCTAGTATCAAAAGTAGCATTAGCGCGCCAGCACCGGGCACACCGGCTGTTCCGATAGCTGCTAGCATAGATGTGATGATAATCGTAAAGTAGTTTTGAGCGGTTAGATCAATACCGCACGCATTAGCGATAAAAAGCGTGCAAACGCCCAAATATACGGTCGTTCCGTTCATATTCACAGTCGCACCCACAGGCAAAACAAAGCCGTAGATTGATTTTGGAATTCCCATTTCCTCATCAGCTGTCCTCATTGTAATCGGAAGCGTGCCGTTCGAGCTTCTGGTAACAAACGCCGTAAGCATAGGCGCGCGGACTTTTTTTAAGAATTTCGCAGGATTTATGCCAATTAGCATACAAACCACGCAGTATATCGCAAACACCTGCACTGCAAGCCCCACATATAGCGCAATCGTAACGGTCAAAAGCGAGCTAATCGCGCCAATTCCAGCTTTGTTAAATACAACGAACATTAGCGCAAAAACGCCGATTGGTGCGTATTGCATAACCCAGCGGATAACCTTAAACATAATCTCGCTCATACCATCAAAAAACGCATACACAGTATCTGCACTGCGCGCAATACGCTCATCGTCGCTACTTTTGCAATACGCTAGGCCAATTCCCACAAAAATACAAAATGCGATAATAGGCAAAATTTCGCCCTTAACGATAGCTTCAAACGGATTTGTAGGGATAATATTTAGCAGAATTTGGCTCATCGCAGGAGCGTTTGCGCTCTTTTCCACAGCTTTGGCAGCATCTAGCTCCAACCCACTACCAGGGCTGAAAATCAATCCGCACGCCAAACCTATGGCGATCGCAAACAGCGTCGTAATCGCGTAGAAAATTATCGTTTTGACGCCAACTTTACCAAGGTGAGCTGGATCAATCGAACTTGTGCCAATTATCAGTGAGCAGACGATTACAGGCACCATAATCATTTTGAGCATTCGCACAAAAAGATCACCAAACGGCGTTAAAATCGATACCCAAGTGGTATCGCCAACGGTGGCATTTTGCGGTAAAATTATACCCAAAACCGAACCCAAAACAAGCGCAATCATTATGCGCCAAAGTAGGCTTGACTCAAAATACCATGCAAATATACCGCGCTTTTTAGGCGCATTAGCGTCACTTTGCGACATTTTTTCCCCTTTAAAATATAATGTTCCTACGATTTTACAATAAATTTGCATAGAACAAATTTAATTAGGGCTGAATTTATAACGAAAGGTTAAAATTTCGTTTGTTTTCTAAATTTTGCACCATAAATTTGGCGAATTTAAAATAAGATTTACTTTATCTTTAATATAAAACAATACAATATTTATCATATTTTTTAAGGAGGAAAAAATGCAAAGACGAACCGCATTAAAAGCCATAGTTACGGCAGCCGCAGCCGTTAGCACACTAAGCGCATACGACGAAAGCCTTATCGCAAACACCGAGGATATCACGCCCGAAGATCCAAAAAACCTAAACGATTTCGAGAAAAAACACACCCCAGAAATCACTGTGCGCGACGCCGATGAAAAGGGATATTCGCTAGTAGATGTCAATATCGGACAAGGCGGAATAATCCACCCAAGCGACGCTGATCACTGGATTTATGCGATTGAGCTTTACGCAGATGATAAACTCGTAGCCAAAGCCTCGTTAGAACCAGTCGCAAGCAGGGGATTTTTGAGCGCAAGACTAAATCTAAAAGATGTCAAAACCCTCAAAGCAATCTCTCGCTGTAACCTGCACGGAAATTTTACATTTTCGATAAATTTATAACCACTAAGCCCCAAATTCGGGGCTTTGATTTTATTTTTTAATTTTATATAATCGTTTTTAAAAAGCTTTTAAAAAAAGGCTGAAATTGTGTGGTGGTGGGCTCACCATTTTACTAAAATAGCCTGTAAAGCCCTATTTTAGCGATATAAAGATTTTATTCTGATTAATTTATGTATTCTTTTATGTAACCGATTTTTTAAGATTTGCTTAATTTAAAATTTTGTATTGAAAACTATCATTTTCATAACTTAATTTTAATATTCCCCTATTTTAGGGCTTTGTAAATTTTGCGCTTTTTCCGTTTAAGTTTGCAAAGCTTAAAAGTTATGTTTCACGCTAAATTTTTTTAAGTTTCGCAAAAAATTAGCTAAATTTTAACTATAAACTTAATTAAGCTTACGCTATGAATTTAGATAATTAATCTCAATTTTAAACGGCTCTTTGTCGTTTAGCTCTTTGATTTCTTGCATTATATCATATTTAGAAAGTTTAGGGGGTAGCCCTATTGCTTCACTTAACTTTTTTATGCCTTGCATAGTTTCGCAAAGGCTTTTAGGGTCGTTCGCTTGGTCTAGCATAGTATCAGCCTTAATTATTGCATTTAGGATTAAATCGTTTATGGCTGTGGCCGTTGTGCCGTGTTCTTTTTCTAGCGTATCCATTAGGCTTTTAATTGCTAATTCGTTTAGCTCTTTTGTGTGTTTGTTAGGATTGTCGCAAATATTCGATTTAATGAAGTGTTTTAGGTGTTCTAGCCCTTGATTTATAAAGTGTCTAGCCTTGATTAAATCCGTGCTTGGGTCGTATCCGTTGCGGTCAAAATGGCTATAAATCGAAGTTCTAGGGATTTTATATTTTTTAGATAGCTTGGATATTTCAGTATTACCGCTTATAAATTCGGCTGTTAGTTCTTTGTATTTATCGCTTGTTTTTTGTCTCATTTTAACCTTTCTATTTTATATATTTTGATAATTGTTATTATAGCAATAGTTGATAGTTTTGTATAGTCTTGGGTTAATTATTATGTTAATTCACTACTAGAAAGTCTATTTATATAAGCGGTTGCGAGTGCGCCCCTTGCGTGGTTTGCTTGGTGTTTAGCATAGGTCAAAAAGGGCGATTTAGTGCGGAAGTTATTGTCTTTCGCTTTCATTTCGTTTCATAACCTCAGCAAATATCGATTTTATGACTTTTTTAAGGGGTCTTATCAAAAACAAAAACGAGTTCAGCCCTTATAATATGCCTTTGCATAGTCTCGCGCGCCCGTGAGCTATCGTGTTTGATTTTTTTATCATAAAATCTTACTTTTTGCAAAATTCCGTTTATAGGCTTTGCCCTTTTTCTTGTCGAGGTCTGAGCGTAAATAGTATTAAGGGCTTTTGGTTTGTATAATTTACAATTATCCAAATTTGTTAAATAAGGGGCTATACTTTGCGCCAAAACTGCATTAACTTCTTTTTTGATAAAATAGTCGAGTGAGTAATCAAGGCTCTTTAAAATCAAGTTTTGGCGATTTTTTCTATTATCGATAAATTCGAGTAAAAATTTTAAAATTCGTTCGGTTTTTCGGTCGAGTTTTAGCGGCTCTTTGGCTTGGCTGTCGTATTGGCTTAATCCGTGAATTTCTAAAAAGCGAAATCCCTTTAAGTCTCTATGCGCTTTTCTTGCTTTGTCTAGCGTCTCTGAGGTGGAGTATATATAAATACTTACTTTTTGGCTTACTTTGCAAAATAGGGCGGTCTTTGGCGTTTTATAGCCATATAAATCGTATAATCTGAAATGGTTGGTTTTAAAGGCTGTTTCGTTTAGGGTTAGTCCTTGCGTTTGTAGGAAGTTGGTAAATTTGCTTATAAATTTGGCGGTTGAGGTAAATCTTAGGCTGTCGATACCGCTAAAATTTGGCGATGCGAATTGAGATAAATTTTGCGAAATGCTAAATAAATCAGCTTCGGAAATTTTATCTAAAATCTTGTTGAAAATACTCGCATTATGCGCCATATTTTGGTATAATTCCATAGGTTTTTAAAGAATTTAGGGCGGTCGGTCAAACCGCCCTTTTTTATTTTGATTTTTGCATATTTGAATATGCCTTTAAAAGTCGTTTCGCTCTTACTAAATTATCCTTTGATTTTGCTAGTTTATAGCGTCCATAATGCTTTTTATTTGCTAGTTCAATACGCTCGGTTATAATCGTAATGCCTTTATCTCTTAATTCCACGATATTATTGCTGATTCGTGTTGTTAGATATTTACCACCATTAAGGGCGGTAATATCATCAGCATTGTTTATTAAGCCTTGCAAAGTTGCGATTAAACTTTCAATCGTGCCTAGTCTTTTTTGTTTTTTATCGCTCATTTTTCGCCTCCTTGTGCCGTTTCGGCTTCGGAAGTTAAGCCTAATTTTGCATTAACTTCGTTTATATCCCATAAAAGGATTGATTTACTTATCCTTTTTGGTTGTGGAAGTTTATTTTCCCTTTTATAGTATCGCCATAAAGTCGCTTGGCTGATACCCCCTAAATACGCTCTTAATTGTTTAGCGTTTAACCATTTGTTAAAATTTTGGTTATCCATTTGATAACTCCTAAAAATTAGATTTAATTTTCATTTTCTAGCTAGTTTATGAAAAATTATGAGTGTATTTTAAGGGTTTTTTTGAGATTTTTTTAAAAAAAGTAGCTCAAATACCGATAATAAGGGCTTTATCAACTTCGGCTAAATTTATTGATTTAAATGTGTAAATTTTTCGAAAATTCTTGTATAAAATGGTTTGTGTGGGTCAAATAAAGGGCTTTATAAAATGTTCCGTCTATTTTTAATTTTTTGATAAGAGTTTCATTAAGCAAATCATTAAAATTAGTGCTAGGGCTAAAAATAAATTTATCTTTAAAGCCTTTGCATTGTCTAATCAATCGGCAAGGTAAAAAATTGTTTTTAAAATTCCATTTGATTAAATCATCTGAAAAATCTTTTTTTCGTTCAAATTGAGTGTAAAAACTTAGATTATCTTTTGTTTCGTTTTTTGCATTTTCCCGCAATAAGCTAGTATATACAAACATAAATTCTCTAACGACATTGACTATAATAGGTTTGAATTTATTCGTTTTATATAAAAGTTTTAAAAGTTGTGTATTTGCTTTGTAATCTGTTGGCGGTATTTGTATAAAGTTTCGTTTTAGATATTTGCAAAAATCAAATTCTTTTTCGCTCTCAATTTTTGCAAAATCTTTTATATTTTTATCTATTATTTTTTTGTCGCCTGATATAAAAAGCAAAAATGTAGGTATCGGCAAAATATAATTACGCATTAAATCGTAATCGCTTAAAGCATAATATAGGTTATTCTTTATATTTTCAAAAGTCCCAAAATCAAGTTCATTGATAACAATATCGCCTCCATTTATAAAATCGTTAAGCGATTTATTATTTATTTCGTGTTCTCTTGCTTGTAAGCGATTTACACATAAATCTATAAATTCGCTAATTTTATTATCGCAAAAATTTATAAATTCTGTTTGATTTTTAAAGAATTCGGAATTTAATAAATACGGATATTTTAGCCCTTGATAAGCAAAAGTAAAAAAGCCTTTTAGCTCTTTTTTATGTTGTAGCCTTTGAATTTGTGTATCGCTTAACAGGTCTTTATCTAGCATTTTGCTAAGCTCTCTAAATAATCGCTATACCACTGCATTAACTCGGCTCGTTCGCTTAAATACAGGTTTCGGTCATAAATCGCCTTTATGCGGTCTTTTAGTGTATGGTCGAGGCTTAACTCGATTATATCGGAGTTTAAGCCGTGTTCTTTGGTGTTTGCGTTTGCTGTGGTCGAAAATACGCTCCTTAGTCCGTGTCCGTGCATTTCATCACCAAACCCTAACCACTTAATAGCTTGATTTATAGCGTTTTCGTTTATAGCTTTACTTCTCGCAATATCGCTATAAAATACATATTCGCCCTTTTTTCTCGTTTGCATTTCTAGCAAAATCGCCTTTACTTGCCTACTTATCGGAAGTTTAAAGCTGTCTTTGTCTTTGTTTGTTTTCATATTAGGGCTTGGAATTGTGATTAAATTCTTGCTAAAATCAATATATTCCCATTTCAAAAGCCTTATATTTTTCGTTCTTAACCCTGTATGAAGTCCAAATTTTAAAGCGTTAATGGTTTGAAATCTTATGCTAGTATCGCTATATATGGCTTTTACAAACTCGCTTAATCTTTTGGTGTCTGTTATGGCTTTGAAGTGCTTATCTCGCTTTTGCGTTTTAAAAGCGTCCTTAAATTCTACTTCACTAAGGGGGTTATATTCAATATAACCCCTACTAACTGCGTATTTAAAAATCTCTTTTGTGAAATTAAATGTTCGCCTTGAAGTCTCAAAGGTTAAGCCGTTTTTGACTTCGTGGTCTTGGATTTTTTCTATCGCTTCTATAATCTCAGTTCGCTTAATCTCGCTTGTTTTACGCTCTTTTATGCTTGGATAAATGTGTTTTTCAATGCGCCCTATATTTTTGCCTAATTGCGTGCTCCTTTTGAAATCTTGCATTTGTTCGGGTCTTAATTCACTCTTTTTCTTGTCGATATACTCACTCGCAATCTCGCCAAAGGTTAGGGCTTTGATTTTTGCGCTTTGGATATTTTCGCCCCTATCCCTTGCTGTTTGATATTCAAGGGCTTTTAATCTTGCTTCGCTTAGGCTAAAACTCGGATATTTGCCTATGGGTATTTTTTTCTCTTTTCCGTTTGTTTTGTATTTATAATAAAATCTTTTTGTGTTTTGTCTGACTATGCAATATAGATTTTCTGTCTTTTTGTCTTTTAGCCAAATTTCCGTTTTGCCTTGCGGTAACTTATAATTTTTTAGTTGCGTGTCTGTTTCGTAAGTATTCATAGCCAAACCCCTTAAAATCGTTTATTGCATTTAGGGATACATAACTTATTTTTATGGTGCTGTTATGTAACCTTTTATGTATTCTTTTTTGTGAAAATCAGTGATTTTCTTTGAAATTGATTTTAATTAAAAAAGGCTTTAAACTCTCTTAAAATCGTGGTTTGTGAAAGGTTTTGAAAATGGTTAAAAAGGGGTAGTGGTGGGCTCACCAGGACTCGAACCTGGGACCATCCGGTTATGAGCCGGATGCTCTAACCAACTGAGCTATGAGCCCGATTGAATAAATTGGATAAGCTGTAATTTTACAAAAAATTTCTTAAATTTGAGTTAAAGCGCAAAATTTCGCCAAACGCCAAATTTCTTACATACGATACGCAATCCAACCCGCGCACGCAAATTTTAGCGCCAAATCATGACACATTATGACACGCGCAAACCGCGCGCATTTCGGCGCAGTATAAACCACGCAAACCCACGCAAACCCACGCAAACCCACGCAAACCCACGCAAACCCACGCAAACCCACGCAAACCCACGCAAACCCACGCAAACCCACGCAAACGCGCTTAAAAATATCGCCAAATTTCGGCGCAGTATTAGCCCAAACCAAATTCAAGCGCAAAACAAAATCAAGCGCAAACCAAATTCAAGCCCAAAACAAAATTCGGCGCAGTGTTTAAAAGCGCAAGAATATTTAACAAAATTTAACAACAAATTTTAAGGATTAAATTTAAAATTCCCCGCTAAATTCGGCAAATTCAACAAATTTTGCAAATTCGCCAAATTTAATCAGGGAAGGAAGAATTATTTGTTTGCTTTTTCGATATATTCGCCACGCACGGTATCTACGCGAATAACCTCGCCTTCAAGCACATGAAATGGGATTTGCACGACCGCGCCAGTTTCAAGGGTCGCTGGTTTTTTATTGCTTCCTTGTGTATCGCCACGGAAATTTGGCGCAGTTTCGACGATTTTTAGCTCGACTACTTGCGGAACTTCCACGCCGATCGCTTTGCCGTTGTAAAACATAATGCTAACCATCATGCCATCGAGCATCCATTTTTTCGCCTCGCCCACATCCTCGTCAGCGATTGCCACTTGCTCGTAGCTCTCTGTGTCCATGAATTGGCAATACTCGCCGTCATCATAAAGGTATTGCATATCTTTTTGCTCTAAATTTGGCTCCTCGCATTTATCGCCTGCGTGGAAAGTTTTTTCCAAAACCTTACCGTCGATGAAGGATTTTAGTTTTGCGCGCACGAAAGCCGCACCCTTGCCCGGTTTTACATGTTGATACTCTACGATTTTAAACGGAATTCCATCAACTTCGATTTTAAGACCTTTTTTCAAATCGCCCATTGAATAAGCCATTTTTTCTCCTTAGTTTGGTTGCATAAAACTGCGATTATACTAAATTTAGCTTTAAATTTAGCCAAATTTAATCAAAGTAAAATTTTAAAATCCTCTATATCAAAAAGCAAAATTCTATCATTTTTGATTTTTTCTAGCTCGCCTGAGAACCCAGATTTCGAAAACAGCGCCACCATATCGGGCGCAAGCGCGGAATTTTCGCACTTTGCGAGCAGTTCGTTTAGGACATTTTTTGAGATTTTGCGCTCTTTGTATTTGCACTCGCCCACGACTAAAAACCCCTCAAATTTCGCAAAAATATCAATCTCGCTATTTTTATCCCAATAACTCGAAATTTGCGAAATATCGATATTTAGGTAGTTTGCGAGCAGTTCGCGGCAGAGTATCTCATAGCCAAAACTCGCGTAATTATCGAAATCCTCCCTAATCTCGCCGATGACTTTTTCGTATTCGCCCTGCGCCAAAATTTGCAAATTTGGCTCGATAAACCTGAACCAAAACCGCGAGAAATTGTCGTTAAAATGGACTTTGTCTGTGATTTGATAGCGTCTTAAAATTCGTGGCAATTTATCATTTTTATGCAGTTTTACGGGGCGTTTTTCGTGTGATTTTTCTAAATTTAAAAACCCAGCTTCTAGCAAAATTTGCGTGATTTTTTGGGCGGTGAAGCGGGGCAGTATCTTTGCGACACCGATTTTTTTGCGATCTGATCTAGCAAATTTCATCAACGCTTGTTTTAGCTCTTTTTCATACTCGCCACCGAAACTAAACCTCTCGCCAATCTCCCTAAAATTCGGCAAAATTTCAGTCTCTATCGCGCTAAATACATCGTCATATTTCGCGCAAATATCAAAAGCATCGAATACGAAGTGAAATTTCAAAATTTCACCCAGTTCCAAATGGCCAAATTTGCTAGCCGTGTGTTTTAACCCTAGAATTTCACCCCTCCTAAAACGGCTAATTTTAGCAAGTTTAGGTATAATTTACAAAATTTTGGAGCAAAAAAATGCAAATCGAAAAAATAAAAAATGATTTAATACTAAAAGAGGGGCTCAAATATTTCGATTTCGCCGCGTCTGGGCTAGCCTGCAATAGCGTCGAGCGCGAAATCGAGCGGGTTTTGCGCACTTATGCCAACACACACTCGCTTGGCGGCGAAAACGCCCACACCACGAGCGAATACTACGAAAACGCGCGCGCCAAAATCAAAGAAATGCTAGGGTGCGCTGGCAGATACTACCTCATCTCGTGCGGATTTGGCGCGACAGCCGCGATTAAGAAGCTATGGGAAATTTTAGGCATTTACCTGCCACCAAATACCAAAAAACGGCTAAATTTGACAAATTTCGCCACAAATGAGCGCGCGAAATTTCCACTAATCGTAATCTCTCCATACGAGCACCACTCGGTCGAAATCAGCCTGCGTCAGGCTCTGTGCGAACTCGTGCGCGTGCCACTGGGTGCAGACGGGCTTATGGATTTTGGCAAATTAAATGAAATTTTAGGCGCAAATAAAGGGCGCGAAATTTATGGTGTATTTAGCGCGTGTTCGAACGCCACTGGGATTTTAGTCGATTATAAGCGGGTGTTTTTGGCGCTGAAAATGCACGGCGCGAAACTTTTCATCGACGCTAGCGCGCTTGTGGCGCATGATAATGTGGATTTGGGCTTTTGCGACGGGCTGTTTTTTGGCGCACACAAACTCATCGGCGGAGTGGGTGCGTGCGGGATTTTGGCGCTGAAAAAAGAGTTTTTAGAAGGCGCAGAGCCCACATTTGCGGGCGGTGGCGCGGTAAAATACGCTGATTTTAACTCGCAAAGCTTCGTCATCGACAAAGAGAGGCTAGAAGAGCCCGGTACGCCGGGAATTACGGCGCTCATTAGGGCATATTTGGCGCTAGATTTGCGCCGTAAGGTGGGCTTTGCGACTATAAAAGAGCGAGAGCGCGCGCTAAATACGAAATTTATCGATGAAATTTCAAAAATCAAAGAGATTAAAATTTACGGAAATTTAAGCGCGCCAAGGGTGCCGATTTTCGCCTTTAATATGCAAAATTTAGCCTCTGATGCCCTAGCCTCCGTGCTTAGCTCTAAATTCGAAATCCAAACGCGCTCTGGGTGCGACTGCGCAGCACCGTATGGATTTGATCTGACAGCCCTTGCGCCAGATCCCATAAATCAGACCAAACCAAGCTGGGTGCGAGCAAGCTTCTCATGGGTCAATGACGAGGACGATATCGCCTATCTCGCCCACGCGCTCAAAGAAATCGTCAAAATACGAACTAAGATAAATTTTGTCAGCGGAAAGTATCGTTGCTAATCGCCCCCGCAAGGCGGAAATACTGCGCCAGGTTTAAAAATAATGATAAATAAAGAATTAAAAATTATGAAATTTGATAAAAATATAAAATTCGGTGGGCAAAAGGATACCCGCCCTACGATACTGCACTACTTTCTTGTGTTGTAATGTCTGCCATAAAAGCTCCTTTTATTAAAATTTTCTTTCATAAAATTCATTTTCTAATTTTAAAACTTCTTCTCTATCGATATTTGATATGCCAAAAAACTGCTTTTCATCTTCTGTTTTTGCACTTTTCAGTCTTTTATCTATAAACGAATTTTCATCTAAAACAATTTCGCCTTTTTTGTATTTTTCCGTATATTCAAAATATGTCATATTTTTATCTTTAAGAAAAAGTCTAGTATTTGGTATAAGATTATCTCTATTGTCACGCACATATTTGTCAATATTTTGAAACCATTTTGTATATCCAAATGTTTCAGTTTCATTTTTATATTCTAAATATTGCGATATATCTTTGAAAGTTAAATTTTCATCAGATTTAATAATGCGAAAATTTTGATAAAATTTTATAAAATCTTCTTTGTTAAAATTTTCAAAATCTACTTTATAATCCAAGCTATCATCACCACAATATTTACCATATAAATTTATTTCTTCATCATATTGTTCTATTATGTATGGATTTGGTTTTAATTCTAGTTTTACTATTGTGTTGTTTTCTTTTAATTTTCGCAATATATAATCATAAGGATTTGCATATTGGTTTTTTCTATCCAATTCATTTTCAAGTTTTTTTGCTTTTAAGCCTTTTTCTTTTGCGTATTTATACACCAAATAATCTTGCAGTATTTTATCTTTTCCATCTACTATCTTATAAAGATATGAAATTTTATCATGTATCAAATTCTGATAATTTCTATGGCAATTTTCATATTCTTCTTTAAAAAATTTCAAGGTTTCTTCATTTGGCACAAATTCTACATATTTCAGTAATAAATTTAGCATAGGTTTATAAGATACTCTTCGTTCATCGAATTTACTAAATATTGAACGATTTAAATTGCTACGATTATATATTTTTTCTATGCTTGTTCCCGCAAACATATCTTCTAAACTATTTGTGTATCTATACATGCCATACTTTGGCTCACCAAAAAATAAATATGGTTTATATCCACTTTCTAATACCATTTCTGCAATTTCATATAAATCAGAATTAATCAAAACATCAAATAAATACACAGCAGAACCACCCACAAATTCTCTCTTTTCATCTTTAAGGATATATTCTGTATTTCCGTTATCATCAAGTATAATTCTATCCCAATATGTATATAGCGGTGCATCAATCGGACCCCACTGAACCACTTCCACTTCATCAAATTTAACGCCGTTATCAAACAAAATTTTAACTACTTTTGTTGCATTATTTTCGATAGCGTATGCCATAGGACTAAGCTTATAATTATCTTTTGCTCTTATATTTGCACCTAGTTTTATAAGTTCTTTTGTTGTGTTTTCATCGTTATAAAAAGCACTATACATTAATGGCGTAGTGTTTGCTTGAAGTTTGGTATCAGCTGAAAGGTTGTTATCTTTTAAAAATTCTAACACTTTATCTGTTTGTCTTGTTTCTAGCAAATGTCTTAACGCTTTTTGCGTTTCGTTTTCGTCTTTATGGTCGGCTTCGTTTGAAATCGCCCAATGTTCCACTGCAAAATTATAAATTTCTTCTTGTGTAACATATTTTGACAAGCCTTTTGTCTGTGAAACATTAGTATCTGCTGTAACTATAAAATTCGACTTTTTCTTATCTAATTCTACAATTCTCAGTATAATAGCTAAGAAAATCACAGGTAAAATCCACAATAAATCTTTCATATATTTCCTTTTATTTTTTTATTTGTAAATTTAAATTCAGGTCGTATCGTTTAACCACGATATAAATTTGTTTAAATTTACGATTTTGCAAATTTGTTATTTAGCTTTTGGCGATTGCTTCGAATTTCTACGCAAATTCGAAGCAATGACATTTATAGGCAAAATTAAAAAATAAAATTCTCGGCGCAGTATCCCAAAATTTGCGAAGCGAAATTTAAAGGGCAAAATTCCACGCAAAAGCAAATTTAGCAAAATTTAAATCACAAAATCACAACCAAAAACAAAATTCCTACAATTATGCGATAAATTCCAAACGGGATAAAGTCAAATTTGCTAACAAAGCTCAAAAACAGCTTGATTGCGATTAGCGCGACCACGAAGGCAACCGCTCCACCAAGCAGAAAAATCCAAATATTTTGCGAATTTTGTGCGAAGGTGTCAAGGTTTTTGTAAGTATCATACAAAGTCGCCGCAAACATCGTAGGAATCGCAAGCAAAAAGCTAAAACGGGCTGCTAAATTTCGGCTAAGCCCACAAAGAAGCCCAGCGATAATGGTCGCTCCCGATCTAGAAGTCCCCGGCACCATAGCAAAACACTGCGAAAGCCCGATTATAAAGGCTTGTTTGTATGAAATTTCGCTAAAATGTTCGCTCTGGCTCACAGGCGGATTTTTCTTGCGAAGTAGCTCGACCACGATAAAAATCACGCCCCAAATGACAAGCATATACGCGGTCGTAGCAGGCGAAAATAGCGATTTTATCGTCTTATACATCAAAAATCCGATGATTGCTGTGGGGAAAAATCCGACCATTAGCTTAACCCAAAGCGAAAAATCCTGTTTAAGTCGCTCGAAAAACATAAAAACTACCGCTAAAATCGAGCCTAGCTGAATTACGACCTCGAAGCATTTAAGCGCGTCTGTCTGCTCCAAACCCAAAAAATGCGACGCCAAAATCATGTGTCCTGTCGAGCTTACGGGCAAAAACTCGGTCAGCCCCTCGACAACGCCTAAAATTATCGCACTAATTATATCCATTGATTATACCTTGTAAATTTTTTATGTTTTGTGAAATGCTATTTGGTCTGTAAATCGCACTCACAAGCGCGATATAATCGGGGTTTAACGCCAAAATTTGGGCTAAATTTTGCTCGCTAATCCCGCCAATTATCGCAACTGGGATTTCAAGCACACGCTTTGCCATTTGCACGATTTCGTGCGGACAAAGCGGGGCTTCTTTTTTGGTGGAGCTTGCAAACATCGCCCCAAACGCAGCGTAACTCGCACCGCAGCTTTGGGCGATTTTGGCCCTTTTTATATCGCTATAACATGTCACGCCGATGATTGAGCTTGCGCCCAAAAATTCGCGCACATTTTTTATTTCACCGTCGTCTTTGCCGATATGCACGCCGTGAGCGCGGAGTTTTTTCGCCAAAACGACATTATCATTGATGATTAGCTTCGCACCGTAATCCTCGCAAAGCGAAATTAGCGAGGCGATGAGAGCTTCGTCTTGGCGCGGGAGTTTGGAGCGATACTGCACGAGTTTGACGCCACTATCTAAAATTTCACGCACCTGCGAAAAAACGCTAGAATTTGGCGTCAAAACATCATCGGTAAGGGCGTAAATTTCACTCATTGATTGACATTTCTATTTTTGGTTTTTCTTCTGCATTAATGATAGTTAAATTTTGACTAGCATTATTTTCTTCTTCATTTTTTACTTTTTTTGGCTCATCTTTAATCCCAAGAGCACATTTGGTGAGTTTTTCATATTTTTTTCCAAACAAACCGCGCTTGTTTTCCATAGCATACACACTAGCCTCTATTAGCGCTTCGCTATCATCATTTTTTAAGCTCGCAACACCTTGTCTTACAAGTTCTAAACTGAGATTTTTTTTATCTGTACTAAAATCGCAATATAATTTTTTAGCTGTTTGCTTGCGTATGGTTACGAAATATCTTGCGCCCGGTTTAATAATATTTTCTATCATTTTTTTTTGATTTTTAATAAAATTTTTAATCTCTTGATTATTCGCTTTACATCTATTTAAGTCTTTTTCGTTTATTAAATAAATTTGATTTGGCGTGCAAACAAATCTGCGATCACCTTTTTTAAACAAAAAAAGATTTTCATCTTGAACATAAGCTAAAAATTTCGCATACATCACATCATTTCTCGCACACGCACTCGTAACCAAAAGCGATAAAAATATAAAAATCAGTTTTTTCATAAAAGCCCTTTAAATAGAAAAAAGCGCAAAATTTAAAAGGCTAAATTTTGCGCCAAATTTGGATTATTTTAGGTTGTATTTTTCTAAAAGTTTGTCGTATGAACCGTCTTTTTTCATCTCATCGATTGCTTTGTTGAATTTCTCCACAAGCTCAGGATATTTGCCCTTATCGAAAGCAAAGGCAAATCCGTCGCTTCCGTCAGACTCTCTCATAAACTCCACGATATCGTCGTTTTTCTTCAAATACTCCACGCCCACAGATGAATCCACGCAAAGCGCATCAACCTTTTTGTTTTTTACTAATAGCACGCCAGCAAACACGGTTTCTGCTGGATTGACATCTGCGCTAGGAATTTCGCGGATTGCGTTTTCTTGGATTGTGCCAAGTTGCGCTGTTAGGCGTTTGCCTTTAAGATCGTCTTTAGTTTTTAGGCTATCGTCGTCTTTGTGTTTGATATATAAATTTTCGACTTCATAGTATGAGTTTGTGAAATCCACAGCGTTTCTTCTCTCTGCTGTCGCGCTCATACCTGATCCTGCTAGATCGATTTTGCCGCTTTTTAGCGCTGGGATTAAGCCGTCAAAGCTCATATTTAAAATTTCGATTTTCAAATCGGCTCTTTTTGAAATTTCATTTACCAAATCAATATCAAATCCAGTGATAGTTGAGTTTTCATCTACGAACTCAAATGGCGGATATTCGGCGTTTGTGCCCATTACATAGACATCTTTTGCACAAGCAATTGAGCCAACCAAGCTAGCTGCCAACATAAATTTAAGAAATTTTTTCATTTCTGCTCCTTTTAATGGTTTAAAATTTTATTTAAAAAGTCTTTTAAGCGTGGATTTTGCGGATTTTCAAAAACATTTTTAGGCGTATCATCGACTAAAATATTTCCGCCGTCCATAAAAAATATTCTATTTGCCACATTGCGTGCAAAGCCCATTTCATGGGTTACGACAAGCATTGTAATGCCCTCTTTGGCAACCTCTTTCATAAGAGCCAAAACCTCGCCTATCATCTCAGGATCTAGCGCACTCGTAGGCTCGTCGAAAAGTATCACATCTGGGTTCATCGCTAGGCTTCTAGCGATTGCGATGCGCTGTTTTTGACCGCCTGAGAGTTTGTGCGGGAAAGACTGGGCCTTGCTCTCTAATCCCACCTTTCGCAAAAGCTCCATTGCCTTTTCTTTGGCTTTTTCTGGGGTATAAATTCCAGCTTTTACCGGGGCTAGGGTTAAATTTTGCAAAACATTTTTATTCGCAAAAAGGTTAAAATGCTGAAAAACCATGCTGACTTTTTGGCGAATTTTATTGATATCGGTTTTTTTATCGGTAATGTCTGCGCCACCGATTTTGATACTGCCCTCGCTTGGGGTTTCGAGCAAATTTAAACATCTCAAAAATGTCGATTTTCCACTCCCGCTAGGTCCGATGATTGCGACAATATCGCCTTTGTTTATGGTTTTGGAAATGTCTTTTAAAACGCAAAGATCGCCATAACTTTTGCTCAAATTTGTAATCTCAATCATGTCTATTTAACCTTGATTCTAAAATTTTAACCAAAAGCGAGAAAAATTTCACACTCGCATAATAAATCACACCAGCGAAAAGTATCGGCTGAACCGTATATAGCGAGGCTTGCAGGCTTTTTGAATAAAATGTCAAATCCGTAATCGCCACAAGTCCCACGACCGAAGTTTCTTTAAAAAGGCTGATAAATTCGTTTGCCAAAGCTGGCAAGATATTTTTTATCGCTTGCGGGAAAACAATGACTTTCATCGCTGTCGAATACGACAGACCCATAGCGCGCGCAGCCTCCATTTGACCGCGATCGACGCTGTTTATTCCACTACGGACGATCTCACAAACATAGGCTGAGCTGTTAAGACCTAGCGCTACGATTGCGGCGAAAATGTTGTTTTGCCAAGTCGCAAAAACGACAAAGACAAAAATCATAAGCTGTATGATTATCGGCGTGCCACGGATGATATCGACATACTCATCAATGATAAAATTTAAAATTTTATTATCCAAAAATTTCAAAAACGCCAAAATAAATCCCAAAACTATACCAAGCGCGATACCACCACTTGTGAGTATCAGCGTGACACCATAAGCATTTACAAGCGCCATTTTGCGCGCGTCTGTTAAGTTATCTGGATAGCAAAAATAAATTCCTGCGCAGATGATAATCAACGAAAAAACAATCTTTAAAATTCTCTCGTTCAATCCCCAGCCTTTAAATTAAAATTTAGCCTAAAAGCATACTAAAATTTTGATAAATTTCAAGTAAATTTTGATAAAATCGCACCTTTTAAGGAGTGGAAAATGAATTATTGGATCTATGCCTCGATCGCTATGTATTTCCTAGCCCTCGTCATCATCGGCAGACACTACTACGACAAAAACGCAAGCCTAAGCGAATACCTCATCGATAATCGCAGATTAAATCCCTTTGTAACAGCTCTTAGCGCGGGTGCTAGCGATATGAGTGGTTGGATGCTTCTAGGGCTTCCTGGGGCGTTTTTTGCTACTGGAATTAGCACGGTTTGGATTGCAATCGGACTTTGTATCGGTGCGTGGTGTGCGTATAAATTTCTCGCAAAAAGGCTTAGAATTTATACCGAGGTCGCAAGCGATAGCATTACAATCCCTGATTTTTTGGAAAATCGATTTAAAGACAAAACAAAATCCTTGCGCATAATCTCTGGGCTTTTGATTATCGTATTTTTCACACTCTATGTTTCTAGCGGAATCATCGCAGGTGGAAAGAGTTTTGAGACATTTTTCGGACTAAATTTCGCTTACGGCGCGATTGCGACGATTTGTATCGTTGTGTTTTATACATTTTTTGGTGGATTTAAGGCTGTGGCGATAACAGACGCTTTCCAAGGCGCTTTAATGTTTATAGTGCTAATTATGATTCCAGCATTTTCGTTTAATGCGCTACAAATCCCAGATAGTTCGAGCTTTTGGGGCGAGGTATCAAAAATCAGTCCGTCGCATTTGGATCTGTTTGAGGGGCAAACTTTTCTTGGAATTTTGGGGCTTTTGTCATGGGGGTTTGGCTATTTCGGACAGCCTCATATCATCGTGCGATTTATGGCGATTAGAAATTCAGCCGAGATGAGCTCTGCGCGCAGAATTGGCATTTCGTGGATGGTTTTTGGACTGCTTGGGGCGATGGCTAGCGGACTAATCGGCCTAGTGTATTTTCACCAAAACTCCCTATCTATCAGCGATCCAGAGAAAATTTTCCTAGAACTTGGCAAAATTTTCTTCCACCCATTTATCCTTGGCGTGATTATTTCGGCCGTGCTAGCTGCTATTATGAGCACGATTTCTAGCCAGCTTTTGGTCAGTGCTAGCTCGGTTACGAAAGACTTCATTTTCGCATTTTATAAAAAAGAGGTCTCATCAGCCACGCAAACCCTAGTCTCCCGTCTCGCGGTCGTTTTCATCGCGGTGCTAGCTACGATTGCGGCGTTTTTGTGGGACGATAGCGTCTTAAATATCGTCGGACACGCTTGGGCGGGCTTTGGTGCGAGTTTTGGCGCGGTGCTGCTTTTTAGCCTGTATTCTAGGCACATGAGCGCTTTAAGTGCGCTGTGTGGCATGCTAGTGGGCGGAATCACCGTCATAATCTGGATAATTGCCGATTTATCGGGCTATATTTATTCGCTACTGCCTGGATTTACATTTTCGATGATTGCCATAATGCTAGTCAATAAATACAACTCCGTGCTAGATAAAATGGCGGACGAGCCAAATTTAAGCGAAATTTCAATCGAATTTGAAAAAATGAAAGCACGAAACGAAAGCGAGAAAAAATAATGCTAAATTTGAAAATGGCAAAAGATTTAATCTCAGGCGCAATTTCACAGCCAAATCTACTAGCGCATTGCGAAAATGTAATGGCCGCAATGGGGGCTATGGCGGAGCATTTCGGCGAGGATAAAGAATACTGGCAAGCGATCGGCTATCTGCACGATTTCGACTACGAAAAATTCCCGCACGAGCACCTAGCGCACACGAAGGGGCCACTTTTGGGCGCTGGCGTAGATGAAGCTAGCGTGCGAGCGATTTTAAGCCACGGATACGGCATTTGCACCGATGTCGAGCCGATTTCAAATTTAGAAAAGAGCCTATTTTGCGTCGATGAGCTAACAGGCATAATCGATGCCTGCGCCAAAATGCGCCCAAACGGCTTTGCGGATTTAGGCGCTAGCAGTGTAATGAAAAAATTTAAAGATAAAAAATTCGCAGCCAAATGCGATAGAAGCGTGATTTTAAAGGGTTGCGAAATGCTTAGCATGGATATCAAAGAGGTCGTAGAAATCTGCATAAAAGGCATGAGAGAACTGCACCAGGCCTGATACAGCAGTGAAATTTTAAATTTTAAATTTCTGCAAAATACTGCCCCGAAATTTTAAATTCATAGATTGCCACGAATTTTGCTAACGCAAAATTTTCGCAATGACAAATCAAGCGTAAATTTTGCCTAATTTGTCATTGCGAGAAAACGAAGTTTTCGAAGCAATCCAGTAAAATTTAAAGCAAAATTCAACCTAAATTTTAGCATTGAATTATTTTTTAAATTTTAGGCAAAATTTTGCTTTTCTCGTAAGGGGGAAGGGGGCTTGAATTGCGAGGTCGCTCCCCTTCCCCCTTACAATCCCCCAACCCCCGACGACGCTTTACAAGGTGGCTAAATTTAAAGCTTCGCTTTAAATTTAGCTGATTTTATTTTACGGAAATGCTTCGCATTTCTTTGAAATTTAGTGTGAAATTTCGGGGCAGTGTTTAAAAGGTTGCGCTAGCGGGTTATGCTAAATTTAAAATTCTATCAAATTTCGCTTCAAAAGCCTAGCTAAATTTCGCCCAAGCCTCTCGTAACCCCCAGCTTCTAGGTGGATTTCATCGGGACGGATTAGCCCCATTTTGCGCCAGCCCTCCCAGCCTCCGTCCTCGCTCATCGCCATATCAAAATCATAAAACATAAGCCCCATATCGCTGGCTAGGTGCCTTATCACGGCCGCTGCGCGATGGGCGTTTGGCACTTTGGGGCTGCGAGGCGGGGCGAGTAGCAGGATTTTTGCCCTGCGCGAGCCTTTGCGAAGCGAGCGCACCAGCCCCCGAAGAGTCGCGTAAAATTTCGCCTCGTCAAAGTTGCTATCAAGGGCGTCGTTTGTGCCATAAGCGATAATAAAAAGCTCGTAATCAAGTCGCGCCAAATCCCTAATAAAGGCGTTTTTGCCCCATTTTTGATACACGCTCGAATACGCGCCATTACTTGCGCAACTATCGGCGAAACTGCCATTTTTGCGGTAAATTTTATACCCGCCAAGCTCCGCACCCTCGCGCAAAGAGCGGATTTGCACCGGAAAAGCGAGCGTAAAACGCGTGTATTCCCAAGAATTTCGCAAAAGATGATTTATGCGAAATTTCCGCCCATTAGCGTCGATAATCTCGAAAATTTCGCCATTTCCGCCCACTCTGTGAAGCACTTCGACCTCAAAGTCGCCACTTAGTTTTTTAAGCTCAATTTGCAAGCTCGCCCCATTTCTCGCCCTTGCGATAACCCCGCATAGCGGGAAATCCGGGTCTGTATCCCTGCGCGATGAGATAATCTCAAAGCCCTCGTTTTTAAATCTCACTGCCTCACTAGCGTGAAATTTAGGCATTAGCGGGGCGATAAAGCCCACACTATCGTCGCTTCCACCAAAAAATTCATCTCTAAATGCCTGTATTAGCGCGTCGCTTCCTAGGTGCGAATCGCCCAAAAACTTCACCCCAAAGCCCTGCGCTAGCGCGCCACTAATGCAGAGCAAAACCGCGAAAAGCGCGCGTGCAAGGCTACTCAACGCTAATCCTTGCTAAGATTTTTTGGGTTATGATTTCGCAGCCTTTTTTGCTGATGTGGATCCCGTCGTCTTGGCGGACGCGAATTTGGTTTTTGCCGTTTTTGAGATAGACCTTGTATGCGCCGTTTTCGCACACAAATGGGCTTGTAGGCATGTAAATTTCGCCAAATTCTTTATTCACACTTTTATAAACTTTGTTAATCGCCTCGGTTTTTTGCTCAAATTTCGCTTCGTTCATGCACGGAAGCCCCAGCCACAGCACCTTTGCGCCGTATTTTTCGGCAGTATCGTAAATCTCCCTGACCCTACTAGCATAAAATTCGCTCCAAACCTCGCTCCCTACGCTTCGCACAGCTCCGTTGATTTTGCGCGGGTGAGTATCGTTCGCACCCAAAAACACCACCACTAGCCCGATATTTTCGTTATTTGCCAAATTTTCGGATAAAACCTGTTGCCAGTTGTGCCCCTTTTTATCGACTAGGCCGGTTGATTGTTTGCTAAGATCAAGCACTTTTAGCCCTGATTTTGGAAAAAATTTCTTAGCGCTCATACCCACATACTGCATTAGGCTATCGCCGATAAATAGCACGGTTTGACCGGCTTTAAGCGCGATTTTTTCATTAGATTTTTTCGCAATTTTTGGCTTGGAAACGGGCGCGGTTTCGTTCGCCTCGCTAGGCTTTGGCGCGGTTAAATTCGCGCTTTTGTTGTTATCAATTTTAGGCAGAGTTGTGTCAGTTAGCTTAACTGCTTCGATTTTTTTAAGCTCACGCTCAATGATTGCGTCTTTATCGCTTGGAGCAATAATGG
The DNA here is from genome assembly GCF_027737585.1 of Campylobacter sp. JMF_14 EL1. Lineage (NCBI taxonomy): Bacteria > Pseudomonadati > Campylobacterota > Epsilonproteobacteria > Campylobacterales > Campylobacteraceae > Campylobacter > Campylobacter sp. JMF_14 EL1. The sequence continues at coordinate 68,485 of NZ_JAOVTW010000005.1, forward strand.
GCGCAGTGTTACTAGCGAGCGTGTAAGTGGCTGTTTGCGGAGAGAGGCTCGCAAATTTCGCCTTTAAATTTGGCGTGAAATTTTGGATTTTTTGGCTAATGTTTGATTGCAATTCGCCCCCAAATCTCAAAGGCGAATTCGCCAAATACTCTTCCAAACCAAAATTCGAGCCAAAGCGCGAATTCGCGTAATAAATCAAGGAATTTTGCGCAAAAAAAGCTAAAATCAAAAACGCCACAACCAACGAAAACAAAAATTTAATCATCTAAAAACTCGCATAAATAAAATTTGGAATTCCACTTGGCATCAAAAGATAAATCGCGCAAAAAACCGCGCCCAAAACTATACCTTTTAACCAAAATGGCAATCTCTTTAAAAAGCCCTCAATTAGGCGGTTTGTAACCAAAAATTTAGGATAAATCAAAACAAAAATCAAAACAGCCAAAACTAGCAAAATTTCAAATTTGCTCTGATAAATCGGCGCTGTGATTAAAGCCGAGAAAATCGCGCCAATCTCGCTAAAATCAGTGTTTGCGAAAAACACCCACGCAAAACTGACATAGATAAATGTAATCAGCCTAGAAAAGTGTAAATTTAGTGGCTTTACTTTGCAGGCGCGTAGGCATTTTAACCACACGCAAGCAACCCCATGCAACGCCCCCCAAATGGCGAAATTTAGCCCCACTCCATGCCAAATTCCAGAGAGCAAAAATGCTAGCATTATATTCAAATTCATACGCCAAAACTTCCACGCACCGCGCACTTCGACAAATTCGATTATCTCTTTTTTGGCTTTTTTCTTTTTCTTTGCGCCGATTTTGAGCTTTACTGGCAGTTTTTTACCCCAGCCACAATTCCCACCAAGCGGGATATAAATGTAATCGCGGATAAAGGTAGAAAGGCTGATATGCCACCTATCCCAAAACTGATCGATATTTCGCGCAGTATATGGCATGTGAAAGTTGCGCGGCAAAGCAAATCCGAGTGCCAGCGCTAAGGCGCGCGCAATGTCGATAAATCCGCTAAAATTCGTATAAATCACAAAAGAATAAAGCAAAATCGCCAGCACAATTTTTAGCGCGCTAACCTCACTAAAATCGTAAATATTGCTAAAAATCTCGCCCACAAACGGCGTGAGATGACCGCAAACAACAAGAACTTTAAAAGCGCCGATGATAAAAAGCGCGAGAATTTTATCGCCGTTTTTAAAGCTCTTTTTTTGATTAAATTGTGGCAAAACCGGATAAATTTTAGTGTATCCTTTGGAGTTTTTATGCGCGACTGCCCTACCTATGGGGCCCATTACCACGCTTGGGAAAAACGCCAGATAGCAAAGCAAGCTCAAAAAATCCGCCCCCTCGCACTGCTTTTTGCCCACAGCCACGAGATAGGTTATCGACATAAAAGTATAGTATGAAATGCCCAGTGGCAGGGCGATTGACTCGATTGGGGAGAGACCAAAAAAATTTGTAACAATGGCGAAAAATTCTCTAATATGGCTAAAATATTTGAAAAAACACAAAAAACAAATAGAGCCAAAAACTGCCGATAAAATGGCAGAATTGCTGGAATTTCGCTCTAAAAATTTACCCGCACTATACACAAAACACGAGTAAGCAAACAAAATCGCGCCAAATTTTGGGCTTACAGAGCAGACGAAGCCGTAACTTGCAGCCAAAATTAGGATTTTTTGGATAAAGACGCTGTCTTTTTGCGACCAATACAGGGCAAAAAACAGCGTAAAAAGCAAAATAAACTCGGGCGAAAAAAATGTCATTTTGATTGATTATGAAGCGCGCAGGGCTTTGCACCGCCCTGCTCGCGCCGCATTACTCCTATCCTCTTACGATTTTTACAGCTTCTACCATATTTTTTAGGCTTGGTTTTACCTCTTCCCATTTGCGAGTTTTAAGCCCACAATCAGGATTTATCCAAAGTTGGCTTTTTGGCAAAACTTCTAAAAGTGCGTTAATTTGCGCTACCATTTCCTCTACACTTGGCACGCGAGGGCTGTGTATATCATACACGCCAGGTCCTACTTCTTGTTTGTAGCCGACAGATTTGAAAATTTTCAAAAGTTCATTGCCAGAACGCGCCGTTTCTATACTGATGACATCGGCGTCCATTGCTTCAATCGTTTTGATAATATCGTTAAATTCAGAATAGCACATGTGAGTGTGAATTTGCGTCTTAGCGTCTGCACTTGAAACTGCGAGTTTAAACGCGCCCACCGAGAAATTTTCGTATTGGCTGATATTTTCCTTACGAAGCGGATAGCCCTCTTTAAAGGCTGCTTCATCGACTTGGATTATCTTAATACCTGCAACTTGTAAATCAGAAATTTCATCGCTAATTGCCAAAGCTAGTTGCTTGACAACCTCGCTTCTAGGCTTATCATCACGCACAAACGACCAGTTCATAATGGTTACTGGACCTGTTAGCATACCCTTCATAATCTTGCTTGTTTTGCCTTGCGCGTATTTTATCCACTCTACGGTCATCGGTGCAGGGCGCGAAACATCGCCAAATAAAAGTGGCGGTTTTACGCAGCGACTGCCGTAGCTTTGCACCCAGCCATTTGCGCTAAATGCGTAGCCTTTGAGCTGTTCGCCAAAATACTCAACCATGTCGTTTCGCTCAGGCTCACCATGGACTAAAATATCAAGCCCAATCTCTTCTTGAAACGCCACGCACTCATCGATATAGGCTTTTATATCTTTTTCGTAGGCTTCCTTACTAATTAGACCCTTTTTATAAGCGTTGCGAACTTGGCGAAGTTCGGTTGTTTGTGGGAAAGAGCCTATCGTCGTGGTCGGCAAATCGCCGTAAGCAAGGGCTTCGCGCTGAATTTTAATGCGGTCTTCAAATTTATCACTTCGCTCAAATTTGGTTAAATTTTTCACGCGATTTTGCACCGCTATATCGTGGATTAACGGCGAATTTAGGCGTGTTTTGGCAGATTTGCGATTTTCTTCATATTTTTTGATACCGCTATCACAGATTGGAATTTTAAAGAAAAGGTGGCTTAAAATGCAGACTTCTTCGAGTTTTTCACACGCAAAACTTAGCCACGATTTAATCTCAGGGTTTAGTTTTTCTTCATATTTTAGTGTAAAAGGCACATGCAAAAGCGAACACGAAGTTCCCACATAAAGGCGATCTTTGCTGACATATTGGGAGATGAATTCCAAAAATTCTAACTTTTTATCAATGTCGCTTTTCCAAATATTTCGTCCGTCAATAACTCCTGCAAATAGCGTAGTTTTGGCATTTTTTAAGATTTCAAGCTCGGCTTTGATATTTTCTTTACTCGCATAGACAAAGTCTAACCCCACAGCCCAAATGTCCGTTTTAACGACTTCCCTTAACGCTTCTGTGGCGTGCTCAAAATATGTCATAAATACGATTTTAATGTTATTTGCGACCAAATTTAGCTTGTTATAAACAGGTGCAATTTTTCCCGTTAGCTCCACGCCCCTATCGGTTACAAAAATCGGCTCGTCGATTTGAACGACGACTTCGTTATCAAGGGCTGAAATCTCGCCTAGAAGCTCGGCGTATTTTTCTACTAGCTCATCGAGTTTGGCTAGCGGTTCGCCCCCGTCCGTGCTTTTCGAAAGCGCTAGATAGGTTATCGGTCCGATTAAATTTATCTTTAACGCGCAACTATCCTTAAAATCGTTGTTTTTAGCTGCTTTGTATTCGTTTAGAATTTTGTCTGCATTTAGGCTAAATTTTGTGTTTTTGCTGATTTCAGGCACGATGTAATGGTAGTTTGTGTTAAACCATTTTGTCATTTCCATTGCCACGGCGTCTTTGTTTCCACGCGCCATCGCAAAATACTGCTCCGCTCCACTCAAATTTGCAAATCTTTGGGGCACTGCACCAAAAAGCACGCTATTATCAAGCATTAAATCATAAAATGAGAAATCATTTACACTAATTAAGCCAGTCCAAGCATCAAGCTGATATTTTATGTGGCGATCTTTTAGCTCGTCTGCTACCTTTTCTAGTGCGCCAAGTTCGCACTTTCCTGCCCAAAAGCTTTCTAATGCTTTTTTAAGTTCTCGTTGTTCGCCAATGCGCGGAAAACCTGTGATATAACTTTTCATTTTTATCCTTTTTGTTTTAAAATTTTATAAATTGTATTGAGAAAAAGTCTGAATTTTGCGCCGCTAGCGCGGCATGAATATGCGTGAATAAATGATTAGCCCTAGAAAAACACCGATAATATCAAGTCGCCATGGGACAGCGCATTTATTGCTTCCTTTAAATTTCAAATTAATCTGAGCATTTTAGCCTTATTTTGCTTTGATATAGATAAAATTTTGAAATTTTAATTTCCACAAACACTGCCCCGGAATTTTACTTTGCAATTGCACAGAAATGCGAAGCATTTCAGTAAAATAAAATCAGCTAAATTTAGAAAAACGAAGTTTTTCTAAATTTAGCCACCTTGTAAAGCGTCGTCGGGGGTAGGGGGATTGTAAGGGGGAAGGGGAGCGACCTCGCAAAATGAGCGTAGCGACGGCGACAGCCGGCATTCCTTGCGAGCGAAGCTAAGCAGAGTAATTCAAGCCCCCTTCCCCCTTACGAAAAAAGCACGGCGCAGGTTAAATTCATAAAATCGTTCAATGCTAAATTTAAGTAGAATTTTGCTTTAAATTTTACTGGATTGCTTCGCTCGTTACACTCGCTCGCAATGACAATGGCTAGCGTTGCAAATTTAAAATTTTACTCAATAAACCCGCTGGCTAGCACGCGGTCCTCTTCGTCGTAAAAAACCGCCAGCTGTCCCCCAGCTACGCCATTTGCTGGCTGAGAGAGCGTGCCACTAACCCCGCCACGCTCGTTTAGCGCGATTTTTACAGGGATTTTCGTGCTTCGATATCTAAGTTTCACGCCCAAATTTGGTCTGTTTAAAATTTCATCTACGCTCACAAATGCGTTTAAATTTCGCGTCGAAAACTCGTAAGTATCGAGTTCGTCGCGCCCGCCGACGATGATTTCGTTATTTTGCGCGTCGATTTTTAGCACGAAATGTGGCTCATGCGCGCCGTCTATGCGAAACCCGCGCCTTTTGCCGATTGTATAATGCATATAGCCCTCGTGAGTGCCGATGATTTCGCCATTTGCGTTTTTTACCACGCCCGGGGTTTTGGTGTTTGTGTGGCGCTGTAAAATTTCGATATATGTTTTATCCACGAAGCAAATCTCGCTACTCTCACTTTGTGCGGCAATTTCGATGAGCTCTGGATACGCGCTAGCCTTGGCTTTGACCTCGCTTTTAAGCATTTCGCCAAGCGGGAAAATCATAGATTTTAAGGCATTTGGATTAACATTTGCCAAAAAATAGCTTTGATCTTTGCTCTCATCGCGCGCCTTTTTTAAAAGTCCATTTTCCACGCGCACATAATGCCCAGTGGCTAGGCGTTCGCAGCCGCTTTTATGGGCAAATTCCAAAAGCTTGCCAAGTTTGATTGTGCGGTTACACAGCGCGCAGGGATTGGGCGTAAGGCCGTTTTGGTATGTGCGCACAAATGGCTCATAAACCTCGCGCCTAAACTCATCTTGCAAATCCAAAATATGCATTTTTATCCCCAAAAACTCCCCTACTTTGCGCACTTTTTCGATATTTTTCTCGTGATAGCCTGGCTTTTCGTGTAGCTTCATATAGCAGCCCTCGATCTCGTGCCCAGCGTCCTTTAAAAGCTTCGCGCTCATCGAGCTATCCACGCCCCCGCTTAGGGCGACCATGATTTTCAAATTTTCTCCTTTTTGATGTGCTCTATTATCTCTTCTACGCTAAAACAGAGCCTAAATCCCGCCAAATCACCCTTATCAATCGTCCCCAAAGCTAACATTGAGCTTTTGAAAAACTCCACCAAAGGGGCGTAAAATTTGGCGTCGTATAGGTAAATTTGGGCTGTTTTAAAGCCTGTTTGTTTGAGGGTTAATACCTCAAACAGCTCGTCCATCGTCCCAAACCCGCCTGGGAAAATGACGAAAATTTCACTATTTGCGATGAGTGCGCCTTTTCTAAGGGCAAAGGTTTTAAAATGCACATCGTGAGTCAAAAACGCATTACTTTTTTGCTCGAAGGGAAGTTTTATGTTAAAGCCCACGCTTGGGGCTTTTGCGCGAGCAAATGCGCCTTTGTTTGCCCCGCGCATTATCCCGCCGCCTCCGCCTGTGATGACCGCATATCCCATATCAGCGAGCACCGCGCAGAGTTTTTCTGCGTCTTTGACATATTGATTGCTCGCATTTAGCCTCGCTGAGCCAAAAATCGTAACGCCCGGCTCAATGAAATTTAGGCTATTTTTCGCCGTTCTGATATCTTGTAAAATTTCTCGTATTTGCATTGTGTGATTAAAATTTAGATTAAATTACTAAGCTTTCCTAGAAAGCCACCAAAAGTGCCGCGCTTTGGCAAAGCTTCAAGCCCAAGTGCCACCAGCGTCCTGCTTACGCTATCACGAAGCGCGATACTAGCCTTGCAAAACGGGCGCGAAATGCTGAAAAGCTCCCTATTTTGGGCGTTTATAAAGACATATTTATCATAAGGCATGAAGCCAACTAGCCCAAATTTCACCTCGCCCAAATTCTTTTGGGCCACGGATTTTAGATTTTCGAATATCCCCACAGCCTCGTCCTCGCAAGAGGCAAAATTCATCAAAAACAAAATCTCTTTTTGTGGCAAATTTAGCGATTTCAAAAACGCGTAAGTGTTGCTGATAGCGCAGGGTTCGTTCGCGCACACCACAATCGGCTCGGTGTCAAATTCTACTAGTTTTTTCGCATAATCTAGCGAAGCGTCGATTAAGATGAAATCAAACATATCCGCGCCAAGCGTTGCGCCCAAAAAGCTCTCTATCGCGCCATTTTCGCTCAAAAACACGCCGTCATTTGGCGCAATCAGTGTCAAATTTGGCAAAATTTTAAGCCCCTTGGCCTGAGAGTTTGCGAAAACAAAAATTTGGTTTTTGTCGATTTTAGCGTTTAAGATTATCTCTTGGTTATTGAAATTTGGCACTTCTAGCACGGCCACAGAGTATCCTGCGTTAGCTAAAATTTGAGCGAAATTCGCCACAATCTGGCTCTTGCCAACTCCCCCTTTTGCGCTTAGAAATGTTAGAATTTTATTTTTCATACCAAACCTTTTTCAATCATACTTCCAAGTGGATAAATCACGCTTATGCGCTCTGCCGCGCCTGGGTGCGGCACGATTAAGCGCTCGTTTTGCCTAATTTTCGCGCTAGAATACAAAATGTCAATATCTAGCGTGCGCGGGGCGTTTTTGAAGCTTCGTTTGCGCCCAAATTTAAGCTCGATTTTTTGCATTGTTTTTAGCATTAAATTCGGCGCAAGCGAGCTTTGCACGCATAGCGTAGCGTTTAAAAAATTGCTCTGCTCTAAAAACCCAAATGGCTTGTTTTCTAAAATTTGCGACGAAGCGCAAACGAAAAAATTCGGATTTTTTTGTAGCAGGCGATACACACGCTCGAACCTTGCCCTGCTGTCGCCTATGTTTCCGCCAAGCCCTAAAATATAGCAAAATTTAAAATTCTCTTTTTTTGGGAATTTGCGCGGGAAATTCCGGCTTTTTATCACTCGCACAGCCTCATTTAGCCTTAAAAATCCGTTTTTTTGCGCTAGAATTTGCATTATTCGCTCATGACCTCGCAACCATTTTTTGTCACGATTACGGTATCTTCGATCCTCACGCCAAACTCGCCTTGCAAATAAATCCCAGGCTCTATGCTAAAAATCATGCCTTCCTCTAAAATGGCCTTCGAGCGCGGGCTAATAATCGGCAGTTCGTGGATATCCACGCCCACGCCGTGCCCCGTAGAGTGCAAAAACTGCGCCCCAAAGCCCTCGCTTGCGATATAATCTCGCGCGATTTTATCTATTTCGCGCGCAGCAACACCAGGTTTTACGGCGTTTATGGCGCGTTTTTGAGCCTCTTTTACAATGGCGTAAATTTTATCTTTTTTCGTATCGCCAAAATTTTGATTTTTGCTAAAATTTATTCCCTCTTGTGCGCTAAATTTCGCCGTTCTTGTGCGATCCGAGCAGTAGTTTTTATACCTCACCCCAGCATCCAATAAAAGCAAATCGCCATCTTTTAAACGCTCATCGCTAGGCAGAGCGTGAGCCTTGGCGGCGTTTTGGTTAATCGCCACAATCGGCTCGAAGCTAAGGGCTAAATTTCCGCTATCTTTGAAAATCAAAGTCGCGTTATAAAATAGCTCTTTTTCGCTCATACCAAGCCCATTTTCGCTCACAAATTTGGCGAATTCATCAAATTTGCTAGCGCCGATTTTAGCCGCAGTGCGCAGTATTTCAAGCTCATTTTCGCTTTTTATCGTGCGACGAATTTGGCTAAAATTTGGCTTTGGGATAAAGCGCGTTTTTAAATTTTTACTTAGTGCGTTAAACGCGCCAAAACTAAAATCATTAGGATCAAAAATCACAGCCCGCACCTTGTAAGAGCGCAAAATTTTACGCGCAGAAAAGGTTAAATCCGAGCTTTGCACGATTTGCGCATTTTTGGCTAACTCGCTAGCTTCGAGGCTGTATCTAGCGTCTGTGATAAAAAAACGCGCGCCATTAAGAGCTAGAAATATGCAGTTATCGCACGCATATCCGCACTCCCAAAATACGGCGTTAGTATCCCTTAAAATGTAATTCATCTGGTTTGATTACGCCTCTTTTTTCGCCTCTTTTGCAGCCTTGATTTGCTCGAAAATTTGAAGCATACCAATCATCGCCAAATGGTATCCCACAGGGCCAAAGCCGATGATTTGACCAGCTGTAACAGGGGCTATCATTGATTTTTCGCGGAATTCTTCTCTGCGGTTGATGTTTGAGATATGCACCTCGATAGTAGGCAACGCCACAGCCATAAGCGCGTCTCTCATAGCGATTGATGAGTGAGTGTAAGCGGCTGGGTTGATGATGATTCCATCGCATGTGCCGTAGCACTCTTGGATTTTATCGACTAGCTCGCCTTCGAAATTGCTTTGGAAAAACTCGATTTCTACGCCACTTTGCTCTGCTACGACTTGCATTTGTCTGTGGATATCTTCCATTTTCATACGGCCGTAAATCCCTGGCTCGCGTAGTCCTAGAAGGTTGATATTTGGTCCTTGGATTACCATAATTTTCATTTTTTGTCCTTTTTAAAAAAATTTAATCGCTCATTATAGCCAAATATTGCTTATTTTTGACTATCTTAAATTTTTACTAATTTATTGTAAAATATTTCATCACAAATCACAAGGATTAATTATGAAAATTTTAAAGGCGAAGTGGATTTTAACCTGCGATGAGAAATTTAAAATTCACCGCGATAAAGCCGTAGTTTTCGACGAAAAAATAGAAGAAATTTTAAAACCAAATGAAGCTAGGGAAAAATACCCCGAGGCTGAATTTATCGATTGCGGAAGCGATATCGCCATGCCAGCGTTTATCAACACTCACACACATTTAGAATTTAGCGCGAACCGCACGCACCTAATCTACGGCGATTTCGTAAAATGGGTCGCCTCGATCGTAAATGCCAGAGAAGAGCTCTCCAAACAGGCCTTAGAAACGATAATCGAAAAAGAAATTTTAACCATGATGAAATCAGGCGTGGCTACAATCGGCGAAATTTCTAGCTTTGGCACAGAGGCTCAAATTTGCGCCAAATCGCCTGCGCGCTTCGTGTTTTTCAACGAAATTTTAGGCGCAGATAAAAACACAATCGACGCAAATATAGATAAATTTAGCGAGCGCTTCACAAGGTCCGCTGAGCTTGTAAGCGATCTGTTTATCCCGGCAGTCTCCGTGCATGCGCCATACTCCACACACCCAGAAATCACGAAATTTGCCACTGATTTTGCCCGCGATAACGAACTTTTGATGAGTTCGCATTTCATGGAGAGCAACCACGAGCGCGACTGGCTCAAACACGGCAAGGGCGCGTTTAAAGAGTGGCTTGGGGCGTTTTTGCCAAACCCAAAACCATTTTATTCGCCAAAAAGCTATATCGAGTATTTTAAGGGCGTGCGCACGCTCTTTACGCACTGCGTCTTTGCAGATCTCAAACTTTTTGATAAAAAACTCCACTCTATCACGCACTGCGCGGTCTCAAACCGCCTTTTAGGCAGGGATAGATTAAAGCTAACTAGCGTTATCAAAAACGGCTATTTATTTTCTATCGGCACAGACGGGCTAAGCTCGAATATCAGCCTAAATTTCTTAGACGAGCTTAGGGCAAATCTATTTGTGCATGACGAATTGGAGCTTAGCAAGCTTGCGCGCGAACTTTTGCTAGGTGCGACAAACCGCGCGGCAAAATCGCTGGATCTAAATTTAGGCGAACTAAGCAGTGGCAAAATCGCAGATATCGCCGTATTTGAGGGATTTGAGTGCGATGAGAGCCAGCTAGCATTACAGCTGATTTTACAGAGCAAAAACGCGAAATCACTATATATCAAAGGCAAAAAATGCAATTTCTAAAAAACCTTTTTACGCCCATTTTAGCGGTGCTTGGCTTTATAAATAAATATTTTAAATCAATGATATTTTTGCTCATTGTGTTTTTGATTTTTAGCGGGGATAAGAGCACGCAAAGCCCAAATGCAAATTTAGCCACGATAAATTTGACCGGCGCGATTATGGACGATAGCCAAATTTTAGAAAAAATCAAAGAAATCGAAAACAACGGCGCAATCAAGGGCGTTTTGCTCATCATCGATAGCCCAGGCGGAGCTCTAAGCCCAAGCGTAGAAATCTCGCAAGCGATAAAATCCCTAAACGCCAAAAAGCCAGTCGTAGCATACGCCAAGGGCACAATGGCGAGTGGAAGCTATCTTAGTGGCGTATGGGCTAGTAAAATTTACGCAAACCCGGGCTCGTTTATCGGCTCAATCGGCGTGATTATGCAAGGGCTTGATGTTTCGAATTTAACCGAAAAAATCGGCATTAGCGAGCAGGTTGTTAAGGCTGGGGAATTTAAAGAAGCTGGAACCATGATGAGGCCGTGGAGCGAGGCTGAGAAGCAAAGCCTGCAAAATTTGGTAAATCAAAGCTACGAGCTGTTTGCACGCGAAGTAGCAAGCGCAAGAAAGCTTAAATTCGACGAGCGCGATACATGGGCGAACGCTAGGGTGTTTTTAAGCGCGCAGGCCAAAAAACTAGGCCTAATCGACGAGGTCGGCTCACTGCAAAACGCCAAAACAGCGTGCGAAAAACTAAGTGGCGTATCAAATCCAATCTGGCTAGAACCAAGCCCGTATGAAAAAATGCTAAATAAACTCGCCACACAGGGCTCCGCGATGATTTATAATCTAGCACGCGCGCGTTTAATGGCGTTTTAAGGGCTCAGGCGCGCTCATGCTAATAATTCGCAAGATAATTTTCGCGGTTTTGATTTTTATGGCTATCGTCACGACCGCGGTGTTTTCGATGTTTGTTTATAATGTCTTTTTCTCTGACGAGAAAAGCCCTAGCGAAATTTTATTTGAAAAAAAAGAAATCAAACGACTTTAAAGGAGAAAAAATGCCACTGCTTGATAGTTTTTTAGTAGATCATACCAAGATGAAAGCCCCTGGCGTGCGACTCGCCAAAAAAATGACCACAAAGGGTGGCGATAGGATTTGCGTTTTTGATTTGCGATTTTGCAGGCCAAATTTAGAGATTATGAGTGAGCGCGCCACACACACGCTCGAACACCTTTTTGCGGGCTTTATGAGAGCGCATTTAAACAGCGCCGATGTCGAAATCATCGACATTTCGCCAATGGGGTGCAGGACTGGATTTTATATGAGTTTAATTGGCGAACCGCGCGAAGAAGAGATAATTCACGCATGGAAGAGCTCTATGCGCGATGTGCTAGCGGTAAAATGCCAAAGCGACATACCAGAACTGAATAAATTTCAGTGTGGCACCTGCGAAATGCACTCTTTGCAAGGCGCCAAGCAAATCGCACAAAATGTGCTAAACAAGGGCATTTGCGTCATCAAAAACGACGAAATCAAACTTGATTTATCTTTGGTGAAGTAAATTTCACTCGCAATGGCAGTAAATTTGCTTAATCTGTCATTGCGAGGATTTGCCCAGTAAAATTTTAAATCCCCATATCCTCTGCCATTTTTTTCACAGCTTTAAAATCCACCTTGCCGCTGCCTAAAATCGGTATTTCGCCCACTTTTTTTACCACGCTTGGCTGCATTATCGGAGCTAAATTTGCGCCCTTTATCATCTGCGAAATTTCATCTTCGCCAAATTCGGCGCTATATAGTAGCGCGATTTTCTCGCCCTTTTTCTCATCAGCCAAATTTACGCACGAAAAGCTAACCGTAGAGCCTAAAATTTCGCCTATCGCCCCCTCTACTGCGCCCAGACTTATCATCTCGCCACCGATTTTTGCGAAGCGCGAAAGGCGGTCTGTGATAAACAAAAACCCGTCATCGTCGCAGTATCCGATATCGCCGCTGTTATAATACCTCACGCCATCGATCTCCAAGATTGCGCGCTCTGTGCGCTCTGGCTCGTCGTAGTAGCATTTCATCACCTGCGCTCCGCCGATTAGGATTAGCCCTGCTTCGCCGTTTCCAAGCTCGGCGAAATTTGCGGGATCGACGATTTTTATTATCGTGCCAGCTAGTGGCAAACCCACGCTTTTTTCGCGGTTGAAGGCAAGTTCCTTGAAAAAATCAGGCTCTAAAATATTTGGCGTATTTACGCTCACCACAGGTGCAGTCTCAGTGGTGCCGTATCCCTCGTAGATATCCACGCCGAATTTGACCTTAAAGTCCTTTTTCACGCTCTCGCTCAGTTTTTCGGCACCTGCGATTGCAAGGCGCAAATTTCGAAGCATTAGCGGATTTAGGCGTTTGTTTTTGGCATAAAGTCTAAAAAATGTCGAGGTTCCAAACATAATCGACGCGCCGTATTTCGCGCTCATTTTGCCCACACAAAACGCGTCTGTCGGGTCTGGGACATGTATGCTCAAAAGTCCGTCATTTAGCGGAAATAGCGTCGTAACGGTTAGCCCAAAGCAGTGAAAAATCGGCAAAGACGCCAAAAGTGCGTCTTCGCCCGTGGCATTTACGAGTTCGGAGATTTGGCGCACATTTGCCATTATGTTTTTGTGCGTGAGCACCACGCCTTTTGGGCGTCCCTCGCTTCCACTGCTAAATAAAATTGTAGCCTCATCGTCGATTGCGTGTGGCGCGATATACAAAACCTCGAATAAAAATTTCGGCATCAAAAGAGCCTTTATCGCCGTGCTTATGCGCTCTTTGCGCGTGATATCTGCGCCGATATCCTCCAAATACACTAATCTCTCACCAAGGCTACTTTCTAGCTCAAATCCGCGCGATTTTAGCTTTTCGACAAATTTTTTCGAGCTGATTATGGTGCGCAGATTCGCCTTTGTGGCGCAATACACGAGATTTTCTTCGCTTAGAGTGTAGTTGAGATTTACGCTGATTTTTCCCATGGCTAAAATCGTCAAATTTATCGCACTTGCAATCACGGAGCTAGGCAGGATTATGCCTATGTTTTTTTCATTTCCTATGCGCGGTGCTAGGCGCTTTTGAAACATTATTAGCGCGCTCATCATCGCTAAATTTGTAAATTTCACCCCTGTGCTATCGACCGAAACCACCTTAAATGGCGAAATTTTTGCCTGATTTAGCCAGTTATACGCGAGTGGATCGAGCGAGCTAAGGTATTTTTCCCAGCTAAAAAACGATAGTTCTCGCACAGCCTTTTTGACCTCGTGCGCCTTAGCATTTATATCCAAAGCCGTGCCAAAACTCACCCTCAAAGCGTGCGTGCCAAGCTTGGAGATTGTTTTTTTATAATGTTCGCTAGCCCTTGAAAATGTCGAACCCCAAAGCCCACGGATATAAAACGGCACTATCACGGCATTTGCGCCCTTTGCGGCGTGCTCAAATCCAGCTTGAAACTCATCAATTCTGCCGTTGTAGCTAATGTGCCCTTCTGGGAAAAGCCCCACCACTTCGCCAGCGTTTAGGGCTTCTTTTATCGCGCCAAGCGCACTTTTGCTGACCCCTGCGCCGATTGGAATTACGCCAAAAATTTTCAAAAACCACTTCAAATACCACAGCTCATAATAGCTTCTATGCATTACAAAGCGCACAGCACGCGGGCAGGCAAGCTGCACGACTGCCCAATCAATCCAGCTAATGTGATTTCCAAGTAGCAAAACTCCGCCACTTTGCGGGATATTTTCTAGCCCATCGACGCGGACTTTATATCCAAATTTCAAAAACGGCAAAAGCAAAATTCGCATGAAAAGGTGCGGCAGGTATCGCGCGCTAAAAATTCCGCAAATTAGCACGCACAGCGCGCACATTACAAAGATTTCGCCACTATACACAGCAAAATTTACTAGAATTATCGCGATTATCAAAAACAGCACCATAAAGATATTTTGGATAAAATTTGACCCCGCTAGCACGCGCCCCATGCGCTCATCGCGGGTAAAAAACTGAATATTCGCATTAAGTGGCACGATGAAAATTCCGCCGCTAAATCCGAAAAATAGCGACGCCAAAGATAGCGTAAAAGCCGAATTTGCGTTTGCCAAAATCATCAGCGCAAGTCCTAGCCCAAACGCGCCAAATGGCACGATTCCTAGCTCGATATGTTTTTTGCAGTAGCTTCCCGCAAACACCGCTCCCAGCGCGATTCCGATTGCGCTTAGTGCTAAAATGACTTGGATAATCATCACATTATCATTTCCGCTAATAGCCTTGAAATGCGCCGGAAATGTCGCGATTACTAGCTGTGAAACAGCCCAAAACATCGAAAGTCCAAGCGTGCAGAGCAAGATATTTTTATCCGAGGTTACGAATTTTAAATTCTGCCTTAGATACTCAAATTTTGCGAATTTGGCAAATTCAAATTTTGCCTCAGGTTCGGCAGCGTCAAAATATGGAATTTTATAGGCAAAATACGCCTCCACCATAGAGCCAGCCACTAGCAAAAGCCCTATAAACCACACCGAGCGCAAAAGCTCGCCAGCACCTGCGCCTTGCTTTGCGAAGCTTTCGAAAATCACAGAAAACACAAGAGAAGAGAGCAAAATCGCGATTATGGTTAGAGCCTGCACTGCGCCGTTTGCCGCACCTAAATTTTTCGCTCCGACGATTTTTTTGATTAATCCATATTTCGCGGGCGAGTATATCGCGCTTTGCGCAGCTAAAAGAATCGTCATAAAAAATGCGAAATAAAACCACCCGCAAATGTATCCAAGCGTGATTAGCGCGCACAAAGCCACGCCAAGCAGGGCGCAAGCGCGAGTGATTTTCGTGCGCGAGAATTTGTCGTTTAAAAAGCCAGAAGTGCTAAATAAAAAAATATATGGAAGCAAGATTAGCATATTTACAAGCGCGGTCAGGGCAATGAGCGTGTCGCCCGAAAAGCTCTTGACTAGGACATTTTGGATAGTGATTTTGTGCGCGAGATCTACGCTAGCGTTGATAAACATTATTATCATAAAGGGCAAAAATCCGCTGATTTTGAGTAAATTTTTCATAATTTTTCCTTAAATTTGCGCGAATTTTAGCCTTTTAAATTTAACATAGAAAATTTAAGCCGAATTTGATAAAATGCGCCAAATTTTATCAAGGAAAATTATGCAAGTAACTATCACCGAGCGCGATGTCGTCGCACTTAACAAATTTATGCTACTTCACAGCAAAAAAGCAAAAAAACAAAAAATCGTCAGCACCTATGCGATCGCTTTTGAGTTTTTGATTTTTGGTATCATCATCGACGGACTTTTCAAAACAGCCCCGATTGCAAGCGTCGCTTCGCTAATCATGGGCGCGCTGTGGCTGGTGTTTTTCCCTAAATTTTATCGCAAAATGCTTCGCAAACATATCGCAAACGCCGAAAATATCGAGCCTTCGAGCGTGGTGATGAATTTTTTGTGGAGCGAGAGTGAGATTAGCTTTTCAAACGGCGAAGCCAGTGCTAGCGAGAAGTTCGCTACTAGCGATTTAAACCGCATAGCTAGGAGTGGCGAAAACTATTTTTTGGGCTTTGAGCGTGGATTTCATATAGTTTTGCCTTGCACCGAAGATACTGCGCGCGAAGTGGAAAATTTGGCTAAATTTCGAAATTTAGCAATCGAAAGCGTGGATTTAAATCAGAAAATTTGATTTTGTTTTGTCAGTGCTTCGCTTCCTTGCAATGGCAATAGCGAGCGATTTGTTTAATTTGTCATTGCGAGAATTTTGCGCTTAATCCGCGCCCAAAAACGCCTAATTTGTCAAATTTTTAAAAAAATGCAAAAATTCCCATAAATTCTTTAAATTTTACCGCTTTTTTCTGTAATTTTAGTTATAATTTCAGCTATTTATAAAATTTCAAAGGAGTTTGAGATGAAAACATTAAACAAAAGCAGAGGAAGTATCGTCTTAGCTACAATTTTGTTTGCCGTAGGTGGTGTGAGCGCCTTAAACGCAGCTTCTTATATTACAGGAGCGAACAAAATAGAAACAGAAAGTGGTCGCCATTTAGGCGATGGCGAGACAGAAAATTCGAATATTACCATTAGTAACACTGCTGGGACTGGAAGTATACCATTTAAAAATGCTGTTTTTGGTGGTTATTCCAATAGTAAAAATGTATTAAATAATAAAATTAAAATTACTGGCAATATCGATGTTACCAAAGGTATAGAAGCAGCTCGTCTTGGCACAACAATCAACGATGTAAAGGCAAATAACAATTCTGTTTTTTTTGATAATGCGACATATACAGGTAGTGCTTGGGCTGGTAGAGCAGGCAAAGAAGGAACGACAGGAAAAAATACTACCACTAATTACAATACAACCGTAGTTAATAAAAGCACCGTAACTATTAATAGTGGTAATCTTCGTGGTGCTATCACATACGGAATAGCTTCGTTCGCGGATTATAACACTCTACATGTCAAAGGCAGCACTATTTATGGGCAAGGTAACAACTTTGAAATAACTGGTGCTTTTTCGCAGACAGATGAAGGAGAACAACAAGCCAATGTGCAATATAATCAAATAATTTTTGAAGATTCTCATGCTTATTATGATAGTAATGAAAACAGCACTACCAGAAAACTTTTCGGTGGCGCTGCAAGGCAAGGCGAAGCAAATAACAACCGCGCATATATAAGCGATTTTAATAAAGATGTAGATGATAATATCGTACAAACCAATATTTACGGTGGCGCGACTTGGAGACCAAAATCAGGTGGTGCAGATGGCAATATAGCTGTCGCAGTGGGCGAGAGTAAAATTGCAAATATCTATGGTGGTGCAGCAGGCGTGAAGGCAGACAATAGAGTAACTAATATATCAAAAGGCGCAAATAAAAATTTAGTCATTTTAGATTTATCAGGCAATGGAAAAGTTACAGAAAATGTATATGGCGGATATATATTTGATACATCTTTGGGAACCACGACAGGCAACGCCGTGTATTTCCTAAACGGAAATGTCGCAGGAGCTGTCGTAGGTGGAAACAAAGAAAAAACAGAAAATACACTAATCCTAGGCAATGACACTAGCACTTGGGGCACACGAAAAGCAGGAGAAATAACTGGCTTTGATAGTTTAAATTTTAATGTTTTACAAGAAGGTGATAAAAGCAAAGCCGTGCTTACTCTAACAGGAACAAATTCTAGTAGCTTAGACGGCGTTAGCGTAAAATTTTTAAGTAGCGGCAACACGATAAGCGATGAGCGTGGTAATGGCGCAACGCAAGCGTTAAGTGGGGTTACTTACGATAAATATACCGCCCAAAATACAACAACAATAAAAGTTGTAAATACGATAGATAAAAACAATGAGAAAACAGAGACTACAAATGGTTTTACATATAATACAGGACGGGATTATTCTTGGGGGGAACCAGGCGATTTAGATTTGACAAAAAAAGAGACAAAATTTTATCTAATCGATAGCACCACAAGCGAACTAGCCGACTATACTAAAATGGCGAACTACAATACAAATATAGGCGCTAGTGGCACAACCGTAAAACACGACTGGGATAACTCAGAAGGTATAGTAATCGATGCGTATCAAACAAATCAAGATTATATTATCGACAATGCTTCTACTTTTACAAGAAATATTCGCGGTATGTTTGTAAGCACTGATAAAAAATCTCTATATATCGCAGGTAATCACGATATAACAGAAGGGATAAAAGATACAATCGGTGGAGATGATTTTTTCACTAAATTTGGTCAAAGAAAGGACGGAAATACGATTTCGATTATACCAAATGGAAATTTGGATTTAGGCACAGTTACATTTGACGGCGGAACAGGCGAAAACACCCTAAATGTAGGCAAAGATAAAGATAATCCAATAAAAATGGATCAGATTAAGGTAAAAGATATCAAAAATTTTGAAACCATTAACTTTTATTTGCCTAGCAACCCAAGTCCGGGACAAACCGCCATTACGCTAACTGGCGGAGCAGGCACAGATCTAACTAAATCAAATATCAATGTGTTTGTCGATAATTTGAGCAATTTGCAAAACAATGGCGGTAGAGTTCATTTACTAAAAACAGCCAACGGAAGTAATATCGCTGGCAATAAACCGCTAAGCACAAATATTCAAATTGGCGCAACCGTGAAATACGACTTGAAAGATAGTGTGGATCTAGCGTCTGCGAAGACTGTTATCGCCAATGACCAAACCAAAATTTTCAACGAAGCAAGGATTGCTGGTATGGCGGCTGTTTGGGAGGGTTCGTATCTCATCTCAAACCACTTAGAGCGCATTACGCCTGATGGATACACCGAGCTTTTCCCTTATGTTATCTTTGAGGGTTACGACAAACGCTACAACACAGGCTCTCATGTAGATAGTTTGGGCTTTAACGCAAACGCTGGTCTTGCAGGCAAAGCACCAAATAGCAAGGGCGAATTTACAATGGGTATTTTCATCGAATACGGCAATGTAGATTATGATGCTTACCTAGATGACGGCACCAAGGGCAGTGGAGACGCATACTACGCTGGTGTGGGCGCATTTGGCAAACAAGAAAATGCGAGTGGCTCATACTATGAGGGCTCATTTAGAGTAGGTCAGCTAACTACGAATTTCGACGGCACTCTAAATTTCAACGGCGTTAGCAAATACTATGATTGGGACATAGACTCTACATACTACGCCGTGCATGTAGGCGGCGGCAAAATCGTCCCGCTAAGCGATAGCAATGACTTGGATTTTTACGCTAGATATTTCTACACTCATATCGACGCAGCCGATATCAAAATAGATGGCGTGGATACTCATTTCGACGCCCTACAATCACACAAGATTAGAGCCGGCTTGCAAGATAACTTCAAAATAGATGAGCATAATAAATTCTTCGTTGGTCTTGCCGGCGAATATGAGTTTAGCTCAGAAGCAGGCGGACGATTTATCGTGCCAAATGGTAGCACAGGCGAGATGCTAAGCCCAGATCTAAAAGGCCTAACAGGAATTGGCGAGATTGGCTATCAATACAAAACCGAAACGCTTAAATTCGACGCTGGCGTAAAAGGATACGCTGGCAAACAAGAAGGCGTAAGCGCACAAATGGCACTTAGCATTGCGTTTTAGTTAGATTTGATTGCTTCGTGGCAGGGAAACCTGCCACAACCCCTAAAAATTTAAAATTTCAAACGCTAAATTTAACCCTTGAATTTAACTCTGAATTTTACCCAAACCCGAGAGCAATCTCGGGTTTTTTTATGGGTTGGAATAGTCGAAATTTGTTTAATTTGTCATTGCGAGGCGTGATAACGCCGAAGCAATCCAGAAAAATTTAAAGCAAAATTCAACCTAAATTTAGCATTGAATTATTATTGAATTTAACCTGCGCCATGAAATTCTCCGTAAGGGGGAGGGTGCGCTTTTTAGGAGACGCTCCCCTCCCCCTTACCAACCCCCACCCCTGTAAAACCTTAGAAGTGGCAAAATTTAGAAAAACTGCGTTTTTCTAAATTTTGCTGGTTTTATTTTACTGAACGCCTAACGGCGTTGCTAGATTACCACGCGAGCAAAGCTCGCTCGCAATAACAATGGCAAGCAAAATTTCGAATTCAAAATCTCAGGCGCAGTGTTTAAAACCCCAAAAAGGCTAAATTTGACCCTAATTTGCCCATTTTTCGCGTTCGCCACTCTCGTCGATTTCGTTGCCGATTTTTTCATAAAGCGCGTAGTAATACTCCACAAACTCCCTACACACCGCGTCTTTTGGCAGATACACGCCGCTAGTATTTTCGACAAATCCGTCCAAAAAGTCGTAAGCATCGAGCTTTTTGTAATAAGTGCTCGCTAAAATTTCGTAATTTTTCAGGCAAATTTCCTTAAATCTCTCATACCCCGCCTCGCTGAAATCGACCGCGAGCTTCGCGCTGTCAAATTTCAGCACGCCAGCGCGGAATAGTAGCGTCAGATGAATTAGCCCCTCGCAATAATACGGCCTCACATCATTTACCCTTTGCCACGCGATGAGCCCCACGCTGCGGCGGATTAGCTCGTCAAGGACCGGCAGGCGCATTTCTGATTTTTCGTTGAAAAAGAAGTTGATTAATCCGCCTGTGGTGGCCTTGTATTCTTCGACGAGCTTGAAAGCGCCTGATTTATTCATCAGCGACTCCGTGTCCTCGTCGATGAAAAATATATGACCAAACTCGTGGCCGATTGTGGAGATTTCATAAACCATACGCCAAATTTCAGGCTGTTTGAATAAAATTTCACGCCCAAAATTTAGATAATCCAAATCGAAAATTTGCGATGAAATTTTCATAAAAGGCTTAGCTTTGGCGCTTTCATAGACAAAATTTACAAATGCGAAAATTTTCTTTCCGCAGTTTGTGCTGACGAATTCGTCATTTGGCACGACCTGCGCCGAAAATAGCCCGTTTAAATCTGCGCCGTAATAAATCATCGGCGTGGAGATATAAAGCTGGGTTTTATCAATATTTGAAAGCACGAGTGAGCGCATTACAGGGCTATTTGCGCCGATTTGTTTGTAAATTTTATCAAAACTAGCACTTATTTCGGCCTTAAATTTATCCGCGTCAAACCTAGTTGGCTGAGATAGTCTGATGTCCCATTCTAGCGCGACTGCGTGTGTGTAGTTATCCTCGTAGTATTCAAGCGGGTGACCGATTTGTATCGGGGATTTGGTCTCCATCCACGCCATTTCAGCGTCCCGCCACGCGCCGATTACAAAGACATTGTTGCGCTCGGCAAAGGCTGTGCGAAGCTTGGCTAGGTAGTAGATATATGCCCGCTCCTCGGCGTTGCTAGCTAGATCTTCGAGTTCTAAAATCGCTTTATTAAATGTGCCGATTAGCTCCTTGCTATCCTCTTCAAACGCCACGGCATAGGGTGCCATGACAAATTTGCCCTCGCTATCTTGGATAATCGCGCCATAGCAACGATCGCAAATTTCATCGTGTGGCGTGCGCTGTAAAAGCTCGTTTTCAAAAAGATACTCTTTGGCGTCCGCGATACTGGCGAAATTCATCTCTAAGCGTTTGTTATTTGTGTCGATAATGAGTTTTTGCCAGCTTTTTTGCATTTGATTGATTACAAGCCCGATTTTATGCACGCTTTTGATAAGTTCTAAATAAAATGGGTTTAAAATTTTTTCCTCTTCGATTTTTGCGATAAGCGCGGCGTGCATGTCAGAGTGTATTTGCCTGACATAATCATACATTTTTTCGCGTAGCAAGCTTTGTTTGTTTGCGTCATAGCCTAGCTTGCGAAATTCTTGCATCATCGCTTCTTCTTTTAAATCCACAATGCGCCTTAAAATCGCGATTTTCGCGCTTTGCGTGTCGCTAAATTCGCAAATTTGCAGACCTTGTTTTATGATTTCGTTATCTGAGTTTGCATAAAGTGCGTTTAAATTTGCCTTCGTTTCGCTCACCAATTCATTTAATCGATCGAAATTATTCATATTTTTCCCTTTAAAATTTTGGCTAATTTTAGCAAAATTTTTTTTAAGAGAGTTTTAGTAACTTTTTATTTAATCTGGCTTTGCTACAATGCCAAGCCTAAATTTACAAATAAGGAGAAAATATGGAACACATGGGCGAAGCAGTTATAAAAATCATCGCTATGCCAACAGACACTAACCCAGCCGGAAATATCTTTGGCGGGTGGATTTTATCGCAGATTGATTTGGCCGGAACGGTCGCAGCAAGGGAGTTCGCGCCTGAGCGAGTGGTCACGATATCGATGAAAGAGGTGATTTTCAAACAGCCTGTTTTCGTGGGAGATTTAGTCACTTGCCACGCAACCGTGACCAAAATCGGCAACACTTCGATTACGGTTTTGGTAAATGTCACAGCCGAGAGGTATTGCAAAGAGTCGCGCTCTCGCATTTGCCAGCATGTAACAAGCGCAGAAGTAACCTATGTAGCCGTCGATAGCGAGGGCAACAAACTCGTAATCGATCCAGAGCTAAAAAAATTAAAGGGATTTTAGGCTAAATTTGGCAAATTTTAAAATTTGCCAAATTTTTATTTTGTGTGTTTTTTAAACTCTTCGAAAAATTCAGATTCTAGCTCAGCATTGCTTTTTACAATCATACCAGAGCCATGTATTACATTTGGCATACAAGCGGTGCAAATATGCACGGTTTCGCCGTTTTTGTGGGCTTTGATGAATACAGCGTTTTCGTCATCGCTACTTTTGAGTGAGCAGATATTGCAGATATAGACATTGCCAGTTTTCATGAGAAATCCTTTGAAATAAACTAAACCGCTATTTTATACAAATTCGGCATAAATTTCATTGATTTGCATTAATTTTTTTAAATTTTAGTTGCGATAAAAATATTATATGCGATAAGTATATGATAAAAAACAGCTGGAAAAACAGACCCACAAGCGGAATCAAACACGCTAAATAAAACAAAAACACGCTAAGCATAAATTTATACCCACCGCCCTTTTTATAGCATTTCTCAAAGCTTTTTTTATCTAGTGTATTTGAAGCGACATCGATTAAAATGAGTTTATAATAAATATAAAAAAATGGTATATTTATCACAAAAAGATTTATTAAGGGAACTGCTAAAAGTAGCAAGCAAAGCAGTAAAATTCCAATAAATTTTAAAATTTCAATCGCCATTAGGGTTAGCACTCGCCCCAAATTTGGCTCATCGGCGCGCTCTAAATGATAGTGTCTTAAATTTATCTCTTTTGTGACAATCGGCGTGAGAAATCCAGCGATAAAAAGCGCGCAAAACACGCTTAGCATAAGCACCAAAAATGTCCCAAAGGTATAAAAAATCACGCCGATTATCCATTTTGTGGCGCCAAACGCTAAAAGTTTTGCAATCAGCGGAAATCTCGCCTCGTCCAAAAAGCTAAAATCACCGCTTTTTGCCCCCTCTTCGAGCAGAGCAAAAATCTCGCTTCCGCCAAAATACATAAAATACCCAAGCGCCAAAAGTGCGCAAAAAAACGGCAAAAGCGAAAGGGTGATGAATTTTTTTGTAAAAAAATCTTTGATTGAAAGGCGAAAAATTTTACCCATTAAATTTCTTTAAATTTCGCTGTTTTTATAGGCTTTTTCTAAATTTGCGTAAATTTCGCCCACTTCCAAAACGCCACTATTTAAAATTTCTACCAAAACGACATTATCCTCTTTGCCGTTCCAAATTTTGCGGTAGCTGCCCTCTTTGTAGCCGTTGTCTTGGCGGAATTTATTTAGCACATTTTTGCCGATATATTTGGCGAAAAGCACCTCCAAATTTACCCCGCACTTGATCGCCACTCTGAAATAATCCTGCAAAAGCGAACCCACGCTAAAATTAAATCCACTCGTCTCATGAATCAAAAGCTCGATATCATTTACGATTTCATAAATCGAGTAATCCTCGATATTCGCGCGGTGCGCGCTAAATTCTCTAAACGCGCTTACGCTGATTACTTCGCTAGCAATCTCATCAATGCTTTTTAAATTTTTGTTTTGTTCCAAAACATAGCTCATCACAAAGTGCCAAATATCCACGATTTCAATGACGATATTATCTATATCAGGGGCTGCGGCGATGTTTTTCCAGTGTTTCCATGCAAAGCTGTCGATCAGCTCAGCGCACTCCATATAAATGCAACGCTTCCAGTTGATTAATTTGCCGTTTTTGGTGTATCCGTCCTCCCAGCCCACGCCGTTAGTTTCGTCGTTTAGGCGTTGTTGCATTAAAAACATCTCTTTTATTTTTTTATAATTTTCCATAACTTCTCCTAAATTTAGCGCGAAATTATAGCGCATAAAAGAAAATGTAGGTATAATTACCCAAATTTTTGAAATTTTAAATTTTACAGGGGGATTTATGGATAAATTTGACCTATTTTTAAGCAAAATGAAGCTTATGTCAATCGCCGTGCTAGTCGAAAATCTGCCGTATTGCTCAAACGCATTTTACGCTTACGATAAAGATAACAAAACCTTGATTTTCTCAGGGCATGAAGATTCTACGCATATCAAGGCACTTTTTACCAATCGTTTCGTCTCTGGCACGATTGCTTTGGATACCAAAATCATTTCTAGGATTAAAGGAATTCAGTTTAAGGGTAAAATTCGTAGCGCAGATGAAAACGAAGCTAAAATTTACTTCAAAAGATTTGCCGTTGCCAAGGCGATGAACCCTGAGCTTTTTGCCATTAGGCTTGATTGGATGAAGCTAACCGATAATGTCGTAACCTTCGGTAAAAAGCGCGTTTGGGAGCGCAAAAAAGAGGAGTAAATTTTACTCCTTTTACTTAAATTCAGTTGAATTTGTATCCGTAAAATTCTATTTTTATTTTAATTACTTACAACAAATTAAGCAACTTTTAGCTAGAATTCTCAGGTTTTACACAATCCCGAACAGTAAGGAGAAAATATGGGAAAAGTTATGAAAACTATGGACGGAAACGAAGCCGCGGCTTATGTTTCTTACGCTTTTACCGAGGTTGCAGGAATTTACCCTATCACACCTAGCTCACCAATGGCTGATTATACAGATATGTGGGCTGCAAAAGGCATGAAAAACCTTTTTGGTATGCCAGTTAAAGTCGTAGAAATGCAAAGCGAGGCAGGTGCCGCTGGAACAGTGCATGGCTCACTACAAGCTGGTGCGCTTACTACAACTTACACAGCTTCACAAGGCTTACTACTTAAAATTCCAAATATGTATAAAATCGCTGGTCAAATGCTACCAGGCGTTATCCATGTAGCAGCCAGAGCCCTTGCAGCGCAAGCTCTTTCTATCTTTGGTGATCACCAAGATGTCTATGCATGTCGCCAAACAGGCTTTGCTATGCTAGCAAGCGACAGCGTGCAAGAAGTAATGGATCTAGGCGGTATCGCTCACCTAGCAGCGATTAAAGGTCGCGTTCCTTTCCTACACTTCTTCGACGGCTTCCGCACAAGCCACGAAATTCAAAAAGTCGAGGTTATGGATTACGCTGAATTTGACAAATTGCTCGATTATGACGCAGTTAAGGCTTTCCGTGATAATGCACTAAACCCAGAGCACCCAAAAACTCGCGGAACAGCTCAAAACGATGACATTTACTTCCAAACAAGAGAGCTAACAAACAAATTCTACGACGCTTTGCCAGATATCGTAGCTGATTATATGGAAAAAATTTCAAAAATCACAGGCAGAGAGTATAAACCTTTCACTTACTATGGCGCAAAAGACGCTACAAGCGTTGTAGTCGCAATGGGTTCAGTTAATCAAACTCTTGAAGAGGTAGTTGATTATCTAAATTCAAAAGGCGAAAAAGTTGGCGTTATCAAAGTTCATCTTTACAGACCATTTAGCGTAAAACACCTATTTGCTGTCCTACCAGAATCAGTAGAGAGAATTTGTGTTTTAGATAGAACAAAAGAGCCAGGAAGTATCGGCGAGCCACTATACCTAGATATCAAATCAGCATTTTATGGCAAAGAAAAAGCTCCACTAATCATCGGCGGACGCTATGGCCTAAGCTCAAAAGATGTCGATCCAGCTCAAATGATCGCTGTATTTGACAACCTAAAATCAGACCAACCAAAAAATGGCTTCACTGTGGGTATCGAAGACGATGTCACCTTCCTATCACTAAAAGTCGGCGAGAAAATTTCTCTTGGCGAAGCAGATGAGATCGAGTGTCTTTTCTACGGACTTGGCGCAGACGGCACAGTCGGTGCGAACAAAAACTCAATCAAAATTATCGGCGATCACACTGATTTTTATGCACAAGCTTATTTTGCTTATGACAGCAAAAAATCAGGCGGTTATACAAGAAGCCATTTAAGATTTAGCAAAAAACCAATTCGCTCAACTTACCTAGTTTCAAATCCAAATTTTGTAGCCTGTTCAGTAGCAGCGTATCTTGAAATTTACGATGTAATCGACGGTATTAAAAACGGCGGAACTTTCCTTTTAAATTCAATCTGGGACGCAGAGGAAACTATCAAAAAAATACCAAACAAAGTAAAAAGAATCCTAGCGCAAAAAAATGTTAAATTCTACATTTTAAACGCTACTAAACTAGCCCACGAAATCGGACTAGGCAACCGCACAAATACCATTATGCAATCAGCATTTTTCAAACTAGCAAAAATTATTCCGTTTGAAGAAGCTCAAAAATATATGAAGGAATTTGCATACAAATCATACGCTAAAAAAGGCGACGCAATCGTGCAAATGAACTACGATGCGATTGATAAGGGCGCTGACGGCTTAGTCCAAGTCCCAGTCGATCCTGCATGGGCAAATTTGAAAGACGAAGTAAAATCTGATAGCGTAGGATACAAAGGCACAGAATTCGTCGAAAAAATCGTAAAACCTGTAAATGCGGCGCGCGGTAATGATTTGCCAGTATCAGCATTTATCGGACACGAAGACGGCTCATTTGAAGCAGGCACTACAAAATACGAAAAACGCGGTGTAGGCGTGCTTGTGCCAAAATGGATCGAGGCAAATTGTATCCAATGTAACCAATGCGCGTTTGTTTGCCCACACGCTGTAATCAGACCGTTCTTGCTAGATGAAAACGATGTAGCAAACGCTCCACAATACACAAAAGAGCACCTACTTGACGCAAAAGGTAAAGATTTTGCAGGTATGAAATATAAAATTCAAGTAAGCCCGCTAGATTGCACCGGTTGTGCGCTTTGTGCTGAAAACTGCCCAAGCAAAGAGAAATCTTTGGTTATGGTTCCGCTTGGCGAAGAAATGGATAAAGGCGAGCAAACAAGCGCTGATTATTTATTTGAAAATGTTCGCTACAAAGATGATTTGGCACCGAAAAACAATGTCAAAAATGTCGGCTTTGCTAGACCATATTTCGAATTCCACGGCGCATGCCCAGGTTGCGGCGAGACCCCATATATCACACTTATCACAAGATTATTTGGCGATCACATGATTGTAGCAAATGCGACAGGATGTAGCTCGATTTATGGCGGTTCTGCTCCTTCGACTCCATACCGCAAAGACGCAAACGGACGCGGTGTCGCATGGGCAAACTCACTATTCGAGGACAACGCAGAATTCGGCCTTGGTATGAAGGTAGCAACAGAGACAATTCGCCATAAAATCGAAGATGTTATGCTAAATACAATGGAAGAAGCTCCAAACGCGCTAAAAGCTCTATATAATGACTGGATCGAAAATCGCAACGACACTGTAAAATCTCGCGAAGTTGCAGACAAACTAATCCCAATCTTAGAGCAAAACAAAGGCGTTAAGGGCGTTAGCGAAATTTTAGAGAGAAAATCTTACCTAAGCAAAAAATCACAATGGATTATCGGTGGCGACGGCTGGGGTTATGATATCGGATACGGCGGACTTGATCATGTTTTAGCTAGTGGCGAAAATGTAAATGTTTTGGTTCTAAACACTGAGGTTTATTCAAACACAGGTGGCCAAAGCTCAAAAGCTAGCCGCCGCGGTTCTATCGCTCAATTCACAGCTGGCGGAAAACCAGTTCAAAAGAAAGATTTGGGACAAATCGCTATGACTTACGGAAATATTTTCGTAGCTCAAATCAACTCAAACGCTAGCCAAGCTGCTACAATAAAAGCGATTTTGGAAGCAGAGGCTTATGATGGCCCATCACTCATCATCTGCTACTGCCCTTGTATCGCTCATGGTATCAAAGGCGGTTTAAACCACTCTGGCGCACAAGCTGAGCTTGCGACAAAATGCGGTTACTGGCCAACTTATACCTTCGATCCACGCTTAGCAGACGCTGGTCAAAACCCACTAAAAATCAGCTCAAAAGAGCCTGATTGGGATCTATACGAGAGCTTTTTGATGAACGAAGTTCGCTACAACGCTCTAAGGAAAAACAACCCAGAGCACGCTGACGAGCTTTATGCTAAAAACAAACAAGACTCTCAAAAACGATACAGACAGCTAAAACGCTTAGCAAATTCTGATTATTCAGACGAGATTTAATCTCGCAGGTTGCGGTAAATTTACCGCAACCTTTTTTCTTTATTCTTTCGAAATTCCCTAAATTTAGCCTTTTTAAATTTATAAAATTCTGAGATTTTTATATTCATTATCAGAAAGTTTTAAATTTTTTATGTTATAATAACCAATATCAAAACAAAAGGGGATAAAATGAGTGTTTTAGTAATAGGCGCGGATGAAATCACTCCGATAAAGGCTGTTTTGCACAATCTTGGCGCGACGCATATCGAGCATTGGGACGCACGCAACGAAAACCGCGTCAATCGCAAACCAATCCCACAAAACACCGACTGCGTGGTAATGCTAACTAGCTTTTTAAACCACAACACGATGAAAAAAATCAAAAGCGAAGTCAAAAAGCGCAATATCCCGCTTGTGTGCGCAAAACGAAGCGTGAGCTGTGTATTTTGCGAGTATTGCAAGATTTTCGGGCTAAAAAACAGCTTTTGTTGCGACAAAGACAAAAACGATTAATCTAAAATTTCGCCCAAATTTCTCGCTGAAATTTTGGGTGAAATTTAGCTTTTTACAAATTCCCAAATTTAGCCCTTTTAAAATTTGCTAAATTTAACCAAACCGCGATTTCATCGCACTTTATATGAAATCCAAATTTCACATTTTTGCATGATTTGTATGCGAATTAATCATCAAATTTAAGTATAAATTCATAGCAAAATTAGTAATATAGACCCTCGAAATTTAGCTTATAAAGGATTTTAAATGATAGGCATTATCTACGGTAGCTCGATGGGAAACACAGAAGCAGCCGCAAAACTCATAAGCGAAAATTTAGGCATTGTAAATGAAATCAAAAATGTAGCAGATATCACGCCAGCGGACCTCGCAAACTACACCGCGCTCATCGTAGGAAGCTCTACTTGGAACGATGGCGAACTCCAAGAC
This sequence comes from Campylobacter sp. JMF_14 EL1, assembly GCF_027737585.1. Classification (NCBI taxonomy): domain Bacteria; kingdom Pseudomonadati; phylum Campylobacterota; class Epsilonproteobacteria; order Campylobacterales; family Campylobacteraceae; genus Campylobacter; species Campylobacter sp. JMF_14 EL1. The sequence continues at coordinate 97,886 of NZ_JAOVTW010000005.1, forward strand.
GATTGGGCGAGCTTTGATTTTGATTCGCTCGCGATTAATATAGCTGGCAAAACGGTAGCGATTTTTGGCATGGGCGATAGTTCGAGCTATTCTGGCGCATACTGCAACGCAATGGCGGAATTGTATGCCAGATTTAAAACCGCCGGCGCAAAAATCATAGGCGCGGTGCCGACCGAGGGTTATGAATTTAGCGCAAGCAAAGCCATAAAAGACGGCAAATTCGTAGGCCTTGCCCTCGATAACGACAACCAAAGCGCCCTAACAGAAGGTCGCATAAAAGCTTGGTTGGCCCAAATCACCCAAGAGCTTCAATAATTTTAAGACACCTTAGGGTGTATTTTTGATTTTCAAATTTTAATTTTTAAAGCTTTCAAATTATCAAATTTGGCTAAATTTAGCCTTTTTTCGCTAATAAAAATATACACGAAAGTATCAGCACAAATCCTACGAAATCCAAAAACACAAATTTTGTCCCTAGCCAAAAATGCGCAAACACAGCTGCGCTAACTGGCTCAATCGCGGCGATTAGGCTTGCTTTTGGCGCGCCGATTAATTTCACCCCAACCATATAAAAGCTAAATGCCAAAACCGTGCCGAAAAACACCACGCCCAAAAACGCCAAAACACCGCTTAAATCGCTAACGCCAGCTAAATTCCACACGCCCAAAATCCCGTCTAAAACCACTCCGCCAAGCACCATGCCCCAGCCTAAATTTAGCACGACGGGGTATTTTTGGTTTAGTTTTTTGGGCGCGAGATTATACACGCAAACGCAAGCCGCGCTAAGCAGACAAAAAATAAGCGCTTTTTGGCTGATTACAAGCGAGCCCAAATCACCGTGTGTGGCTAAAATCACAACGCCTAAAATCGCCAAAATCAGCGAAATAAACTCATTGATTTTAGGTAGTCGCGCCTCTGTGATACACACAATCGCCAAAATCATCGCGGGCGCGGTGTATTGGATCACAGTGGCAACAGCGGCGTTTGAAAGCTCGATAGAATAAAAGTAAAAATATTGCGTCAGCATTAAGCCCAAAATCGAAAAAGCCAAAAATTGCGCCCTCAAATTCGCGTCCAAAATCGGCGCAAAAACTCGCCTATCTCGCAACGAAAAAGCGCAATAAATCACCAAAACTCCCCCAGCGCAAAAAAGTCGATACGGAACAAGCCAATTTGCGCTCACGCCCTTTATTTCGAAGAGATACTGACCGCAAACCCCGCTAAATCCCCACAAAACCCCACCAAGAAAGGTTATGAAAATGCCAAAAATTTGACTATTTGCCTTCATTTCGTCTTAGCATTTCATCATAAATTTCATCAATCGAATTAAAGCTTTTGCCTAAAAATTTGGTGCAAGCGTTTATTGTTTTTTTGCCAAATTTGCCGTCTATTGCGACATTGTAGCCGTTTTGGCGCAGGGTTTGTTGTATGAATATGACCTTTTGCTCGTAGCTTGGCGAAATTTCGCTGTTTTTGGCAGGCAAAATTTCATTAGTGCAGTTTAGAGTTTTAAATTTCTCGCAAATTTCATAATCTTTTATAAATTTTTCACTGATTTCAATCTGCTCTAAAACAAAATTTTCTACCCTATTTTCAAGGCGCAAAGCGGGATTTTGCGACGCAAAATAGCCATAAATTCCACCCACAATCCAAGCGAAAACTCCGCAAATCACCATTTTTTTAAACGGATCTTTATTTCGCATTTTTTGGCGGTATTCTTTTGGGATTTTGCGCCTTTTAAGTAGCGTAGAAAGCGAGCTTAGCATGTAAAAAACTAGCCCTAAAACAAGGCTTAACACAAACACTCCAAACGCGCTTTGAAAAATTGCGCTAAATGGGGCGCGCGAAAATGAGCTTTCTAAATTTAGCTCCGTTAAAATCAGTGCAAAAATCGCAAAAATCGCCCCTCCAAGCCCCCAGATTAGCCCAGAATACACAGGCGAAATCCTATCTAGCACCCCCTTCATCATCGCACTTAGCCTAAGCGCGCTCTCATCGCTGATATAATCATCGCAACTTTGCCTTACCGCATAGCCTAACTCTTCGTTTTTATCGCGCCTAATAGAGGCGATTAGCTTCATTGATTTATCCAAAACGCTCTGGGAGGCGTATTTGTTAAAAAACGAATAAGCCTCTCTTTTGGTTATCTTGCCGTCAAGTCCGATTTTTTCTAAACACTCGATTTCATCGGCAAATAAATCATCGAAAAATTTCGATTTGATAAAGGCATAAGGCGGATTTGCAAACCCCACGCCAAGATATGTTTTGTCTAGAATTTGATATTGCAGTTCGCTAAAATGGCTATTTCCCTCATAAACGCAAAGCTCGATATCGCTAGAATAATTATTAAATTCGACCAATTCAAAAGGAATTTTCTCGCTTAAAAGCTCCATACCAGCACTTTGGGCAAATTCGTCAAATTCGTTAGCATATTTTTTGGACGAAGTTTTTAAATTTGCGCTTGATTTTGCCATTATGCTTACGGTTCTAACATCTGTGAAAATCCCGTATCCACTGCATTTTTGGCAGGTTACCTCCCCACTACCTCTACACGAATTACACCTAAGGCTTCCTGAGCCATAGCACGAGCCACAGGTCTGCAAACCGCTTCCGCCACACGAGTAGCAGGTCGCATAATAGCTTTGCGAGACATACTCGCCGTTTTGATACACCTGCCTATATGAAAGCACGCTTCCAGTGCCACCGCAAGCAAAGCAGTTGCTTCTGCCACTTCCGCCACAAGATGAGCAGCCCACATTTCCGCGCCCGCCGCAGTTATTACAGCGAACTAAACCGCGCCCGCAACAACTACCGCAATAATACGAAAACGAAAATTTCTCATAATCGCCTAAATTTTTTGTAGAACCTGAGAGTTTAATCGCTTCGTTTGCTTTGGTGGCTTTTAAATTTTCCACAAAATCTTGGCGACTTTGTTCGTCGTTTTGGGCTAAATCCAAAAGACTTTGTGTGTATTCCTCAAAATCGATTTTGTTATCGCCAAAGTGTATATCAACGCTCGCGTCGCCTTTTAGGGTTTGGGTGGCGTATGAGCCGTAAAACTGCCAATAAACGAAAATTTTGGTATTAAATGGGAAAATTTGGCTTGAAATTTTTTTAACATCGTTTTTGCTAACTTGATTGCCATTAGCTAAATTTTGAATTTGGAGTAGGAGATTGTCCCCTAGCCCCAATTCATCGTCATTTTCAGACGAAATTCTATCTTGCATTTAGATACTCTTGCAAGCTTTTCACTTCCAGCGCGCTTCCGTCTTGCACAGCGCAAACCGACATCGTAGCAGCAAGGGCTGATTTGATATTTGTAAAATACGGCAACTTAAATCTCACCACAGCTTGGCGAATTTTAAATGTATCTGACGAGCTTGATTTGGTGTCGCTGGTGTTGATGACAAGGGCGATTTCGCCATTTTTTAGCTTATCTTCGATATTTGGGCGACCTTCTGAAATTTTATAGACGAACTCGCACTCCAAACCTGCCTCTTTTAGCGCCTTGCAAGTCCCGCCAGTGGCAATCAGACTAAATCCAGTCTCAACCAAAGTCTTAGCTAGGCTTACCCCTTTTTCTTTGTCGCGATCAGTCAGGCTCATAAACACAGCGCCCTTGCTTGGCAAGACATTGCTGGCTGAAATTTGGCTTTTGGCAAAGCTTTTTGCGAAATTTTCGCTAATTCCCATAACCTCGCCCGTGCTTTTCATCTCTGGTCCTAGCGCGATATCGCAGCCTGGGAGTTTATTAAACGGAAATACGCTTTCTTTGACACATACTCTGCCACTCACGCGTGGTTTTAAAATGCCCTTTTCCTCGCATAAAACGCCAAATTTATCGTAAAATTTAAGCGCCTCGCGCAAATTTCCTTGCCACATTACGCGAGTGGCGACCTTTGCCATTGAAATTCCAGTTGCCTTGCTCACAAACGGCACGGTTCTACTAGCTCTCGGATTGACCTCGATCATATAAAGCTCGTCCTCAAAAATCGCAAACTGAATATTCATAAGCCCCACGACGCCCAAATTTAGTGCGATTTGTTTTGTGGTTTCGTTGATTTTATCAATCATCTCATCGCTTAGGCTCATTGGAGGCAGTATGCTTGCACTGTCTCCTGAGTGGATTCCAGCCTCTTCGATATGCTCCATTATAGCGCCGATATAGACATCTTTGCCATCACTTATAGCATCGACATCAAGCTCAGTTGCATCAAGCAAAAATTTATCTAATAATACCGGTGAGTGGTAGCTCACGCTCACGGCCTCGCTCATATACTCTTTTAGCTCATCGACATTATGCACTCTTCTCATAGCCCGTCCGCCAAGCACATAACTAGGGCGCACAAGGACCGGATAGCCGATGATTGCGGCTTTTTCGATTGCTTCGGCTTCGCTTATGGCCGTGTCGTTTTTAGGCTGTTTTACGCCGATTTTAGTAATAAATTCGCTAAATTTCTTGCGGTCTTCTGCGATATCAATCGTGCGCGCACTCGTGCCGATAATCTTGGCTCCAATTGCGTTTAGGCGTTTGGCAAATTTAAGCGGAGTTTGTCCGCCAAAATGCACGATTACGCCCTCTGGCTTTTCTGTCTCGATTACGGTGCGAACATGCTCGAAATCAATCGGCTCGAAATACAAAATATCGCTCGTATCGTAGTCGGTCGAAACCGTTTCTGGGTTGCAGTTATACATAATGCTCTTTATGCCAAGATCCCTTAGCGCATAACTTGCATGCACACAACAATAATCAAACTCTATGCCTTGACCTATGCGGTTTGGGCCACCGCCGATGATTAGGACTTTTTTAGCATTTTGCGGCGTTCTAGTTGGCAGGTTTGGCGTGATATTTGTGCTAGAATACAAATACGGCGTGAGAGCCTTAAATTCGCCTGCGCAGGTATCGACTTCGTTATACTCTAAATTTATGCCGTGTTTTGCGCGCGCAAAGAAAATATCATTTTGCGTAAGGCCTAGATTATCGACTTTGTTGATCAAATGCGCAATCATTTTGTCCGAAAAGCCCATGGTTTTGGCTTTGCGAAGCAAATTTGGAGCATTTAGGATATCCATGTCGATTTTGGCTTCAAATTCGACAATTTCGTGAATTTCGCGCAAAAACCACGGATCGATTTTGCTAAATTCAAAGACCTCATCTACGCTAAATCCCTCACGGTAAGCTTGCGCGACATATAAAATTCTATCCTGTCCTGCGTTTCTAAGCCCAAAAATCAAATCATCTTTGCTTAAATTTAACTCGATAAAGCCATAGTAGCTTTTCTCCATTGAGCAAAGCGCCTTTTGGATACTCTCTTTAAATGTGCGCCCAATCGCCATTACTTCGCCGATACTCTTCATCGCAGTGCCAAGGTGTGGGTTCGCGCCCGGGAATTTCTCAAAGGCAAAGCGAGGGATTTTTGTAACGATATAATCAATCACAGGCTCGAAACTCGCAGGCGTGCCAGTAATATCGTTTTTGATCTCATCTAGGCTAAATCCCACAGCTAGCATGGTAGCGACTTTGGCTATCGGGTAGCCTGTGGCCTTGCTAGCTAGGGCTGAGCTACGGCTGACGCGCGGATTCATTTCGATTACTATCATGCGACCTGTGCGCGGATTTATGGCAAATTGCACATTACTTCCGCCCGTATCGACGCCAATCTCACGCAAAATCGCAAAACTCGCATCACGCATGCGCTGATATTCTTTATCTGTGAGCGTCAAAGCCGGTGCAATCGTAATGCTATCGCCCGTATGCACGCCCATAGGATCAAGGTTTTCGATAGAGCAGACGATAATGCAGTTATCTTTATTGTCCCTGATAACCTCCATTTCATACTCTTTCCAGCCAAGCAAACTCTCTTCAATCAAAATTTCATGGATTGGGCTGATATCAATGCCGTTTTGTGCGATTTCTTTAAATTCGTCGATATTATACGCTACACCTGAACCAGCCCCGCCTAGTGTATAACTAGCGCGGATAATGAGCGGAAAGCCGATTTCTTCGGCTGCACGGAGAGCTTCTTCCATAGTGTAGGCGTATTTTGACTTTGGCAAGTCCATGCCGATTTTAATCATTGCTTCTTTAAAAGCCACGCGGTCTTCGCCCTTTTTAATCGCTTCTGGTTTAGCACCTAGAAATTTCACATCGCCTAGCTCGCCACTTTCATAGACTTCCATTGCGACATTTAGCGCAACCTGACCGCCCATAGTAGGCAGTATCGCATCGACGCCCTCTTTTTTGATAATTCGCAAAATGCTCTCTTTTGTGATTGGCTCGACATAGGTCGCATCTGCAAAATCAGGGTCTGTCATAATCGTAGCTGGGTTTGAATTTATCAAAACTACGCGATAGCCCAAATTTTTCAAAGTTTTAGCAGCTTGTGTGCCACTATAATCAAATTCACACGCTTGACCGATGACGATAGGACCGCTTCCGATGAGCAATATCGTCTTTACATCTTCTCTTTTTGGCATTATCTTTCCTTTGTAACGACATACAAAAACGTTGGCATATTTGGATTTGCGTATGGCTCTATGACAGCGCTTTTGTATAATTTACCACTCTGAACTGATTTGACCCGCCCCACAGGCACGCCCTCGAAAAATATCTCGTCCTTTCCGCTCGTATAAACCTCATCGCCGACTTTTGGGTCTAGCCATTGTGGGATAAATTTCACCACCAAAGCATTTCCCTCGCCGTTTGCAACGCCTGGAATTTGGCTCTCGCCGATTGAGACAGAAAAATTGCTTTTTTCATCTTTTTGAAGTATGGCTAGGGGTTTGTTGTCGCGATTTACGACGATTCCTGCGGTTTTGCCCTCGCTAATGAGACCATAGACTTTATCTGGATTGAAATTTTTAAAATTTATCCAAAATTTATTGTAATCATTTAAGCTAGCGTAACTTAGCGTCCTAACAAGCTCGACGCGCGGTTCGTAAGCGGAGCTGTTTTTATCAAGCAAAATTTTATTTAACTCCCCCGCAAAGGTGCCAAGAAGCATGGCGGATTTTTTCAGTTCCTCATTTTCGGCGCGCAGGGCTTCGATAGTGTTTGCTTGATCGATATGTTTTGAAATTTTGTTTTTTATAAAGCTCGTAATATCTTTGTAAGTATCAATAGCTCCTCCGCTAAGACCGATAAATTTACCATGAATTTGCGATCCAAAAATAAGCGAAGTAGCCACCAATACCACAGCGATGAGTAGAAACTTTACATTAGTCATTTGCTGCTTGTTTTAGCGATTTGATCTCTTCTAGGGCCTTGCCAGTGCCGTTTGCGACGCAAAGAAGCGGTTCATCTGCTACGAATACAGGCAGTTTCACAGCCTCGCTTAGATATTTATCTAGCCCTCTAATTAGCGCGCCTCCGCCAGTTAAAACCACGCCGTTTTCTACGATATCGGCTGCGACTTCTGGCTGGATACTTTCAAGCACAAATTTTAGCGCGTCAGCGATTTCGCGGATTGAGTCTTTTATCGCTTCTCTGACATCTTCGCTAGTTAAATCAACCGAGCTTAAAAGCCCGCTGATTTGGTCCTTGCCTTTGACCGTGTAGGTTAGATCTTTTGGTTGTTGGATTGCGGTGCCGATTTTGATTTTGATCTCTTCTGCTGCACGCTCTGAGATAAGAAGGCTATATTTTTCTTTGACATAATTTACAATGCTAGCGTCGATTTTATCGCCTGCTACGCGCACTGATTTTGCATTTATAATGCCCCCTAACGAAATCACACCAATCTCTGTCGTGCCACCACCGATATCTACGACTAGCGAGCCTTTCGCCTCGGCTACTGGAAGCCCTGCACCAATCGCTGCTGCCATTGGTTCTTCGATTAGATAAACCTCGCGCGCCCCTGCTATCATCGCGCTTTCTCTCACGGCCTTGCGCTCGACTTGCGTTAGACCATAAGGCACAGAGATGATAATCCTAGGACTTACGAAAAAGCGTCTTTTGTGCGTTTTTTCGATGAAATATCTAATCATCTTTTCAGTCATATCAAAGTCTGCGATAACGCCGTCTTTCATCGGGCGCACAGCCTCGATATCGCCCGGTGTGCGACCTAGCATCTCTTTGGCTTCTGCGCCCACAGCTATGATTTTTTGTTTGCCATAGCGTTCGTTTTGCACAGCCACGACGCTTGGTTCGTTTATGATTATACCTTTATCTTTTAGCAAAACTAGCGTGTTTGCCGTGCCAAGATCAATCCCCATATCACTAGAAAATAAGCCTAATAAAGAATCAAGTAACATTTATTCCCCTATGCAGTTAAATTTTGTTTTACTAATATCGGCTTTGCGCCCTCACTGACTACCTCTTTTGAGATAATCACATCATATCCACTAAGCTCTGGTAGGTCAAACATTATATCAATCATAATCTCTTCAATAATCGATCTAAGTCCCCTAGCACCAGTTTTGCGCTTGATAGCAAGTTTTGCTACCTCGCTTAGAGCTTCATCGTCAAATTTCAAATTTGCCCCGTCGATTGCGAAAAGTTTTTGGTATTGTTTTAAAATCGCATTTTTTGGCTCGGTTAAAATTCTAACCATTGCCGCCTCGTCGATTTCGTTTAAACTCGCCATGACATGAAGTCTGCCGATAAGCTCAGGGATTAGCCCATAATGCACCAAATCATCGGCCTCTACCATGCCAAGCAAATTTTGGTTTTCTTTTTTGCTTCGTTTTTCTTGCCCAAAACCAAGCACATTTTTGCCGATTCTGCGTCCGATAATCTCGTTTATACCGTCAAACGCGCCACCGCAAACGAATAAAATATTTGTCGTATCAATCTGAATAAAGTCCTGGTTAGGGTGTTTTCTGCCACCTTTTGGCGGGATATTTACCACGCTTCCTTCGATGATTTTCAAAAGCGCTTGTTGCACGCCCTCGCCACTGACATCACGCGTAATCGAGCGATTTTCGCTCATTCTAGCGATTTTATCGATCTCATCGACAAATACAATGCCTCTTTGAGCCCTCTCGACATCGCCACCGGCTGCTTGAAGCAGGCGAGTTAGGATATTTTCGACATCTTCGCCCACATATCCAGCCTCTGTTAGGCTTGTGGCGTCGCTGATTGCAATAGGCACATCTAAAAACCTAGCCAAAGTCTGCGCCATAAGCGTTTTGCCACTTCCTGTGGGGCCGATTAGCAAAATATTTGATTTTGAAATTTCAGTATCGTCGCCCTCTATCTCATCTTTGCGAAAAATTCGTTTGTAGTGGTTATAAACACCCACGCTAAAAATCTTTTTCGCCCTTTCTTGGCCGATTACATATCTGTCCAAAACCTCCATTAAAGCCTTTGGTTTAATCGCCTCGAAATCTATCTCACCTGCGATTCGTTCGCTCTTTTTCGCGACCTCCCCGCCATGAAGTGCTGCATAAGCCTGATCTATACAATAGCTACAAATCGAAGCCGTGCCACTATCGTTTGGGAAAATCGTAAGTCCGTCCTTTTCGCTCGAACCACAAAAACTACATTTATCTGACATTAATTTCTACCCTTATCTAGCGGAATTCCGCGTTTTGTGTTTAATATAAAATCGCACATTTTTTTCACATGCTCATTATCTGTTTCGTTTATCAAAATTTCGGCTTGTTCTTTTAATCCTACGCCTTGGTTAAACAAAAATTTATATGCTTTGTTGATGATTTCGACCGTATCTCTGTCAAATCTACGGCGAATTCCTGTTAAATTTAGCCCCCTGATATAGGCCCTATTTCCCTCCGCTAGACAAAACGGCACTATGTCTTGTCCAAGCGCGCTAGCCCCTGCTATCATGCAACTCTCGCCGATTTTGACGAATTGATGCACGGGGGTTAGACCACCGATTACTGCGTAATCGCCCATTTGCACATGCCCAGCCAAAGTGGCTGAATTTGCCAAAATAATATTATCGCCCAAAATACAATCATGCGCCACATGGCAATACGCCATCATAAAGATATTATCGCCAATGCGCGTAAATCCGTCTCCCTTGTGCGAACCAGAGCTAATGGTGCAAAATTCGTGGATTGTGGCGTTTTTGCCGATTATAAGGCCTGTTTTTTCGCCTACTTCGAAGCTGATATCTTGCGGGATATCGCCCACAATCGCATAAGAGAAAATTTTAGAATTTTCGCCGATTGTAGTATCGCCGATGATGCGCGCACCCTGCTTTATAAGTGTGCCAGAGCCGATTTTGGCCTGAGCGCTTACAAACGCATAAGGCTCGATTATGACATCATCGCCCAAAACTGCGCCATCTTCTACGATAGCGGTGTGATGAATTTTGCTCATTTTATTTATCCATTACCATTGCTTGAAGTTCTGCCTCGGCTGCCAAAACATCGCCTCCTGCGTCATCTTTGATATACGCTTCGCCCTTTAACTGCCAAATTCTGCCTCTGTGTTTAATCGCCTCTAAGCGGTATTCTAAGCGGTCTCCTGGGCGCACTGGTTTGCGAAATTTTGCCTTGTCGATACTCATAAAATACACAACCTTATCACTTAAATCCGTGCCCTCAGCTTCCATTGCTTTAAACGCCAAAATTCCCCCAGCTTGGGCAAGTCCCTCGATAATCATCACACCAGGATAAATCGGGTGACCAGGAAAATGTCCTTGGAAAATTTGCTCGCCATAGGTGATGTTTTTGTAAGCGATTATCGTTTTTCCCATATCCATATCGGTAACTTTGTCGATCAAAAGCAACGGGTAGCGGTGCGGAAGTATGTTTAAGATTTCGGTTATGTCGATCATTTCGTATCCTTGATAAAAATTCTTGCCATTTTACCCTAACTTTACTAAAATTTCCCTAACATCTAAAAATATCCGAGATAGCGCATAAATCTCCACTTTGGCTGGGTAAATTTCATCTGCGACGATGATTGGCGAAAGCGAACGCGCACCACAAATTTTCGCGCGAATTTGCTCTTGTTTTTTCAGACTTGGCGGATTTTTTAAAATTTCGGCTGTGTTTTTGAAATCTGTTTTTAAAATTTCGTTGAAAAATTTAAGGCTTAAAATTTTAATCTCACCCTTGTCGCAGTAAAATTTCTCGCAACTCTCATTTATGCTAAATTTGACAAATTCACGCCTAAAATGGGAGTTATGCAAGATAAACGAAGGCCTTATCTGCCCAGAGAATTTCACCCACGCCCTAAGCAAGCGGTAGTTTAAAAACTCATCTCTGATAATCTCAAATTTCACGCCCTCGCGCCTAAATTTCGCTACTTTTTTATAAATTTTAAACTTTTCCTCTATCGAAGCAGGCAAAATTTCCCCGCCAACTGGCGACATAAGCTCGTAAATTTCGCCCTCTCCACGCTGTGCGCATAACGCAAACATGCAGCCACAGTAGTTTTGGTGATAGAGCCTATCTTTTTTGGCTAGGGCAAACTGCTCGTTCGTGCCGCCGTTTTTGCGAAAATCAGGCGCGATAAACTCCAAATTTTGCTCTTTGCAGATTTTTTCTAGCGAACGGGCGAGCTGGGCGTGCGATTTTTTGGGGCTCATTAAAAGCGTCGTGGTGATTTTTTGCTCGCCAATACTGCGCGCGAAGCAGGCGGTGTTTTGCATACGAAAATCGAAGCAAAACTCACAACGCCTGCCCTTTTCTGGCTCGTTTTCAAGGCCTTTTGCCCCACTAAGCCACGCCTCATAATCATATTCCCCAGCGTAAAATTTGATCCCTAGCCCCTCGCACACGCTCTTTGCGTCCTCCAACCTCAGCAAATACTCGCTGTAAGGGTGTATGTTTGGGTCGTAAAAATACCCCACTAATGGCTCATCGCACTCGCGCGCTAACCTACGCAAAAAATAATCACAATCCACCGCACAACAGATATGAACTAACAAAAAATCTCCTTTTAAATTTCGCAAAAATACTAGCCTTAAATTCTGGCTCGCAGATTGCTTTGAATTTGCTATGCGAATTCTCGCAATAACAGATTATATAAAATTTGCTCACCATTGTCATTGCAAGGAGCTGTTTTGACAGCGACGAAGCAATCTACGACTTTAAAATTCCATGCGCTAAATTTGCTGTCATTGCGAGCTTTCGCAGAAAGCGAAGCAATCCAGAGAAATTTAAATTCAAAATTCAACCCAAATTTTGCATTGAACGATTTTTTAAATTTACCTGCGCCGTGAAATTCCTTGTAAGGGGGAGGGCGCGCTTTTTAGGAGACGCTACCCTCCCCCTTACCAACCCCCACCCCTGTAAAACCTTAGAAGTGGC
>NZ_JAOVTW010000006.1:0-100710 GCF_027737585.1 Campylobacter sp. JMF_14 EL1
ATAAAATAACACGCATTGGAAAATAACAGAAGTTAGATTTCAAAAACGGAAAGTGGATTATATTCAAGGGTTGCTTAAAAAGAGATTAAATGGAGGGGGAGGATTTAAAATTTTGCAAATTCTGTTTCTGTCGCGTAGATTGTGGCTAAAAACGCACAAATCGCGATGTTTATCGCCACACTTAGACCAAAAACCGCCACCGCCGCAGTCCCGCTAAAACTAAGAGCAAAAAATGAAACCATGCTAGTAAGAGCCGCAACGCTTATGCCAAAGGTTTTTTTGGCTGTTTGAAGGTGCGAATTTAACGCAAAAATCATATAATCAACCCCCACAGCCCCCGCTAAAATCAGCCCAAAAATCACAAAAATATTGATAGAAAAACCAAAAATACTAAGGATAAAAAGTGTAATTAAATTTGATAAAAATACCGCAGTAACGATATTTGCGCTGATTTTTAATCCAAAAAAATAACACAAAAGCAAAAATGCTAAGGCGTAAGCGATGATTTTAAGGTAAATCGCATTTATCTTAATGTTTAAAAATGCCGAATTTGCGCTATCTTTGAAGCTCAAATACGCTCCGCCACCTGCTAAAATAGCATTTTTTAACGCGATTTTATCTTTTATATCGTATAAAAAAACGATATTTTTGCCATCTATTTGCAAATTTTTTAAATTTAAAAAAAGCGATGAATTTAAAACTTCATTTTGCGTGAAGACCTGCGAATTTGCGAGTTTGTCAAGCTCTTTTTGAACCAAATTTGGATTTATGCCTTTCATCAAATCCGCATTGGAATTTGCAAAAATTTGCATTATTTTTTCTTGCGTTTTTGGGCTTTGGATAAATTTTTCCGCACTCAGATACGAGCCGATGATTTCGTTAGAAACGAGCGTATTTGGCACATTTGAGCCACTATCTAAAACCGCCAAATCATAACTTTGAGAGCTTAGCGTGGATAGTTTAGCACTCATTTGCAAAAGCGTTTTATCCATACTAGAATACTCGCTAATGTCGTCTTTAAAAACGGCAAAATTATACAAAAATAGCGTTAAAATCGCTATGCAAACGAGATTAAATTTCAAATTTACAAATTTAAATTTAGCGCTAAATTTAATCAAAATTTGCAAAAATTTATCCCAAATTTTAAAGCTTTCAAATTTGCAATTATCAAAAATTTCAGGCAACATAAAATAAGAAAATAAAAATGCTCCCAAAAGCGCAAATATCGCAAACACAGCGATTTGCAAAAGCAAATCAAACGACGAAAACAAAAATACAGCATATCCCCCGGCGGTAATAAAAAAGCCTAACAAAAAGATTTTTTTCATATCTTTTATGCTCTGTTTTTTGACTAGCGAATTTGCATTTGAGCCAAGCCAATGTGCGCTAAAATCGAGCATGAGTCCGATTAAGCTAGTCGAAATCACCACGCTTATGCTATGAACGCTCTCAAAAAACAAAAATAACGCAAACACCCCGCTAACTAGCCCAAAAGCCACTACGCCGACAACGGCAAAAATTCTAGCGTTTTTAAAAGCCAAAAATAGCAAAATAGCGCAGATTATCAGCGAAAAACTTCCCATAAACGCACTTTCAAATTTAGCCGAATTTTTCCCAAGTGCTGAGTAAATCGCACCACCGCTTATGAGAATTTCGCTATTTTTTGCGATTTGGGTTAAATTTAAAAGCACATTTTCATCATAAATTTGCTCTAATTTTGCTTTGGCAAAATAGTATTTTTGATTTTCAATCTCGCCGTAAAATCGGTTTTCACTCATATCGAATTTAATCCCACCACCGCCTTTTAAAATCTCTGAGTGAAGAGTCAATGAAAAAAAATCCTGCGAAGCACTTAACGGCTTAAATTTATTGAAAAAATCCGCCTGACTTCGCGCAAAAAAGGCAGTGGCGTTGTTTTCGAGCAAATTTACGCTCTCATCGTCTAAAAGCGCGATTTTGTAAATTTCAAGCTCTTTTTGATAATCTTTTATCGAATTTATCTTATATAAAATTTCGCTAAAAATCCCGCTATTTTCGCACTCTGCGATAAAATTTTCAAATTTCATTTTATCGTTTGAAGCAAAAATTATCTCATCTCTTAAACTCTCGTTTAGGTTGGTAAAAATTTCCTTGCTTTCTTTATCAAATCCAATTAAGCCGTAAATATCGGAATTTATTTTGCCCAAATTCAAAGCGATAAAAACGCTCATTATGGCGAAAGCTATGGCAAAAACGGCTTTATTTAACATCGCTAAACAAAGTCCTTGTTTCATCGCCCTGCGCGTTAGTAATGGCTATTTCTCGCACCGTTTCGCCACCTTTTATGATAATGTTTTTAAAAATTTCTTTAAAAATCGCCCCTTTTGGGCTTAAATTTAGCTCCCACGCGCCACTTTCGCCACTTAGCGAAATGTCAAAATCTTTTTGCAAAACGCCAAAATCCAAAGAAAAAATCGCCAAAAAAAGCTCTTTATCCATGAGTGAGTTTTTTTGCAATTCCCATTTGCCGTTTTCTAGGCTAAAAATGCCATTTTGTGCGATTTTAACGCTACTTTCGAGCGGTTCTTTTATATGCCAAATAAGCTCTTTGTTTTTTATTTCAAACTCCCCGCTACTTTTAATAGACTCGTCAAATCCGCCCAAAATCATCTCTTCGTTAAATTTACCGCTTATGTTGTCGGTTTTGAGATTTAACTCGCCCACTTCCAAGCCAAAAACCAAACCACAAAATGCCAAAAACGAAAGCAAAATTCTCATTTTATTCCTTGATAATCAAAAAAATTTATTAATTTTACTATAACTCATAAAATAAATATTGCTAAATTTTGCAAAAGTGCCATTTTGGGTCAAATTTCTTTTAAAATTTAAAATTTCCCGCTAACGCAATCTTGGATACTGCGCCGAAATTTTAGTTGTAGTGTGGTAAGTTGCCTAGCGAAAATTTTGGTAACCTTATGGCGGGCAAGGATGCCCACCCTACGATACTACAGTGCTATACATATTCTTCTTCCAATTGACAATTAAAATTTGTTGTATCAATCTCTATGCCAAATTTTTCTAATAATATTTTATTTATTTCTGGCGTAATATCATAAGCACCGCTTAAATATTGGTTTCCATACTCATCATATTGAATATGCTTTTCATTTGGATAGCAATTTTGTAAAACAGTTTCAATATCCTTTAAAGTGCAATTTTTAATGGGAGTGGTTTTTACAAAACTATCATCAAGTTTATTATAATATATAACACAAATATTAGTCTTTGGCTTTGGTTTCATTTTTCCACCCTTCTATTCTTTACTGGTGGTTTTTTCTCCTTAGTCTTTGGATTATATGAACCTTTTTTCAGCCACCAACCATAATTTAAATATATTTTAGGAATTTTATCATTGTTAATATCTATTCCCAATTTTTCCATTTTATTAAACCATTTATTACGCTTTGAATTTGGCAATTTCTTACCGCAAAATGGACAAAATTTGATTGAAATATTACTTGTTCCACCATCGTGGATAATAATACCATATTCATCAAATTTGGGCGAATAAATTATCAAAGCGTCTGGGCAGTCATAGATATTTTTATGAATATCACAACTGAAATTTACAGCCTTTCTCATTTTTAAACAACAATGTTTTGCTTTAAACATTTGTTTTCCTGCCTTTCACGGCTGACTTTTTCTCTTTTGTTTTTGGGTTTATAGTATTGTAGGGTGGGCATCCTTGCCCACCAAATTTTGTGTATTTATCAAATTTGCCATTTTTAACCATTATAATAAAGTATTTTTTCATTTTGTATCCTTGTTAATATTCGGATACATTTTATATAAAAATTCTATTTCTATTTTATCTAGGTCTTTTAACACTTCTTCCAAAGGCTTATTTGCTAACATTTTTTCATAATTTGATTTCAGTCGCTGATTAATACGATAACTATCGGGTTTTGCCTTTTTGATTAAAGCTATTCTACACTCTTTTGTTGCCTCTGTTTTATTTTCAAAAAAATCTTTTAATCCACAAGAAGCAGTTTGTTTAGTGTATAAATAATAAACAATTGCACTTAACGCCACTAAAATTATTATAAATCCAAATTTGCTTTTAATCATTTCTTGTCCTTTCTTGGAAAGAAAATAACTTGCTTTGAATTTTTATCTGGGCTATTAAATATAGCACCGCAGGGCGGGCATCCTTGCCCACCAAATTTATATGTTTATCCAATTTTATTTTAGTCCCTTTAATTTTTCTTTTAAAATCTCAGGTAGGTAAAAGCAAGTTTCCATATTTTTTAAATTTACCGCTGCTTGGGCGGTGGTTGCCTTGCATAAAATTTCGCTAGTATCAGCGTTTTTTATGGTGTATTTAAATTTAAGTAAGCTTTCAAATTCGCTCAATTCTACTTCTACGCAAATTTCATCATCAAACATCGCAGGACGCACAAATTTAAAATCCATTTTCACAATCGGATAAGCGTATCCGTCATTTTTCATATCGATATAAGTGTAGCCGATCTCACGCAAAAACGCACACCGCGCCATTTCGCAGTATTTGACATAGTTTCCGTGCCACACCACGCCCATGCTGTCGGTATCGTAAAACTCAACTCTAAATTTATAGCTCTTTTTCACCTTGCCCCCAAAAATCAAAAAAATTATACCATTGCGCGGGATCGCTTACGCATTTGCTCTCTAAATCCGCCACATACGCTCTCAAAGTAGGCATCACAGAAGCGATTTTATCGCTTTTTAGCTCCACGCTTGGCAGTTTTTTCGTTTCAAAAGTATATTTTTTGCCTACTTTGTAACACCAAAATGAGTAAATTTCAGCCTTTAAAATCCCTGCTATGAGATACGCCCCAATGCTAAAATTCGCCGTTTTTCCCAAAAATTCGGCACTTGCGACCTTTTCGCTTTTTATCGGCACACGATCTGCCATTATGGCGATATGTTCGCCGTTATCCAGCAAATTTCCCAAATTTAGCATAGTTTCAATATTTAGCTCATCGACCCAAAAGACATTGATTTTCCCGCCACTGACTTTATCCATAAATTCGTTAAATTTAGCGTTGTTTGCGCGATACATAAAGATATTTATTTTCGTGCGACCAAGTTCGCTCACAAGGGCTTTTGCCACTTCGATATTGCCGTAATGGCTAGTTAGCAAAATTTTTCCCCGTTTTACGCCGTCTAGCTGCGAGCGAATTTTTTCTAAATTTGTTCGGTCGATTTCTATTCCCCTTTTATTTGTCCAAATGGCGATTTTATCGCAGATTGCAACGCCAAAATTATAAAAATTCGCATACGCGTTGCCGCTTATTTTTCCGCCACTTTGTGCGACATTTTTTCTAAAATTTATTATATTTTCTCTTTGATTTTTTAAAAACAAAAAATAGACGCTAACCACGATAAATACGATATACTTAACGATAAAACTAGGCAGTTTTGTAACCAAAAAAAATGTCGCTTTTAAAAATAAACTTGGTGCGACTTCGTTTTGCTCTGCCCAGTGCTTAGCCATGAAATGCCCTTTTTGCCAACCACGGCAGAAGCGTGAAAAAGAGCCTTGCGTGGGTTAGCGAAATTTGAAAATTATCCCTAAACATGCGAAAGTGGCTAACTCCGCCCTTTTCGTAGCGAACTTTTAGCTCAATCCATTTTAGGTTTATTTTCGCTCTGTAAGCTTGAACCAAAATTTCGATATCAAAGCCCATGCGATTATCTTTTACACTATCTAAAATTTCGCAAATCTCTTTTAAGGGATAAATTCTAAACCCACACATGCCGTCTTTTATGTCATTTGATAAAGTATTTATACTGCACCAAAAATTTGTTATTTTTCGTCCGTAAAAACGGCTTTTTGGCGCATTTTCATCATAAATCGGATTTGCGCATATTAGCGAGTGCGGATTTTCTTGTGCGGTTTGCAAAAAATCGTCGCATTTTGAAATATCGTGCTGAAAATCAGCATCAATTTGAAATGCGTGAGTGTAGCCTTTTTGCAAAGCGATTTTAAAGCCGTCTTTTAGAGCTGCACCCTTACCGCCGTTATTTTCGCGCGTAAAAATTTCAGCTTTTAAACCGATTAGCGCATTTTTACTAACTTTATCGCTGCCGTCATCGATGATTAAAATCTCGCCCATTTTTGATAAATTTTCTACCAAATCGGCGATTTTAGCGGGGTGGTTGTAGTAAGGCACCAAAAAAACAGGCTTAAAGGCTGATTTTTCCATTGCAACACTCTTTTTGACTTTTGATTTTAAAACTTAGCGTTTTTTCTTTTTTCTCAAAAGTTATGGTTATTTCGTCATTTGGGCGGATAAAGTGCATAAATTTTATGCTTGGAATATGGCTTAAATTTTGCAAATCATATCCTAATTTTTCTGCGCAAATCCTAGCAAATTTAAGCTGCA
The DNA here is from genome assembly GCF_027737585.1 of Campylobacter sp. JMF_14 EL1. Classification (NCBI taxonomy): domain Bacteria; kingdom Pseudomonadati; phylum Campylobacterota; class Epsilonproteobacteria; order Campylobacterales; family Campylobacteraceae; genus Campylobacter; species Campylobacter sp. JMF_14 EL1. The sequence goes on from NZ_JAOVTW010000006.1 coordinate 6,408, forward strand.
TAAAGCCCGGTACCACAGGAAAACTCGCAAAATGTCCGTCAAAATAAAAATCACTTGGCTTAATTTTTGCCCTAAATTCATTTTGCGAAATTTGCGTAAATTCAGGCATTTCGTAGCTTTCATAAGCTTTTATGAAATCATCTTTTTTTACCTTGCTTTGCGCAGAATACGGGACTTTGCTAACTATTTTAAAATACCTTACAACCGAGCCAAAATCATATTTTAGATATTTTTTTAAATTTTCTACGACGCCTTTTTTGCCGTTTTTTCTAAACTCTTCTTCGCCGCTCTCGCTTAAAACTATCAAAGCCAAAATTCGCTCAAATTTTGGGTGAAGCCCTAGTTTGCAGTCTTTTATAAACTCATTTTGATTTAATTTTTCTTCTATGGCGTCCAAATTTACGCGGTTTTCACTAAATTTGACAATCCTATCAAGCCGTCCGTGCAAAATAATATCATCGCCTCTAATCTCGCCGCTATCGCTACTTTCAAACCTTTTGCACCAAGGCGAAGTTATGATGAGTTCGCCTTTTTTGCCCACTTCTAAATTTACAGGCTCAAATTTTTTAAGCCCCACTCCTAAATTTGCCCCCACAACGCCCGTTTCGCTAGATCCATAAATATCGACGATTTTAGCATTTGTGATTTTATTTAATTCATCACGCAAATTTTGTGGGAGCTTAGCTCCTGCTGAGATTATCATTTTTAAATTTGCTATTTTTTTTGCGTTTTTGTGCTGATAAAGTGCGTTTAGCACGGTTGGGGACGAGATTAAAATTTTATTTTCAAGCTCTTCATCAAGTATGATTTCGGGGTAATTTAGCTCCCTTAAATCCGACTTCGCACTCAAATTTAAAGGCACAAAAAATTTAAATGTAAGCCCAAACATATTTTGGTGGGTAACACTAGCTAAAAACTCGTCGTTTTTGCCCAAATTTAGGCTCTTTGCTAAATGCTTTGCTTCTAAAACCATATCCAAAAGCGACTTTTGAATGTTTTTTGGTTTGCCCGTGCTTCCAGAGGTTTTTAGATAAAAAATCTCGCTTCCGTTTAAATTTAACTCGCCAAATTCGCTCAAATTTTCAAACTCAGCACAAATTCCGGCAAATTTTTCATCATCAATGCCAAAAAAACCGTCTTCAAAATGATTATCTCTTAAAAGTTCAGGCTTTGTCCCTGCTAGCATCGCCCCAAAAAAGGCGATTTTAAACTCACTCATATCGCTTAGAAAAATTTGAGTTCGCTTTATGTTTTTATTTTTTAAAACAGCTGCAAATTTGCAAATTTGCTCCGAAATTTCACTTAAATTTTGTATAAATTCACGCATTTTTTATATAAAACTTCCTAAAAATAATCTCGCCAAAAAGCAACGCTCCTACCAAAACATAAGAAATCGCCCCACAATAAACGCCCCAATAAACTTTATTTTCGCATAAAGCTAAAAGTCCGCTCACGCCGCCATTTATCGCAAAAAAACCTATCCAAATTTTGGTTAAATTTCTTGTATAAATCAAAACTTTTGGCTCTAAATTTTTTTCTTTTAACATAGCAAATTTAGTTATCATCGGCGTGCTAGCTAAGCTAAAATAAAAAACTGCCCCCAAAAAGGCATTTATTAGCACAGGATAAAGATATTTTATCCCATAAGCACTAAAAACCGCACAAAGTGCGAAAAATCCGCACAAAACAAAACTAAATTTACCAAATTCGCTTAAATTTTTGCTCTCAAAGCCAAATTCCAAAATCCCGCGCAGTCCCCACAAAATCGCCATTATAATCAATAAATAAAGACTAAACTCTCTAAAAAAGACAATTCCAAAAGGATAAATCACGCTAAAAAGCGTAATTATCGCCTTTAAAAAAGTTTTCAAATTTACTCGCCGATTTGGTATTTTTTCGCCACGACCTCAACAATATCGCCAAGCGTTTTTATAGCTTTGAAGTCTTCTGGCATTAGTTTATGACCTGTTTGTTTTTTGACAAAATCAACCAAATCAATCGCATCAATGCTATCGATGTCTAAGTCTTCATAAATCTTAGCATCAAGCGAAATTTTACTTTCATCGATTTCGAAAAGCTCAACCAGAGCCTGTTTTAGAATTTCAAAAATCTGATTTTTATCCATTTTATTTCCTATTTTTTGATATAAAATCTGCCAAATTTACGACATTTGCGAAAATTTCTTTGACATTTTCAGTTTTTGAGTTTATAACAATGTCATATTTTTTTTGGATCAAAAGCCCAAGTTCGAGCGCATCGACGCTATCAAGCCCAAGTCCTTCTCCAAAAAGCGGTGCATTTTCGTCAATGTCGCTCACGCTCATATCTTCGAGGTTAAGCCCTGAGATAATCATCTCTTTAATCTCTAAAATAAGATCACTCATAAATCTTGCCTTTCATATAAATTTTGCATTTTTTCGTGTAATAATCTAACTCTAATCGGATTTGAGCGAAATTTTTCAAATTCGCTTAAATCTAAATTTTCTAAAATATCCACTTCATATTTTATCTTATTTTGTGGCGTATCATACCACGATTGTCCTTTTTTTAAGCTTTTTGGCGACATTTTTATGCTTAGCGCGATTAGCTCTTTTGCGCAGTTTATGGCTATATAAAATGCACCTTTTTGCATGCAAATTTTATCTTTCGTGCGAGTGCCTTCTGGGAAAATTATCAAATTTTCTCCATTTTGCAACGCTTTTTTTGATAGTTCTAGCATTTTTTCATTTTCTGTATTTAAAATATAATTTGCCGATTTTATCGCCCCAAATAAAAAAATATTTTTTGCTAAACTTGCCTTTACGATACAGTTTGCCCTGCGTATGTGAGATAAAAGCAACACAACATCGAGCAAGGACGGGTGGTTTGCGATGATGATAGCGCTATCTTTGCGAACAAATTTTGCTCTAAAATCTATTTTTGCGTATCCATAAAACACAATCAAATACAAAAACACTCGCCAAGCCACAAAAACCAAATCCCTAGCGAAATTTTCTATGATTTTAAATTTGTTTAATCGCAGTATTGTTACGGGGATAAAAAAGAGATTTCCAACCATGCAAATAATGCCAAAACTTGCAAAGCATAACGCTACGCAAATTCGCCTAAATAGCAGTTTCATCGACCCATTTCCAGCTTAAATCTTGCTCTTTTGTAACCCAAGATTTTTTGTGATTTTTTAGATTTAGCAAAAATTCAAAATCGCTATTTTTAGTTAAATTTGCTAAATTTGGCTCGTTATTTGGTGAAATTTCAATGCTAAAATTTTTACCTTTTTCTACTACAACCAAAATCGCATAAATCAAATCTCCCGCGTTCATAAGTTCATTATTAATGCTCTCAAAATAGCTAATAATCGCTATTTTATCAAATTCATCAAATTTAGCTACGGCATTTAAAATTCCGTTTTCTAAGCTCAAATTTGCAGATACTGCCGAAATTTCAGCCCTGTTTTTGGCAAAAATCGCATTTTGTGCCACAATCGCATTATGAACGCTAATGCAAAAAGAAGCAGGAGAGAGCGGTTCGAGTTTAGCTAGGCTTGATTGCAAAGAAAAACAGCGATTTATCTCGCCGTGCTTTGAGCTAAAAATCACAGGCATTTCATCGCACTCTTTTAAGAGCGAAATGCAAAATCTCGCCCCCTTGCTAAGTCTTCTTCGCTCAATAGGGGCGATATGCGTTAAATCTGGACTTTTTTTGTAAATTTCAAGCTCACCTAAATTCGCGCCAGTATCGATAATAGCGTCGAATTTGGAAATATTAAAATAAACTTTATTTTGCAATATAACCTCTAAATGTCACGCCGACCATGATATTTCCGATACCACACTCAAATTCTTTATTGCTGACAAATTCGTGTTTGTAGTAATAACTCGATAAATTCACAGCCTTGTTTCCACCCTCTCTTTTGGCCCTTTCTTGGAAACTTATCATAGCAGAAGCAAACGCTCTAAAACACGCCTCTTCCTCGCTTTTGCCGACTTTGTTTGCCTTTTTGTTTGATGAAATTAAGCCTGTGATTTTTTTACCACCGCCTTTTTTGCCAAAGCTTAGTTTCACGCTAGGATCTAGCACAGACTTGACAGCTGGATCATTTAAAGCCTTTGAAATAGAAAATTTCTTAACTTCATTTTTTGCAAAAGCAAAATTCGCACAAACCGCCAACGCAGCAACAATACTCAAAAACTTTTTCATTTTTTCCTCCATAAAAAAATTAATTATCAAAATTTTTAAAAATCAAAGATGTATTAACCCCGCCAAATGCGAAGTTATTATTCATTACAAATTCGGTTTTTATCTCAGTAATATCGCGCAAATAGTTTAAATTTGCGCACTCGCAATCTACTTTATTTAAATTTAAATTTGGATAAAATCTACTTTGTTTCATCATCATTATACTAAAAAAACTCTCCAATGCCCCACACGCTCCCAAAGTATGCCCAAGATAGCTTTTTAGCGAACTAATTGCCGTTTTTTCGCCAAAAAGCTCGTTTGTAGCGATACTTTCTGCGATGTCGCCTTGCTTAGTGGCTGTGGCATGAGCGTTTATGTAGCCGATTTTTTCGGGCATCAAATTTGCATCTTTTAAGGCTAAACGCATAGCTTCTTTCATCGTGGCACTTTGTGGTCTAGTGATGTGAGTGCCATCGCAACTCGATCCAAAGCCCACAATCTCAGCGTAAATTTTGGCATTTCTTTTTTTTGCGCTTTCTAAACTCTCTAAAACTAGCATCGATCCGCCTTCGCCCAAAACCAGCCCGTCTCGCTCACTATCAAACGGCGCAGGAGCTAAATTTGGCGCATCATTTTTACAGCTTGTCGCAAACAATCTATCAAAAACAAAGGCTTCACTAGGGCAAAGCTCTTCTGCGCCACCGGCTAACATCATATCGATTTGCCCGTATTTTATAGCTTCATACGAATATCCTATGGCATGACTTGCACTCGTGCAAGCTGAACTTGTCGGAATCATACGCCCTTTAAGTCCATAAAAAATCGCTATATTTGCCGCCGTAGTGTGAGGCATCATTTTGACATAGGTATTTGCGTTAAAATTACTTGGCATACCAAGCATAAGTTTTACTGCTTCGCAAATCGGCCCCGTGCTTCCTGTGCTTGACCCAGCTGCTACGCCCATTCGCCCATCTTTGATACTCTCATCATCTAAAAGTCCAGCATCTTTTAAGGCTAGTCCTGCTGCTTCGACTGCGTATTGAGACACAATCCCCAAAGAGCGAAGTTGTTTTCTATCCCACTCTTTGGGTGGCGCATAGCCTATTATCGGAGCGGCTAAGCGAGTATTTAATTCACTCCCAAACCTATCCCACTCGCTCATAAATTTAACGGCATTTTGCTTAGCTTCAAATTTAGCTCTTATCTCGCTCCACTCACGCCCAAATGCACAAACATTTCCAAAACCAGTAACAACAACCCTATTTAACATAATCCGCCATTTACTCCTATTACTTGTCTTGTGATATAGCTAGCATTTTCGCTTAGCAAAAACTCAGCCAAAGCAGCCACTTCGTCTGCTTCTCCAATACGACGAGCCGGGATTTGCTTAATTATCTCATCTTTTAACTCGCCCAAATCCGTCATCGCCGTATCGATTAGTCCAGGTGCTATGCAATTAACGGTTATTTTCCTACTTGCAAGCTCGATCGCCAAAGATTTTGCGGCGGCAATTAGACCTGCTTTACTAGCGGCGTAATTGCTCTGTCCGCGATTTCCCATAATACCGCTAACTGAGCTCATTACGATGATTCGTGCAGGTTTTTTAGCCCTTATCATCGGCATTAGCACGGGATTTAACACATTGTAAAAACTATTTAAATTTGTATCAATTACGCTTTTCCACTCGATCTCTTCAAATCCGGCAAATGTGTTATCTCGCGTGATTCCTGCGTTTAAAATCACGCCGTAATACACGCCATTTTGCAAATCTTTTGTAAGAATTTCTTTTGCCCCCTCAGTATCTGCGACATCAAAAATTAAAATTTCTGGCTTTTTAGCGCTAAATTTGCAAATTTCATCCGCTACGGCTTGTAAATTTACTAAATTTCGCCCGTGCAAAACCACTTCATAACCGGCTTTTGCTAGTCTTAAAGCACACGCCTTGCCGATCCCCGCACTAGAACCTGTAATCAAAACCCGCTTATTCATTTATCGCCTTATCTAAAAATTCTTTGCTCGGATTTAACACGCTCAAACTCGCCATTGCAACGCACTCATTGCTAAGCAAAATCTCACAATCAAACACAAACATTCCAGCCCCGTCACTTAGGCTTTCTGTTGCTTTTATGATTAGCTCGTCGCCCACATTTACAAAAGGGCGGAAAATATCCATTTTGCGACAACTTAGCAAAAATCCAAGCTCGATTTTATCGTTGCTTCCTGCATACGCCGCGATTGATTGTGCCATTATTTCGATATATGTGTAGCTTTCAAGTCGTCCGTCTTCTACAAATGGCGAACTGGGCGGAATTTTCACAGCGCATACTATCTCGCCTTGCTTGATTTCTTTGATTTCGTCCAAAAAAACCATGTATCCGCTTTGGGGCAAAATTGATTTTATGTTCATATTTTTCCTATCACGCTAACTGCGTTGTCTCCGCCAAAAGCAAAGCTTAAATTCATCGCAGTTTTTATGTTTGTTTCTATTTTTTCATCTATTATATTTATTTTTGGCAAAATTTGCTCTTTATCGTAAATTTGAGGTGGCAAAATGCCGTTTTTTATGGCTTGAAAGCAAATTCCAAGCTCTATGGCTCCTGCTGCTCCTAGCGTATGCCCAAAAATCGGCTTACTCGAACTACACGGCGTGTTTTTTAGCGTCGAACTTATCGCCACGCTTTCCATAATGTCGTTTGCATTTGTGCCTGTGCCGTGTAAATTTACATAATCCACTTTGTCTAAACCCGCTTTTTGCAAGGCTAAATTTATCGCCTCAATTTGCATAGTGGCATTTGGATTTGGCTGAGTTATATGAAAAGCGTCCGAGTTTGCGTGGTATGAGAGCAAAGCAATGTCTGAAATCTCATCACGGCTTAGCAAAAAAATTCCCGCTCCTTCGCCCAAATTCGTGCCTTTTCGGTTAAGAGAGAACGGATTTAATCTCTCATCGCTTAGCACTCCAAGACTCTCAAATCCCAAAACGGTCAAAGTATCAATCCCGTCGCTCCCACCGCAAATCACAGCGTCGCAAATCCCGCTTTTTATAAGCCTTGCGGCTTCGATTACGGCTTTATTTCCGCTAGTGCAAGCTGATGAAATCCCCACAGCAACGCTTTTTAAGCCAAAAAAATCTCTCACGAAATTCGCAGGATTTCCCTGAGAGTTTTGCTCTGCGTTGTATCCTTTAAATTCGCCCGTTTTTGCATGATTTTCAAAGGCTTTAAAATTGCTTTGCACGCCTGTTACGGTCGTGCCAATGACTACGCCAACGCGGTGCGAACCAAATTTAGCAATCGCATTTTTAATCTCATTTTCAATCTGCATAAAAGCAAGGAATAAAATTTGATTTGTGCGGTTTGCAAAATCTCTTTTAAATTTAGGGCAAATTTGATCTAAATTTTGCGAAATTTTGCCCAAAACAAAGCTTTTGTTGTTATAAAAATTTTCTATTTTTTTTAGAGCTGAGTTTTTATCACAAACTGCCTTAAATACGGCGTTTGTATCATTTCCGGCAGAGCTTATGAGCCCAGGACTACTTAGATAAATTTGCATTTTTGACCTTGTAAATTTGACCTTGTAAATTTATCTCAAATTCGCTTTTTTCGATATTTTCAAGCAAATTCAAAAATAAATTCTCAGCCCCTTTATTTGGCGGCAAAAATCCGTCGTTTTCAAACTCTGCGCAAATTTTTTCACCGCAATTATTTAAATGCAAAAATTTCCTTGCAATCGGGGCTTTTAGCATATCAAGCCAGATAAAATGATAAAATCCATCGCCGCTTCTAGCAAAAATTTGGCTTTTTACGCCGTCCTTTTCTACTAAAAAATGCTTTTGGCTAAATTTGGGCGTATCGCTAAGCGTAAATTTAGCAGCACACCCAAAAAACAAAAAAACCAAAAAAACGGCAATCAAAAATCTCATTTGCAAAGCTCAGCTAAGGTATCTAAATGCCTTTTTGCATCTTTTACGAAAGGATTGCTTTTATCCCACGCATAACCCGCTAAAACCGAGCTTATGTAGCGTTTGATTTTGTGATCTTTTTTCGGATAATAAATCACATCTTGAAATTTGCCATCATACCAGCCATCGACATAAACTCTAAATGTATCAACGCCGCTCATTAGCTCTTTTGCGTAGTCATTTTCCCAATCAGCCTTGCCGTTTTTGATCTCATCTATTACGCATTTTGCAGCGATTTTAGCCGAATACAAGGCAATCGTAACGCCTGAGCTAAATACAGGATCTAAAAACTCAGTCGCATTGCCCAAAAGTGCGTATTTATCGCCATATAGACGGCTCACATTTTTTGAATATCCGTTGAGATTTCGCACAGGAGTATCCCAGAGAGCATTGTTTAAAAGCCTTTTTAGCATAGGACATTCATAAACGCATTTTTTAAGAATTTCGGCGTTATTTTCAGGATTTATTTCTAAATTTGATGGATTTATAATATGTTTTTCGCCGACCACGCCGATAGAACAACGCCCATTTGAAAACGGAATCAACCAAATCCAAACATCTCTATGAACCGGGTGTGTGGTGATTAAAATCTTATTTCTATCATAAAGCGGCTCGGTTATATTATCCTCTATATGCGTGAAATACGCACTTCTAGGCGGCAAATGCGACGGCGTTTCTAAATTTAAAAGTGTCGGCAAAATCCGCCCGTATCCGCTAGCATCAAGGACAAATTTGGCTTCTAAATTTTCGCTAATGCCGTTATTTTCCACGCTTAAAACTGCATTTTGTCCGCTAAAATCGACTGCTTTTACTTCGCATTTGTAGGTTACTTCTACGCCCATTTTTTCGACTTCATCTATCAAAAGCTTGTCAAAATCAGCCCTTGGGACTTGAAAAGTCGTCCCGCTTCCAACGCTTGATTTATCGCAAAAATCGATATATGTGTATTTTTCGCCCCACGAAAAAGCTGCGCCGTTTTTGTATTGAAATCCGTAGTTATAAACAGCGTCTAATAGACCTGCTTCTTCAAGGATGTTGTTGCAGTTTGAGAGCAAACTCTCGCCAATGACGAATTTTGGCATGGTTTCTTTTTCCAAAACTCGCACTTTAAGACCGGCTTTATGCAAAAATGCCGCCGCCACGCTACCACTAGGTCCAGCACCAATTACCAAAACATCATACATTTTTATCCTTTGAAACAAATTGAAATTAAAAACTGATTATAGAGTAAATATGTTTTAAATCGGATAAATTTTCCCTTGTGATTTTTGGCTTTGATTTCGTTTTTATTTCCAGTCAGCCCAACCCTTGCAAGGTCGCTAAATGCGAGATTTTCGAGCTTGATTATAGCCTCTTTGATAGTGTAAATTTGATAAAAAAGGATTATTTTTTCGCTTTTATCGCAAATTTGCATTAATTTTTTTTCAAATTCGTTAAAACAAAAATCAATTACGCCGTCAAAATCTCGATCCGCTAAAATCTCCAAATCAAGCCCAAATTTTTTATTTGAAAAACCAACTGTGGCGATATGGGAATTTTGTAAATTATCACCAATTTTTTTGTGCGAAATGCAAAACTTGCCCCGTTTTTTAGTGCGTGATCTAATAGAACGAGAAAGCAAAAAATCAGCCGAATTTTTGCGGGATTTGTATAGTTTTTTGTCTTTTTTATCTAGCTTTGATTTATCAAATTTAAAAATTTTATCACTAATATAGATTTCAAATCGTTGCATAATTTTATCTGAATAAAAAGTGGTGGTTAGAGGCAGAATCGAACTGCCGACACGCAGATTTTCAGTCTGCTGCTCTACCAACTGAGCTATCCAACCACGAAATAAAGGGGGCATTGTATTCAAACCCCGCTTAAAATCTATTTAAACGAGCCAGAATACAAAATTTAAAAGGGAGAATTTCAAGAAAAAATCTTGAAATTCAAAAAATTATTTTAAAGCAGCCTTTGCTTTATCAGCTAATGCAGCGAAAGCCTTAGCATCGTTCATAGCAAGGTTTGCTAGGATTTTTCTATCTAATTCGATATTTGCAAGTTTAAGACCGTGCATAAATTTAGAATAACTAATATCGTTGATTCTGCAAGCAGCGTTAATTCTAACGATCCATAGTCTGCGGAAGTCGCGTTTTTTCGCGCGTCTGTCGCGGTAAGCATAAACCAAACTTCTTTCTAATTGTTCTTTGGCTTTTCTGAAATGTTTTCTTCTTGCGCTATAAAAACCGCGAGCAAGTTTTAAAACTTTATTGTGTCTGCGTCTTCTAACAACGCCTGTTTTTACTCTTGCCATATTAATCCTTTCTTAAATGGCGCCCATTTTTGGGTCTTTCCCTATCTTAGGGGAGTTTGAATGACTAGGTCAAAAACTAAAATTATTTACAAAGCATAAGCTTAACAGCTCTAACATTTGTAGAATCTACATAATGTGGGCCGCGCAAATCTCTTTTACACTCGCTAGACTTTTTAGTCAAGATATGGCTGCGGAAAGCTGAACCGCGTTTAATCTTGTTTTTGCCTACTTTAAAGCGTTTTGCTGCGCCACGCACACTTTTCATCTTTGGCATGTTTATCCTTTTTTTTAAGATAAGCTGTGATTATATAATAAAATTTTAAATTTCTGCTGAAATTTAAAAATATTTAAGCTACGCCGAAATTTAAGACTTTTTCGGCGTAATTAGCATACTCACATATCTTCCCTCTAAAATCGGGGCTTTGTCGCGTTCTGCGCTACCTGCGAAATTCTCTTCCCAAATTTTGTTTAGCAAATTTACGCCAATCTCAGGAGTGCTCATCTCGCGACCCTTCAAAAACACGCGAAGTTTGACATGTTTGCCAGAATCTAGGAATTCTTTTGCGTGTTTTACCTTGTAATTCACATCGTTTTGAGCGATTTTTGCCGAAAATTTTATCTCTTTAATCTCGATGATTTTCTGTTTTTTCTTGGTCTCTTTTAGCTTTTTTTCTTGTTGATAACGGAATTTACTATAATCCATTACCTTGCACACTGGCGGTTTCGCATCTGGCGCGATTAGCACGAGATCGACACCTTGTTTGTTTGCGATTTGCAACGCCTCATCTAGCGAGATTACGCCGTATGCTTCACCATCTTCGCCGATACACCTAACCTCATCAGCCTCGATTTCTTCGTTTAGAAAAACTTCTTTTTTGCTGCTCAAAAATTCACCTCATTTAATTTGTTTTGAACGAAATCCAAGAACTCGCTAAGCCCTAAATTTCGCTGTTCGCGCGCACGCCTATCACGCAATGCGACGCTACGATTAGCCACTTCGTTATCGCCAAGAACGATGATTAATGGCACCTTTTGCTTTTCGGCTGTTCTGATTTTTTTATTTAAAGTTTCGTTTTTAGTTAAAATTTCGCTGTCTATGCCCAATTCGCGCAACATAGCTGAAATCTCTTTTGCATACGCGCTGTGCGCTTCGCCAATCGGGATAATCGCCACTTGTGTCGGGCAGATCCAAAACGGAAGCTCGCCAGCTGTATGTTCGATCAAAATTCCTATAAATCTCTCAAAGCTTCCCAAAATCGCTCTGTGAAGCATAACAGGTTGTTTTTTCTCATTGTTTTCGTCAATATAGCCTAGCTCGAAGCGATTTGGCAGGTTGAAATCCACCTGCACGGTGCCACACTGCCATTTTCGACCCAAAGCATCTGTGATTTTTATATCAATTTTCGGACCATAAAACGCACCGCCGCCCTCGTCGATACCGTATTTAAAGCCCTTTTCATCAAGTGCGTCTTTAAGCGCTTTTGTAGCGATCTCCCACACTTCATCATCGCCCACAGCTTTGGCAGGTTTAGTTGAAATTTCCATTTCGTAGTTGAAATCAAACGCACCCATTAGCACATCGACAAAGTCCAAAATTTCATAGACATTTTCTTTGATTTGGCTTGGCATACAAAAGATATGCGCGTCATCTTGGGTGAATTCGCGCACTCTAAACAACCCGTGCAAAACGCCTGATTTTTCGTGTCTATGCACGACGCCGTATTCGCAAAATTTAAGTGGCAAATCGCGATATGAGCGAATTTCGCTTTGATAGACTTTGATATGACCCACGCAGTTCATCGGCTTAATGCCGTATTCTTGCTCTTCGATCATCGTAAAATACATATTTTCTTTGTAATTTGTGTAGTGTCCGCTGATTTTCCACGCGTCAGATTTTAGGATTTCAGGGCCTCTGACTGGCTCGTAACCGCGACGGCGAAGCTGTCGATAAAGTCTTTCTTCGAGTTTTACACGCATTTTCGCACCCGCTGGCAACCAAATCGGAAGTCCAGCGCCGATTTCTTCATCAAATGTGAAAAATTTCATCTCCGCACCAAGCTTGCGGTGATCACGTTTTTTAGCCTCTTCAAGCATTGTTAAGTGATTTTTTAGGCTCTCTTTGTCAGCAAAAACTACGCCGTAAATTCGAGTTAGCATTTCGCGTGTCTCATCGCCGCCCAAATACGCACCCGCAATCCTAGTTAGCGCGAAATTTCGCAAAAATTTGGTATTTGGCACATGCGGTCCGCGACAAATATCCTCAAAATCGCCTTGCGCATACAAACTCACTTCGCCCTCTGGGATTCGCTTCAAAACCTCGACTTTTAGGTCGTCCTCGGCGTATTTTGCGCTAACAGCGCCTTTGGTAGAGCAAATTTTAACTATATCTTGCTTGGCTTCGGCTAGCTCTTTCATTTTTTTCTCAATCGCCTTTAAATCGTCCTCGCCAAGCTTCTCGCCGCCGTTTTTGCTCACGCGCATATCATAATAAAATCCATCTTCAATCGCAGGACCCACGAAAAATTTTGCGTCTGGGTAGAGTGATTTGACAGCTTGTGCTAACAAATGCGCGCATGAGTGACGTAGCACTTTTAGCGCGTCAGCAGAGTTATCGAAAAATATCGGTTCTGCGCCATCTGCGCCCTCGCCGATACTTTGAGTATCATAAATTTCACCATTAAATTTGTATGCGATAATGTCGCCCATTTTTTTCCTTTTTTACCAAATTTATCTTTTCTACAATAAAAGAATAAGCTGTAATTTTAGCCAATACAACCTTAACCGTAAATTTAAATTTGGCTAAATTTTAAGAAATTTTAAGCGAATTTTGAATTTTCATTAAATTTTGATTTGAAATTTAATTTTTTGGATTTTGTGTTTTAGTGGTGACCCCTACGAGATTCGAACTCGTGTTACCGCCGTGAAAGGGCGATGTCCTAACCGTTAGACGAAGGGGCCACTTAATTCGGTTAAATTAAAAAGAACGATTATTTTATATAAATTGCGCTTAAATTTCACTTAATAAAGCTGGAATTTTTATAAATTTCGCTAAAATGAAAATATTAAAATTTAAAAAAGGACAAAAATGAAAAAAATAAATTTGATTTTTGCTGGATTTTTGGGAATCGGGGCAGTGTTTTGTGGTTGCGCCAAGCTCGCCCCGCAAAAGACGCAAGCGGTGGCGTTTTCGATAATTTCGCCAAATTTGCGCCTAAACGACACGGGATTTATTAGAAGTTTTAAAAACCAAACCGAGTTGCAGGTCTATTCTAGCGGGGTTAGCGTGCTTTCCTTGGTCGCAAAAAACGAAAGCGTGTGCATGAATAATGCCTGCGATGATGAGCCAACTTTCAATGAGAAATTTTTCAAAAACGCCCATTACAAGGGATTTTTGGGCGAAATTTTGGGCGCGAAGGCAATCTATGGCGCGAAAAATTTAGCCAAAACAGATTGCGGATTCGAGCAAAATTTGGGCGAAATTTCATACAGCGTCTGCGATGATAGCGGTAAAATTATCAAATTTAGCGACAAAAAAGCCGGGGTAAAAATCAGCGTAAGAGAGCTTTTATGAAGCGTGTCGGAGCCCATGTAAGCGCAGCTGGCGGAGTTTTTAACGCTCCGCTTAACGCGCAAAAAATCGGCGCAGATGCGTTTGCGCTTTTTGTCAAAAATCAGCGTCAATGGAGCGCAAAACCGCTTAGCGATAGCGATATAGCGCAATTTCGCGCAAATCTCGCCGCCACTGGCATACGCGCAGAGCATATCCTAGCCCACGATAGCTATCTCATAAATCTAGGCCACCCAGACCCCGCGCTTCGCCAAAAAAGCCTTGACGCCTTTATCGACGAGATAAATCGTTGCGAAAAGCTTGGCATAAAACTGCTAAATTTCCACCCGGGCTCGCATTTAAATGAAATTTCGCCACAGCAGTGTCTGCAAAATATCGCAGAGTGCCTAAATTTCGCTATCGCAAACACTAGCGATGTCAAACTCGTCATCGAAAACACAGCAGGCCAAGGCTCAAATTTAGGCTATGAATTCGCCCAAATCGCCTACATAATCGCGCGCGTAAGCGACAAGACCCGCATTGGCGTTTGTATCGACACCTGCCACGCCTTTGCCGGCGGATACGACTTTCGCACGAAAGAATCTTACGAAAAAACAATGGTCGAATTTGACCGCGTCATCGGCTATAAATTTTTATCTGGCATGCACCTAAACGACACCAAAAACGACCTTGGCGTGCGCAAAGACCGCCACGAGAGCCTTGGACGCGGATTTTTGGGGCTGTCAAGCTTCGAAAACATTATGAACGACAAAAATATCGATGAAATTCCGCTCATTTTAGAGACGATTGATGAGAGTATTTGGGCGGAGGAAATCGCGCTACTACGCTCTTTTGTGCGCTAAATTTAGCCAAATTTCGCTACCGCAAGTCTTCAAACACTGCGCCGAAATTTTGATTTTCTAAAATTTTACTATCCGTAGCCCCGATACAGCGTCTTAAATTCCCATACTCATTTTAGCAAACAAAGATACTAACCATAAAGAACTTCATCTAAAAGAGCATGAATTTAAACAGAAATGAAAAATTTATGTATAATATACTTTCGCGAAAATAATCAGAAATGAAAGTGAGAAAAAATAATGAAAAAAGCGATTTTAATGACAATTTTGTCAGCTTTTATGTCCCTTAGTGCGTTTGCGAAAGATAACTGCGAGTTAGACATTATGAAAAACATAGTCCTTGCCATAAACAATGAGGTTAAAATAAAAACAAACGACGAAAAGGCGACAATGACGGCTCGTTGTGAAGATAATATGATGATTTTTGACATCACTTACAAGGATAAATATTCTGATGAAATTGAAAAAAGCGCAAACGCAACGAAATTAGAAAATGCAAAAAAAGAGTATCTAGCCAGAAATACATTGGATTATTGTTTCTACGATACATTTGGTCCTATTCGCCAATACGGCGTTGGGATTTTTTATAAAATTTCGACCAAAAATATGAAAAATGTTATAGAATTCAGTGTTAGACCACAAGATTGCGAACCAAATAAAAAGTCGTAGAGCAAGCATCCTTGCCACCAAATTTATTATTGCAAGAGCTAAAAGACAGATGGTAATCCTCACGCTAACAAGCGTTTTAAAATTTAAACATTTTAGTAATTCTCTGGATTGCTTCGTCACTTCGTTCCTCGCAATGACATATTTAATAAAATTTCGGCGCAGTATTGCGAGATTGCGTAGCGAAAATTTAAAATTTAAATAAAAAAGGGAAATTTAGCGGTTTGCTAAATTTCCCAAAATTTGCAATAAAATTTGCATAAATTTTACTTCGCTACGGCTTCGATTTCGATAGAAATTTTTATATCATCGCCTAGCATCGCAGTGCCGCTACCTGGGGCGAAATTAAAATCAGAGCGTTTGATTTTGCCCTCTAAACTAAAACCAATTTTATCTTTGTCGCCCTGTTTTGCCTCGCCGCCAAAATCATAGTCAAACTCGACTTCTTTGGTTACATCACGAATCGTTAGCTCGCCTTTGACCTTGTCAGGTGCGAACTCTTTCATTTCAAATTTCATATCAGGGAACTTTTCTGAGCCGAAAAAATCGTCCGCTTGCAAGTGCGCGTCGCGTTTTTCGTTGTCAGTGAAAACAGAAGCGGTTTTGACCACGGCGCTTAGTTTGTTTAGCTTGCCGTCCTCGGCGTCAATCTCTGCGCTAAAATCCTTGAAGTTTCCGACCACATTGCTAATGCTCATGTGTTTGATCTTAAAACCTACGCTAGAATGGGCGTTATCGACCTCGTAAGGGGCAGCGTTTGCTAGCATTGCGCCAAGCGCGCATGCACTTAAAATTGACAAAAATTTCATTTTCTCTCCTTTTGAAAAATTTAAAATTTGGATTTTAGCTTATGTTTATTAATAAAAATTATTTATAAGAAATTTTCTGCGAGAAAGGTGGGAAAAATATAGAAATCTATTTTTATCTTTTCTTTTGCAATTGATTTTGTAATTGATTTAAAAGCACAATATTTGAAAGTGTGCAATACACTACGATTAGCAATACATACACACTCCGTTGTTTGTATAATTTTTGGCATTGAATTTTTTAAATTCTTCCTCTAATGCCTGTATGTCAATATCGGTATTTTGCATAATTTGACTTAATAAGTATTTGAAATAAAATTTAGAAAATTAGAAGAATTTGTCTGCGAGTTTCCTCGCAGACAAAAGCTATTACATATATCCGTAGAAGTGAGCTAGGATATATCCTAGGAAGCATGAGCTGAATACGCCGATGAAACCAGGGATAATGAAGCTGTGGTTGATAACATATTTACCGATTTTTGTTGTGCCTGAGCGGTCGAATTGGATCGCAGCAAGGTCGCTTGGGTATGTAGGTAAGATGAAATAACCATAGCATGCAGTTGCGAACGCAATGATTGTTCCTGGATTTACACCGATAGCAATCGCTAGTGGAACGAAAGTCGCAGCAGCAGCAGCTTGTGAGTTAAGGAATTTTGAAATCAACATACCAACTACAATGTATGTAAATGGATATGCTTGCATTACCTTACCAAGTGAGCCAGCTAGCATATCGATATGAGCGTGGAACATAGTATCAGCCATCCATGAGATACCATAAATCGCAACAAGCGCAATCATACCGCTGTGGAAGATTTCGTTTTGAGCGATTGTGCCAGCTTTGATACCTGAATAAATCATCATAATAGCAGCAGCAAGAAGCATGAACATTTGGATAGTATCAACCATACCAAGAGTTTTTGAACCTTTTGTGCTTGTAGCTACGCTGATTTTTGCGTTTTCATAAGTTTTAGTTTCGCCTTTTGCATTTACATAAGTTACATTTGCGCCGTCTTGGCTAACTTTGTAAGTTTTGCCGTCTTTATCTTTAACCTCAACACCTTGTGCAGTTTGAGATAGTTTAGATTTATCTTTTTTAACGCTCATTTTTGTCTCAGCGCCACTTAAAACCATAGTTCCGTCGCTGATTTTTACTTTGTCTAAGACTTTATCTGCTTCGGTAGCTGAAACGATATTAACGATAGCAGCATCTTTTGAGATAGACCATGTCGGGCGAAGTTGTTTGTAATAACCCAAAACCGCAACAACAACGATTGCTGAAAGGAAGATATACATAACATTCCATTGTTTTTGTGGAAGTTTAACGCCGATAAGTGATTTAGCATCGTCAGAACCATAGATGATTTTTCTTTGCTCTGGATCTTTAAGTTTAGCTTGGAATTCCTCATCTTTTTCAAGGCTTTTACCGCGGAATACTGAGTATGTGCTGATACATAGCATACCGAAGAAAGTAGAAGGAATAGTTACTTTAAGAAGGTCAAGGTAGCTAGAGAATCCCTCGATTTGAGCACCAGCGCCTAGCAATACAGCCACGATAGAAACGCCAGCAACTGAAACTGGGCTAGCGATGATTGCTAATTGTGATGAAACGGTAGTAGCCGCCATTGGACGCTCTGGGCGCACACCACTTTTCATAGATACATCGTAGATAATCGGCAAAAGTGTATAAACTGTGTGACCAGTACCGCAAAGAACTGTCAAAGTCCAAGCACACATTGGTGCAACATAACAAACTAATTTTGGATTTTTTCTCAACGCTTTTTCAGCAAGTTGAAGCATAACATCCAAACCACCCGCAGCCTGCAATGTAGCTGAGGCGACAACAACCGCAAGGATTGTCAAAATAACATCAACGGCTGGTTTGCCCGGAGACATTTTGAATAAAAATACGAGTATAACTAAACCTATACCACCTAAAATACCAAGGGCCATACCACCCTTTTTGGCACCATAAAAAAGACACGCCAAAACTATTATCAACTGAATAGTAAATTGGACGCTCTCAGACAAACCTGTAAGAAACTCCATCGCTTCTTCCTTTCCTTAAAAAATACTTATTTTATTATATCAATATTTCTTTTAAAGAAATATAAATAAAATTCAAAATATTGAATTTTTATAGAATAAGTGTTAAAAATTTATTTATAATACTTATTCAAAATTTAGAGTTATCTTTTCTCTACATGCAATCCAGCCCAAGTTTGCGCTGTCGCCATAGCCTCGACGATATTTATATTGACATGATGAGGCATATTTATGCAATTTAGCACGATTTGCGCTATATCCTCTGCCTTAATCGGATCTGTGTTTTCATAGACCTTTTTCGCTCTTGCTTTATCACCTTTAAATCTCACATCGCTAAATTCAGTCTCGCAAATACCCGGCGCAATCTCCGTTACACGAATACCAGTTCCGATTAAATCGTTTCTGATATTTCTGCTAAATTGCTTCACAAACGCCTTGCTTGCGCCATATACATGGCTTCCAGGATACGGCCATGCACCAGCAGTAGAGCCGATATTGAAAATATATCCATTGTCGCTTTGCAAAAGCAGTGGCAAAACCGCTTTTGTGGTGTAAATAACGCCCTTGATATTCGTATCGACCATAGTCTCTAAATCCTCGATTTGAGCGTCTTTAATGCCATCTAGACCAAGCGCAAGACCAGCATTATTTACCAAAATTTCGACATCTCTAAATTCAGCTGGCAAATTCTCCACAGCTTTAAAAATTTCATCCCTATTTCGCACATCAGCTACGATTATATGGGTATTTCCTAGCTCTTTTGCTAAATTTTCCAATCTCTCTTTTCTGCGCCCAAGAGCGATGATTTTATAGCCCTCTTTACTCAAAATTCTAGCTATCGCCTCGCCAAAACCACTCGTCGCACCTGTAATAAAAGCTGTTTTTTTCATAAATTTCTCCTATTTTATGAAGCTGACTTCTGGCAAAATTTCCGCTAACGCCTCATCTTTTTTCTTGTTAAATTCGACCTTATTTTTCTCAAAAAGATTATTGCCTTTCGCGTCGATTGATACGATTAGTGGGCCAAATTCTTTGACTTTGCAATTCCACAAGGTCTCTGGCATACCAAGCTCCATCCAATCGGCACTTTGTATCTCCTCGACCTCCATAGCAGCGATTACTGCGCACCCTGCTGGAAAAACGCAGTGCAATGCACCAAAATCCTTGCAACCATTTTCTGTATTGCTAGCCATTCCTCCTTTGCCTATGATTACTCTAACGCCTGTTTTTTCGATAAATTCATACTCGAATTTCTCCATACGCATGCTTGTCGTAGGTCCTACTGAGACGATTTCATATCTATCCTCGCCGCCAGCGCTTGTTTTTTTGATAATTGGGCCTGCGTGCAGTATCGCCCCACCACGGATATCAAGTGGCAAAGGCATATTTTTTTCGACCACGCGCCTGTGAGCCACATCGCGACAAGTTACGATATTTCCGCTTAGATAAATGATATCGCCAATTTTAATATCCTCTAAATCCTCCCTAGAAATCGGAGTTTGCAAAATTTTCTTATTCATATTTATAGTCCTTATGAGATGTCACGGTAAAGCTTAAATCGCCGTTCCAAACGATATTCGCGCGTCTGTGCGACCAGCAGCCTGTATTTACAGCCACAGCGATGACTGAGGGGTGACGAGCTGAGTTTTCGATATGCACGCCAAGCACCGAGCTAGCTCCGCCCATGCCTTGCGGGCCAAGGCCGATTTTGTTAATGCCATCTTCTAGCAATTTTTCGGTTTTTGCGGCGCGCTCGTTTGGATTATGCTTTCCAAGTGGGCGAAACAAAGCTTTTTTAGAAAGCAACGACGCCACATCTATCGAGGTTGCCACGCCCACGCCCACGACTAGCGGCGGACAGGCATTTAAGCCATAACTTGTCATTATATCCATTACGAATTTCACCACGCCCTCATAGCCCATACCAGGCATTAGCACGCCAGCTTTTCCAGGAAGTGTGCAGCCACCTCCTGCCATGTATGTATCAATCTCGCATTTATCGCTACCTGGCACGATTTCCCAAAAGATCGAAGGCACATCTTTTCCGACATTTTTGCCGGTGTTGTATTCATCAAAGGTCTCGACGCTGTTGTGGCGAAGTGGAGCTTCTTTTGTCGCTCGCAAGACGCTTTCCCTTAAAATTTGCTCTAATTCGCCAATTAGCGGGAATTTCGCGCCACATTTTACGAAAAACTGAATCGCGCCAGTATCTTGACAAGAGGGGCGATTTAGCTCTTTGGCAAGCTCTTGGTTTTTAAACATCGTCTCATAAATCGTCTTTGCTAACGGCGCATTTTCTTTACTCGCTAGCTCCTTTAATTTCGCCGTGACATCATCTGGCAAAATTTTGCCACTGTATCCGACGAGACTAGCCATGACGGCGGTCATTTTCTCTACATTTTCCACGCTCTCTCCTTATAAATGGTTGATTATACTCGCATTATACGCTGCGCCGTATCCGTTGTCGATATTTACGACACTAATGCCGTTTGCGCACGAATTTAGCATACCAAGCAAGGCTGCCACACCACCAAAACTCGCCCCATATCCCACGCTCGTAGGCACGGCGATGACTGGGGCTTTGACAAGGCCTGCAATCACGCTAGGAAGGGCTCCTTCCATGCCTGCTATGACGATTAGGACTTTGGCTTTTTGGATTTCATCAAGCTTCAAAAACAGCCTATTTATCCCAGCCACGCCCACATCGGTGATTTTGCGCACATCATTACCTAAAAATTTCGCCGTCTCATATGCCTCTTCCACAGCGTAAGAATCAGATGTGCCAGCCGAAATGATACCGATATAACTTTCGGTAAGTTTTGGCTCGTTTATGATAATGCTTATCGTGCGACCGACCTCGTTAAATTTGGCAAGTGGGAAGTCTTTTTGCAAAATCTCAGCCACCTGCGAATTTGTGCGCGTGATTAGGACATTGTTGCCACATTTTACACACTCGCGCGCGATTGCCAAAATCGCCTCAGCACTTTTTCCCTCGCCGTAAATCACCTCGCCAACCCCACTTCTAAGCTCTCTTTGCATATCAACCTTAGCGCAGCCGATATCGGAAAATGGGTAGTTTGCGAAATACTCGACGACCTTTTCATCAGAAATTTTGCCACCCTTGATTTGGGCGATTAAGTCCAAAATTTCAGCCTTTTTCATTTAAAACTTCCTTTCTAAACCCTTTTAAATCGAGCAAAATTTCATCAATTTGCGAAATTTCATCTATTTTTTGAATAATTTTTGCAAAATTTTCACTCGCCACAAATTCACTCATCAGCGCTCTTGACATTTCGATTTTTAAATTTCGCCCATTATAGCGCGCTCTGATGTTTGCAAAGCCGTTTTGTATGAGTAAATTTTCCACACGCTCGATTAATCTCAAATCATCTGCGCTAAATTCGCGCCCGTGAGGCAAACGAGTTAGCAAGCACGCAAAGCTAGGCAAGTCCGCGCTTTCTAGGCGCAGGGTGCGTGAATACTCCCTAATTTGGGCTTTGGTTAAATTTATCAGTGGCGAAATGACGCCAAGCTCGCGCACGGCGCGAAGTCCTGGGCGATCTTCGCCCAAATCATCTTTGTTTGTGCCGTCTGCGAAATTTGAAAATCCCAAATTTCGCCCAAATTTAATTAAATTTTCGAATAAATTTTTTTTGCATAAATAACAGCGATTTTGCGGATTATTCGCGATTTCTTGCGGGGTTTGGAGTTCTAAAATTTCGTGGCGAAATTTGTGAATTTTAGCAAAATTTATGGCCTGCGAAATTTCGCGTTCGCTCATATATGGCGTTTTTATGGTGAGCGCGATGAAATTTGCGCCCAAGATTTCACTTGCCACGCAGGCTAAAAACGAGCTATCCACCCCGCCAGAAAAGGCCAGGGCGAGATTTTTAAGCCCTCTAAGCTCTTCCTTTAAAGTTTCCATTTTCATACTCTTTGATCGCCGCAGCTCGCACCGTAGCGATATTTGTGCCAAATTTTTGTGCCAAATTTTTGCAATCATCAAATTCGGGTTTGATTTTCTCTCCGCCCTCAAATTTACAAATTTTAATCCTAACCTCGCCAAATTTCGTATTCACAGCGCGAATTTGGCGCGGAAGCTCTGTTTTTTGCACAGAAATTTCACGCACCCCTATCGCCGTGGTATGGCAAAAAATCAGCTCTTTTAGCGCAGGCGCGTCGCAAGATTTAGCTAGCACGCTAAGCTTCGTGCCAAGGCGTGATTTTTTCATATTCACAGCCTCGCTAAACACATCAAGCGCGCCAGCATTTAGTAAAATTTCGCTCGCTAGCGCCAAGCTCTCAGCGTCCATATCATCGATATTTGTCTCGATTAAAACCTGCCCTGATTGAGCCAAGCGCTCATCTTCACAAATCATAATTTTAAGCAAATTTGCAAATTTGGCTTCCTTGCTTCCAGCCCCGTATCCAGTGCGCAAAATTTTAGCGCTAAATTCGGCGCAAAATTCGCTCGTTAGAGCCTTTGCGATACCTGCGCCAGTAGGTGTCGTCTGCTCGAAATCACCGCCAAATTTCACAGGCACGCCAGATAAAATTTCACTCACCGCGGGTGCTGGCACGCTTAAAATTCCGTGAGCGCACTTCACAAATCCCCCGCCAAGGGCAAGTGGCGAGCAAAGCACGCGTGAAATCCCAAGCGATTCGAAGCAAATCGCGCTTCCTACGATATCGACTATACTATCAGTGCAGCCAACCTCGTGAAAATGGACATTTTCCAGGCTACTTTGGTGGATTTTTGCCTCCGCTTCGCCAATGATAGTGAAAATTTCGATTGATTTTTCTTTTACAAATTCGCTTAAATTTGAAGAATTTATTAAATTTACAATGTCTTTAAAAGTGCGCCCGTGCTCATGGAAATGGGGTGTCGTGCTCCATTTGCGCTTTAAAATCACATCTACTTTCGTAGCGCTTATGCCAGATTTTAAAACCTTTTTGGCACAAATTTCATACTCATTAGAAATTCCTAGCTTTGTAAGGCTATGTTTTAAAAAGCCAAAATCTACGCCAAGGTCGATAAATGCGCCAAGGCACATATCTCCGCTAATGCCACTGGCGCAATCTAAATAGATAAATTTACTCAAATTTTTGGAACCGTCATTGAACCAAATGGCAAAATCACAATCTTAGCGTCTTTTCCCTTCTCACCAAGTGCGTCATCTAGGGCTTTTTGCAAATCATGATATGGCTTTAAATGCACCGCTCTCATCTCATCATCGCTTAGATCGCTAACCGCCCAAGTCTGCGCCCAAAGCCCAATTTCAGCCATTTTGCCAGCTTTGTGATAGCCTAGGTGAAATTCCTCTTGAATTTTTTCTAGCACTTTTTGTGGCGTATCGGCTGATGCCATGAGGTTAAAAAACGGCTTAGGGCCGATACCTGTGCGACATTTAGCTACCATGATAAGCACGCCGCCCTCTGCCAGGGCTAGTTTGCCGTTATCTAGCGCTTTTTGGGCTTGGTATAAATCCACATCCATTGGATATGGGGCTACTGAGATTACGATATCAGCTTTTTGAGGGATTTTGACGCAAAATACCTCTTCTGCTTTTTCGATACAATCATAAAATGTATCGTTTAAATCGCCACTATTTACATAATAAATATTATGGTCGCTATCTAGCACCGTCATAATCGCAAATACATCGATATGAGTTAGCACCTTCATCGCATCAACCATATCCTCATGCACAGGATTGCCCTCTAATCGCAAAGCCTGCGCGTCGTGGCTAAGGGCTAGTTTGTGGTTTTGCTCGATAGTTTCGTATTTGGCAACGCCTGGCAAAAACGCCTTTCTACCGCCTGTATATCCTGCGAAATAGTGCGGTTCGACTGAGCCGATTGGGATAACTTTTTTCGCATTTGCTACGATTTTGTTTAGATACATTTGGGTTTTGTTACTACTCTCACCCAAATAGACCATTTCATCGTTTTTAGAATCGTGGCTGTGAGCCTCGCCTTTGGCCTTGACCTCAGCCCAAATTTCTTTTGAAAAAATCATCTCATACTCATCTTCGGTCGGATCTCTGTGGCAGCCGTTTGCGATGATAAAGGTTTTCTTTTTATCGCGAATTTTTGGATAAATTTCTTTTAAAATTTTAGATGTCGGAGTTGGGCGTGTGCCGTCATTTACGATGATTACGATCTCGTCATCGCCACTGATAAACTCATCAAAAGTTTTTTGATTTATCGGATTTTGCATTGCTTTTTTGATAAGCTCGGCCTCGTCAAATTTCTCAACCTTATTCGGATTGAAAATCCCCAAAAGATTTTTCTCATCAAATTTGATATTTAAAACATCATCTTTGCCATAACGAATTGGAACTTGCATTTTTCACCCCTTAAAATAAATTTAAATCGTTAGATTGTATCAAAAATTTTATTTAAAAGAGATTTATGTCATAAAAATTTAACTTAATTATCAAAATTTAAGGTTTTTTAGCGATAAAAAACCTTGCTAAACACAAATTTAGCAAGGCGAAATTTTAAAAATTTAAAGCTTAAAGTAGATTATAAATATCATCTAGCAAGAAGTATTTTTTCTCAGCTGTGCCCTTGTAATATGGGGAAATGTGGTTGTTAAACTCTGTTTCGAAAAAGCCGGTTTTAGATAACTCCACAAGCGCAGCGTCGATTGCTTTTAGCAAATCTGCGTTGCCCTTTTGCACGCCGATTGAGTTAAACTCAGAGGCTCCGAGGTTTTTTTGTGGGACTTCGACTTCTCTATTTATCACTGGAAACGCCATTACGATGATGTTTTCATCAGCATAGGCATCACCTTGATTTTCAAGCAGCGCCCTAGCACAGCCACCAGCGCTATCGCACTCTTTGATAGTATAGCCTTGTTTTTGGAAATATTTTTCGCCGATACTTCCCGGCATGGCTAGGATTGTTTTGTCTTTTAGATCTTTTATGCTTGTTATCGCGTCTGCTTTGCGGGTTAGGATACCGACATTTACGCTAAAATACGGGCTAGAAAAATCAGCGAGCTTCTCGGTCTCGGCGGTAGGGACTAGGGTCGAGACAGCCATATCCACAGCGCCATCTTGCAACAATCTATAAGAGGTCTCATCGTTTGCAGACGCTACGAACTCCACCTTCCCCTCGCCGCCTGCGAAAATTTTCGCAGCCACAGCCTCGGCTAGGGTTATTTCAAAACCCTCGTATTTGCCGTCAGTTAGCTTGCCAAATGGGGCCTCGTCATCATGGACGGCTATTAGAATTGTTCCGCTAGATTTGATTTCTGCTAGGCTTTTGGCGCAAACTCCGCTAAAAAGTAGCGCACTAGAAGCAAATGCGAATAAAAATTTATTCATTTTTTCCCTTTTTAGATAGATAAAAATTTAGGCGCTGATTATATACTTAAATTGTTTAATTAAATTTTAAAATACATAGTATTTTTATAAATTTACCAAAGTATTGTATTTTTACCTTTTAAAGCTAAATATTCATTGCATTTGCTAAAATGTCTGCACCCAAAAAACCCACCGCGCGCTAACGGGCTAGGGTGCGGGGCTGTGAGGATTAAATGGCGATTTGCGTCGATTAAATTTGCCTTTTTTATGGCGAAATTTCCCCAGAGCATAAAGACTAAATTTTCGCCGTTTTCACTGATTTTGGCGATTATGGCGTCTGTGAATTCGCCCCAGCCAAGCTTAGCGTGCGAATTTGGAGCACCTGCACTCACGCTTAGAGTGGAGTTTAGTAGTAGCACGCCCTGCCTTGCCCACGGGGTCAAATCGCCCCCACTTATGGCGCACGAGCCGATATCTGCGGCGATTTCTTTGAAAATATTTTTTAGGCTTGGCGGGATTTTTACCCCCTCTGGCACGCTAAATGCTAGCCCCATAGCCTCGCCTGCGCCGTGATATGGGTCTTGACCTATGATTACGACTTTTAAATTTGATAATGGGGTCAAATTTAGGGCGTTAAAGATTAAATTTAGCGGTGGGTAAATTTGGGTAGTTTGTGAAATTTGAGCTAAATTTCGCTCTAAATTTTTGAAATTTTCGCTTTGAAATTCGGCGCGCAGTAGATCTCTCCACTCGCGCGCACTAAGAAATGAGGCTAAATTTAGCACTAAATTTTGCCCCTAAATTTAAGCTGGTTTTGGTCCTACGACCTTAGCCACGATGTATCCGACCAGACCCGAGACGATAGAGCCGATGAAAACAGCGAGTTTGTCTGTGTGGTGATAAATGTCGCTTCCGCCATAAGCCAAACCATCGACAAATAGCGCCATTGTAAATCCGATACCGCAAATTATGCTTACAGCGTATAGTTGCGCCCAGTTTGCGTTTTCTGGTAAGTAGGCGATTTTGCCCTTGATAAGCAGCCAGCTAAATGCGAAAATTCCAAATTGTTTGCCGAAAAATAGACCAAGCGCGATACCCATTGGAACTGGGCCAAATAGATAGCTAGGACTCATGCCAGCTAGACTTACACCCGCATTTGCGAAGGCAAAAATCGGCAAAATGAAAAAATTCACAGGATATGCAAGTCCGTGCTCCATATCTTTTAGCATTGAGCCAGAGCGAGTTTGTAGTGGGATACAAAATCCAGCCACAACGCCAGCGATTGTCGCGTGGATACCAGAGTTTAGCACCATTACCCACAAAATAAGCGACATAATGACAAAAAGCAGTTTTTTATCTACCTTCATTTTATTCATTATAAACATAATCGCCACGCAAATTCCTGCGCCGATTAGGTAAGAGATATTTATCGTAGATGAGTAGAAAAGCGCAATAATCAAAATCGCGCACAAATCGTCCATAATCGCTAGTGTCAAAACAAAAATTTTAAGACTTGCTGGAATTCGTTTGCCAAGTAGCGCCATTACGCCCACAGCAAAGGCAATATCAGTAGCCGTAGGAATTGCCCAGCCCTTCAAAGCCTCGCTATCGCCCCAGTTAAGCACCGTAAAGATAATCGCAGGCGCCATAACACCGCCAAGAGCGGCAAAGCTAGGAAGCAAAATTTGAGAAAAATGGCGAAGCTGACCTTCGATTTTTTCGCGTTTTAGCTCCAAACCGATAGCGAAGAAAAATATCGCCATTAAAAAGTCGTTTATCCAAAAGTGCATATCCTCATCGAGTTTTAGTTTGCCGATACCCATGACGATGTGCGTGTGGATAAACTCGCGGTAATACGGAGATAAAATATCGACATTTTGTGCGATGATAGCAAATACTGCGGATAAAAGGAGGATTACGCCAGCACTACTTTCGCTGGATAGGATTTTTTTGATTATGCGTTGCATGATTCTCCCTTTGAACAAATTTATCTATTTTAGTATAAATTTCATTAAATTCTCATTGATTTGGCATGATTAACATAGCATAAAGTATGCCTATCATCAGAATCGTTGGAATTTCATTTAGCGCACGGAAATACTTGCCACTTTTTTTACAGGCGTCTTTTTCGAATTTAATCAAATAATAATGAAGCCAAAAATGATAAGCCACCATTAAAACAGCGCAAAGTAATTTTAGGTGGAAATAGCCCATTTTCATAAGTCCCGGATTTAGCAAAATCAGCATAACCGCGCTAAAAATCGTAACCGCCAAAGCTATCCAGCCAATGGCGTGATAGAGCATTTTTTCCATTTTTTTCACAACTTTGACAAAATTTGGATTGTCCAAATTCTCAGCGTGATAAACATATAGGCGCGGCAGATAAAACAGCATCGCCATCCACGAAATAAAGCCCACAAAGTGGATAAATTTAAACCAATAATAACTCATTTTCCTTCCTTTCAATCTCTCATTAAAATATCTTTTCTAGCTTCAAATTCTTCCTTGCTAATCGCCCCTTTTTGGAAAAGCTCGTATAGGGCCTCTACCTTTTTAAGACGCTGTGAATAATCCTCAGCCACGCCTTCGCCAGCTTCTTCGTTGATATCCTCGACCCAAATTCCTACGAAAAATAGGTCAAAAAGCACCCAAAGAAGCCAAATCGGCAAAATCACAAGCCCTAGCAAAAAATACAGCGTAAAAATCCCAGCCCAATACAGCCCAATTTGCGCAAATCCACTGACAAATTTACCACAATAAATTCGGTGCAAACCGCCACCAATCGGCAATCCCACAGCCCACGAAAAAGCTCCGGCAAACCACAGCGCATACGCGATATAATTGTTTCTTTTCAAATTTTGCCTTTCTTTGAAATTTTCAAATTTTGCCACAAAAATATGACAATCGCCAAATCAATCATCACATCAGCAAAGTTAAAAACCGCAAATTCAAACCATTTGTGCCACGCCACATAATCCACAACTCCGCCGTGGATAAAGCGATCTAGCACATTTGAAACCCCGCCTCCAAGCAAAATGCCAAAAGGAAGCCAGTGAGCGTTAAAAAGCTCTTTTTGGCTAAAAACATACCAAGCCAAAAGCGCGATTAGCCCAAGCTGGATAAATTTCAAACTCTCGCCCAAAAAAGCCAACATCGAAAACGCCACGCCTCTATTAAAGGTCAGTATCAGCGAAAAATACTCACCCTCCCACGAAAAACCATTTAAAAATATAAATTTTATAAATTGATCAAGCGCCAAAACAAGCGTAAAAATCAGGACAAATTTAACAAATTTTCTAGTCATTTAACGCTTTTTTGAAAAATTTTTCTGCTTCGTTCGCCCATTTTTCCAGAGCTTTTGCGTTTTTGCCCTCAAAAAGCAAACGGATCAAATTTTCCGTGCCAGAGTAGCGAAACAGCGTGCGAATTTTATCTTTTTTGATCTCTTCTTCAAGCTCTTTTAGCCCAGCGATTTTTTCAAGCGGTTTTTTATTTGTAATCTTTAAATTTCGCAAAATTTGCGGATACGGCTTGATTAAATTTGCTAACTCGCTCGCTTTTTTATTCATACCGAGCATACACGCTGCAAATTGAAGCGCAGACGCGATTCCATCGCCAGTTTTAGCATAATCGCCAAAAATCACATGTCCGCTTTGCTCGCCGCCGAAATTCGCCTTTTTTTCTTTCATCATTTCTAGCACAAATTTATCGCCCACACTGCACCTATGCACAGCGATTTTGTGTTTTGCCAAAAAATCGTCAAGCGCGCCGTTACTCATCACGGT
The DNA here is from genome assembly GCF_027737585.1 of Campylobacter sp. JMF_14 EL1. Taxonomy (NCBI): domain Bacteria; kingdom Pseudomonadati; phylum Campylobacterota; class Epsilonproteobacteria; order Campylobacterales; family Campylobacteraceae; genus Campylobacter; species Campylobacter sp. JMF_14 EL1. The sequence continues at coordinate 35,861 of NZ_JAOVTW010000006.1, forward strand.
TGCGATAATTTGGTCGTTTTGAAGCTTGCCAAGCTCTTTTAGATAAAGTGCTAAAACGCCAAGCAAAATATCTCCGTGTAAAATTTGACCGCTATCATCGACTACGACTAATCTATCAGCGTCGCCGTCAAAGGCAAATCCCACATCAGCGCGCAATCTTTTTACTTCGCTTGCCAAATTTTGCGGAGCCAAAGCGCCACAATTTTCGTTGATATTTTTTCCATTTGGCTCATCGCCAAGCACTATCACTTCTGCGCCAAGCTCGCTAAACACTGTCGGAGCGACCTTGTAGCTTGCGCCATTTGCGCAATCAAGCACAATGCGAAGTCCATGCAATGTTTTGTTTTTTGGAAATGAATTTTTAAGCTGGACGATATATCTGCCGATAACATCATCGACGCGCCTTGCCACGCCGATTTCCATCATTTGTTTTCTAGCCTCGGCGATTAGCTCGTCGCTAAAATAGATTTTTTCGATTTCAGCTTCCTCTTTTTCGTCGAGTTTAAAGCCCGTGTGATCGAAAAATTTAATGCCATTATCATAGTATGGATTATGCGAAGCACTTATCATAATTCCGCCATCACAGCGCATATCCTCTGTCAAAAACGCGATTGCTGGGGTCGGCATAGGGCCGATTTGGCGGACATTATATCCCACGCTAGTAAGTCCAGCCACAATCGCAGTTTCTATCATATAGCCACTTCGCCTAGTGTCTTTACCGACTAAAATCATATTTGTAACGGAATTTTTCCTAAAATAAATTCCAGCCGCCATGGCTAATCTCATAGCAAGTTCAGCTGTCAAAAACTCGCCCGCTCTGCCCCTGACGCCGTCAGTTCCGAAAAGTTTCATAAATTTAATCCTTTATAAATCAAAATTCTCGCAATATTAGCAAAAAAAGTTTAATAATCGAATTTCTTTTAAAAATTGCTTAATTTCAGCAACGCTTAAAATTTTTGTAGTATAATCACGAGTTTAATATTTTCATTTAAAGGGATAAAAATGGCAAATCACAAATCAGCCGAAAAACGCGCTAGACAAACTGTGAAAAAAACAGAGCGCAATAGATTTTACCGCACAAGAGTAAAAAACATGACAAGAGCGGTAAGAGAAGCAGTAGATAGTAAAGACCTAGCAGCAGCCGAGGCAGCGCTAAAAGTAGTTAATCAAAGCTTCCACGCTTTCGTTAGCCGTGGATTTTTGAAAAAAGAAACTGCAAGCAGAAAAGTTAGCCGCTTGGCAAAACTAGTAAATACACTAAAAGTCGCATAATTATCATTAAATGTTAGCCCAAAAATTACAACCCTTTTTAGACCGATACGAGGAGCTTTCACGGCTCCTTAGTGATCCAGGTATCGCAAGCGATATTTCAAATATGACAAAGCTTTCCAAAGAGCAAAGAGGTATCGAGCCGATAAAAAACGCCGCAGATAGGTATATAAAGGTTGTCACCGATATCGAGGAAAACAAAAATTTATTAGGCGATCCTGAGCTTGGCGAGCTTGCCAAAGAGGAGCTTAAAAATTTAGAACTCGAAAAAGACGAACTCGAAGAGCAAATCAAAATTTTACTTCTTCCAAAAGATCCAAATGATGATAAAAATATCTTCCTTGAAATTCGCGCCGGAACCGGTGGCGACGAGGCTGCGCTTTTTGCGGGAGATTTGCTAGGGGCGTATTTGCGTTATGCTGAACTTCGTGGCTATAAATGCGAAATCGTAAGCCAAAGCGAAGGAAGCGTGGGCGGTTTTAAAGAAGTTATTTTGCTTGTTAAGGGCGATGGGGCATATTCTAGGCTTAAATTCGAAGGCGGCACACACAGAGTCCAAAGGGTGCCTGAAACCGAAAGTCAAGGACGCGTGCATACTTCTGCCATCACGGTTGCTGTGATGCCAGAAATCGAAGATAGCGAAATCGAAATAAAAGATAGCGATTTGCGTATCGATGTCATGCGTAGCTCGGGGCATGGCGGACAGTCTGTAAATACAACTGATAGCGCCGTTCGTATCACCCATATACCAACAGGTCTAGTCGTAACCAACCAAGACGGCAAAAGCCAACACAAAAACAAAGAAGCCGCGATGAAAGTGCTAAAAGCTAGGCTTTATGACTTGCAAGAGCAAGAACGCCTAGAAAAAGAGCGCGCCGAACGAAAAGATCAAGTCGGCACAGGCGATAGAAGCGGTCGAATTCGCACCTACAACTACCCGCAAAACCGCATTAGCGACCACCGCATAAATTTAACACTTTATCGCTTAGACGCGATAATGGCTGGCGGGCTTTTTGATGAAATCATCGATCCGCTCATCACAAACGCACAAGCCGAAGCGATTGCAAACGCAGGGCTATAAAGCTAAATTTATCTATAAATCAAATTTAATCAAAATTTTATCTGTTTTTAATGGGGAACTATAATCCCCTTTTTAAATTTTAAAAAAGGAAATTTCATGAGAATTTGGCAAAAAACTTTTGGCGGATTAGACAAGGCGTATTATTTTAGACATTTTATCTTTGGCGCAGTTTTGGCTGTGATTTTGATCTGGGCGCAAAGCTACTCAGCGGAAAGCATGAGCGCAAGGAGTGGCAAGGAATTCGCTGGCATGGATTTTTTCATCTATATATTTTATGCGATTTGCGCGCTTCTGTATCCGTATGCGAGATTTGTGTATGAAAGTATCGTAAATTTCATCATTGGAAACAACTTTTTTATCGTAAATGCCGTGTTTTTGCTCATTTGGAAACTTGTAGTTATGATAGTGCTTTTTGCGTTTTCTATCATCATCGCACCCGTTGGCCTAGCGTATCTATACTACTATCACACGAAAAACCACACTTTTGATGAAAATTCAAGCGATTATTTTGAATTTATCGAAAAAGGCGATGAATAATAAAAAATAGTGAAATTTAAACGAAATTTATTCTAAATTTTGCTATTCTCTTTCGAATTTTAATCAAAAGGATAGCTATGAGCAAAAAAGTATTTATCTGTGTTGATGAAAATGCGCTTTTAAAACCTGTTTGCGATTATGGAATCTACACCGCAAAGCAACTTGACGCCGAGGCTGTGTTTATCCATGTAATCGAAACTCCCGAGCTTGGTCAAAATTTTTACGGACTTGCAGCCGGCGGGATAGTTTTGGGCGAAAATGATATGGTAATGTCGCAGTATGGGGCGTTTGAGGGCAAAGACAACGAAGTAGATGAGAGCAAAATCAAAGCTTGGTTAGATAAATGCGTCGATGAAGCAAAAGCCCAAGGCGTGAGTGCTAGCGCGATTTTGCGCGACGGCGATTTTATCGAAATCATCGAAGAATACAAAGACGAGGCTAGAATTTTTGTGCTAGGCATAAAGGGCACAAACAGCGAAGATGTGGGCTTTAACGCAACTATGCTGATTAAAGAGATGAAAGTTCCAGCCCTTTTGGTAAATAAAGATTTCAGCCCGATAAACTCCGTGCTTGTGGCGTTTGACGGCACAGAGGCTGCGCAAAAAACTCTAAATTTCACAAAAGAGGCCAAGCTTCTAAAAGACGCGAAAAAATATGTCATAAATGTAAATAACGACACCGAGGAATCGCAAAAAACGCTTGAAATCGCAAGAGAGATTTTAAAAGGCGAAAATGCCGAATTTGTGAGCGTCTCAGGCGATGTGCCAGGCGATGAGATTATCAAATATCGTCGCGCAAACAACCTTGATTTAATCGCGACTGGCGCATTTACGAAGAGCTTTTTCAAAAAACTTTTTGTAGGAAGCGTTTCAGAGGATATCTTGCACAACGCTCTTGTGCCGATTTTAGTTCTAAGTTAAAATTTGGGGCAAATTCGCCCCAAATTTACCAAATTTCTTTAAATTTCAAAATTCTACCAAATTTCAAAATTTCACCAAATTTTGCGCCTAAATTTTAGCCTTTAAAACGGCAAATCACGCCCCGCTCACTCGCAAATAAAACTTCATCGGCGAGAGCATGAGTGCAGGTAGGCTTTACGATAAATTTAAATTTTAAATTATTTTAATAGTATATCTTAAAATATCGTAAAATATGTCGAGAGAGATATACTTTACTATTTAAGTATAAATTTAGTTAAATGTGATAGATTTTAAAAAATAAAGGGAAAAACTTGGGAAATAAAGAAAATAACAATACATCGGAAGAGTTTGTAATCATAGAAAATAATTGGTTCATTAAAGCTCGCATTGCTGGGGCAATTCCGTGGATTATGTTTTGTTTAATTGTGTGTTTTGTATTGCTTTGTATTTCGCATGATGATCCATTAAAAGAATTGTATAGAAAAGGTGGGATTGGATTTACGCTTTGTGGTGCATTTATTTTAATATTTGACAATATTAAGTTAATACAAAAAATTAAAAAAATGCCATTAGTTGCTAAAATTTATGATAACTACATAGAATATGATTTTTATGATGCAAACGGAAATAAAAAACGATATAAAATGGATTTAAATAATGCTAACATAACATACTCAAACAAACCTGTGCTTGGAAAATTTCCATCACCAGATGATATAAATTTCACAGATATATTTATTCGACCTGTGGCATGTTGTATTAGATTTGTGGAAAATTTGGTTTTTAAAATTTTAAATCGTTTTTGCGAAAAAAAATATATTATTTTTGAAAAAAACGGCTTTCATCTTAGTTTAGAAGACAACAAAAAAATTTCAAACTATTTTAATGATATAAAATTTAATGAATTTACAAAAGAGTATTTTTTAATTGGATCAATAAAATTTAATAAGGAGGAAGAAAATGCCTGATGATAATTCAACTAAAAATGAAATTCCTTTTGCAGCTAAAAATGCAACAAAACAGCACGATTGATGTTCTATCTCGTATAAGCAGGGCGAAATTGCAATTTTTGATTTAATTTCGAGCAAATATATATTCGTTTTTAAATACAGCAAATTCGCCCCAAATTTACCAAATTTCTTTAAATTTCAAAATTCTATCAAATTTCAAAATTTCACCAAATTTTGTGCCTAAATTTTAGCCCTTAAAACGGCAAATCACGCCCCGCTCACTCGCAAATAAAACTTTACCTTTTGCCTTTTTCTTAAATTTATCGTAAAGCCTACCTGCACTCATACTCTCGCCGATGACAGTTTTGGTGCTGTTTGCGACATAGCCGATTTTGCCAAACCCCTCCAATTTCACGACGATTGCCTCGCGGTCGTATTTATTATCTGGCTCTTTTTCGAGATTTACGACCATATTTTCCTTCAAAAATTCCCACCCATAGTAGAAATTTAGCCCAGTGATTGTGAAATAAATCTTTTTCATTTCGCGCTCCTTTCCTAAAATTTCCACTATTTTAACGCAAAATTTTGACATATTATGTCGAAATTTAAATTTGTCCTTCCCATAAATCAAGCGCAGTTTTTAGCCTAGATAGACCATCAATCACATTTTTGCGCGAAGTTGCGATATTTAATCGCAAAAATTTCTCTCCGCCCTTGCCGTATTGCGCGCCATGGCTTAGGAAAAGCCCTGTTTTTTGGCGGATAAAATTGGCTAATTTCGTGCTTTCATCACAATACCCGCTTACATCAAGCCACATTAAATATGTCGCATTTTGCGCTACGCTACGCACTTTTGGCAGTTCGCGCGCGATAAATTCATTGGCAAATTTGCGGTTTGCGCTCACATACGCTCTCATTTCTTCCAACCACGCTTCGCCCCTCTCAAATGCACAAATCGCCGCAATTAGCCCAAAAAAGCTAGGCTCTGCAATATCATCGCCATTTAGCGCGCGACTGACTTTTTTATGCAGTTTTGGATTTGGGGTAAAAACAGCCGCTGTTTGCAAACCAGCGATATTAAACGCCTTTGTCGCAGCGATGATATTTGCGCTTAAATTCGCACAAACCTCGCTAGCAGCGGCAAACGCGGTGTAATTTACGCCAGGCTCAGTGATATCGCAATGCACCTCATCGCTGATGACGATGACGCCATATTTTTCGCACAGCTCGCCGATTCTCATTAGCTCGTCCTTGCGCAATGTCCTGCCGATAGGATTGTGCGGATTACAAAGCAGTAATAGCGATGTTTGCGGGTCTTTTAGGCAAAATTCCAAATTTCCCCAGTCGATGAAATACTCGCCCTCTTCGTATCTAAGCTCGCAAGAAAGGGTATTTCTGCCCATATTTTTAATGCAGTAAAAAAAGCAGTTATAAACAGGCGTTAGGATTACGACATTTTCTCCGGGCGCACTAAGCTTGCGAATTAGCGAATTTATCGCTGCCAGCGTGCCACCAGCGTAAGTTAGAGAGCCTTTTTTGATTTCGTAATTATGACGCCTTTTCCACCACGAAGTATAGGCGTTTTCCCACTGCTCATCTAGCACGCTATATCCATACACGCGCTCTTCCAAGCGATTTTTTAATGCCTCGTAAATCTCGGGTGCTACGGCAAAATCCATATCCGCAACCCACATTGCAAGCTCGCCCTCACCTACTTCCCATTTTAGCGATTTTGTGCCAGCTCGGTTTGGCAGATTGTCAAATTCATACGCCATTTTACGCCCTTAATTCAGTGATAATCTCTGTTTTGCTCGCGTCTGTCGCGCCGTCTTGGATCAGCTCGCGGATTTTAGCAGCTTTAATTAGCCCTGAGCGCGGGTTTTTCACGCTGTCGATTTCGCCGATGATTTGGGCATACACATCGCTAAATTCAAACGCTAAGGTCGTGTTTATTAGCTCGCAGTTTTCTAGGCGCAAATTTTGCATATAGCAAAATCCTTGCAGGCTTTCGATTTTGCAGTTTTTCAGAGTGACATTTTTGGAATTCCAGCCAAAATACTCGCCCGCGATGAAACAATCCTCGATTAGGATATTTTCGCAGTTCCAAAACGCATCTTTGCTAAGAAGTTTTGAATTTTTTATTTTTACATTTTTGCAGCCGTCAAAGCAATAATCGCCAAAAAGATTTAAATTTTCTATCTCTAAATTTTGGCAATCAAGCCCGAAATATGGGCCTTTTGCACTGATATTTTTAAGCACGATATCCTCGCAGTGCCACAGGGTTTCTAGCGCGTCAGTGAATTGGACATTTTCGATGTGCGCATTTTTCACTCTGCGAAGCCCCTTTGGCGCGCCATAAACGCAATCACTCAGCCTTAAATTTTGACTATACCAGATACCTGCGCGCGCGATTTCATCGAAAAGGCAGTTTGAGATTTCGATATTTTTCGCATACCAAAACGGATATTTCCACTCAAATTTTGAGTTTTGCACGATTATGTCAGAGCTCTCTTTCAGCGGTGATTCGCCGTCGCAAAAAACGGAATTTTCTATTTTTAAATTTTTCGCGCCAAAAAGTGCTCTTTCGCCACTAAATCGCATTTGTTTTAATGTTTGCATAAATTTTCCTTGTGATAAATTTCTCTTTTTATACCAAAATTTTTAAAATTTTAATAGAACAATGTTGCAAATTTCTTGCCTAATTATGCAAAATTTGATTTATTTGTGTTTTGGCGTTTTGCGCAAATCAAAATAGATAAAATGTCCTGTGCTTTCGCCGTTTTCGAAAATTTCGAGTTTGTAGCGCATGATAGGGCTGTGGCAGGCTGCGACCATGATTTTAGCGTGGTATGAGCCGTCGTTAAAGCGGACAAACGGGCTTTCGAAATTTCCCATATTCATGCTAATTCCTTTGATTTTTAGGGTTGGATTTTTTAGCTCGCGCAAAATCCCGCTAACCACAACCTCGCTCTCGCTCATCGCTACAATCGGCGCTGGTATGATTGTAAAGCTCGCGCTCTCGCCACCTGCATTGCTAAGGCACGAGGCTGTGTTTAAATCGCACGGCAAGGAAATTTTAGTATCCCCAAATAGCTTGTCACTATCCTCATTTGCGTGAGTTAAACCGCATAAAATCGCCAAAACAAGATAAAATTTTTTCATTTTTTCTCCTTGAAAATTTTTGCGTAATTTTAGGTAAAAAAGGTAAATTTTAATGATTGTTATTAAAATTTTGCTAAAATATCAGCCAAATTTTTAATGATAGGAGAGCTATTATGGATTTAAACGCACTTATGAAAATGGTTTCTGCGCTAAAAAGCGACGAGGGAAATGTCAGTAATTTCCAAGCAAACCCTACTGCATTTATCGAGAAATTTTTAGGCGTCGATCTGCCTGATGATCAAGTAAATGCCCTAATCGCCGGCGTTAGCAATAACTTTTTGAAAGGCAACACAGCTAATGCTATGGGTAATGGCGGCGGCAGCGATATGATTGGAGCTGTGCTAGGCGGACTTTTAGGCGGTGGAGAGAGAGCAAACGCAAACTCAGTAGATAAATCAGGCGTAGATTTTACCGCGCTTATCGGCAAGCTCGCTGTGGCGAAATTTGACACAAACGGCGACGGCAAAATCGATATGAACGATCTAGGCGGGATACTCGGCAATATCATTGGTGGCGGAAACAAGGCTGGTTTTGGCGCAGATAACGGCGGAGGGGCTGGGCTTGATCTTGGCACATTGATGAAAATGTTCAAAGTCTGAAAATAAAAAAATATGCGAAATTCCCAAATTTCGCATATTAAAATATACTTAAATTATAATTTTTATATCACATATTAATCATTTATTTACCAAACTAGTAGTATAATCCCCCTGTCCGACAAGATAAAAACCTCCTTTTTGTATTTGCCTAGGCTTTCGGGTCTAGGCTTTTTTTATGCCCAAAAATTTGCTATAATCCCGCCAAATCAAATTCCAAGGAAAATCAATGCTAACACACATAGACGAAAACAATATGCCACGCATGGTCGATGTCAGCGCCAAAGACGACACCCAGCGCTCCGCCACAGCCAGCGGGATAATCCACCTAAACGAGGCTGCGTTTCGCGCAGTCAAAGAGGGCGATGGCAAAAAGGGCCCCGTGCTTCAAACCGCCGTTGTAGCGGCTATCATGGGGGCAAAAAAGACAAGCGAACTAATCCCAATGTGCCACCCGCTAATGATAAATTCGGTAAAAACGCAAATTGAAGAGTTGCCAAACGCTTTTAAACTCTATGTTACGGTAAAAATTACTGGTAAAACAGGGGTCGAAATGGAGGCTCTAACTGGCGTGAGCGTGGGCTTACTAGCCATTTATGATATGGTTAAGGCCGTGGATAAATCAATGCGCATTTCAGACATAATATTAGAGCGCAAAGAGGGTGGCAAAAGTGGCGTGTATGTTAGAGAGTAAGCCTGTAATCGCCTATCCGGCGCAGTGGAAATACAAGGTCATCATCGAGTGCGCCACGCAAAAAAAAGAAAAGATTGACGAGGTTTTAGCTAGCGAGGAATACAGCCTGAAATTTTCAAAATTTTCAAATGGCGGAAAATACGCAAGCTTCGATATTTCGGTCTTGGTAGCCAGCGAGGCTCACAGGCTTGGCGTTTTTGAGAAATTAAAGAAAAATTTTAAATTTGTATTATAGGAGAGAGTATGAAAGAGGAATTAGTAGCGAAATTTGGCGAGAATTTACGCAGCGCAAGCGAGGCGCAAATTACTGAAAGTATCGAAAATTTGGCATTTTTAGCGTGCGAAAGCGAATTTGGAAATTTAAGCAAAGATGAGAAAACCGCTAAATTTGCAACCCTTACTAGCGCGCTTTGCGCCGAGCTGGGTGAGCTTGAAATTTTAAACAAATCAAACGCCAAATCTGTCATAAACGGCGCGAAAAAGGCACTTTGCGAAGAGGGCGAAAAGGAGCTTTATAACCTGTTTTACGAATACGACGATTTGCGCAAAAAAATCCTAGCCTCACAAAGAGAGCTTTTAAATTTAGTCGAAAACGGCTACGAAAAAATCGAAAATTTGCTCCTAAATTTGGGCGAAAACGAGAAAATCATAGTCTCTGACGCTCTTGGCGAACTTAGCAAAAACTCGCTTTTACTTGCCGATGTTTTGAAGGAAGCTAGCGAAATGGCGTTTATCAGCGTGCTTGAAAACGGCGATGATATCGAGGATACGGCGCATTATACGGCGAAAAATATCGCATTTTACGCTATTAGCGAGGGCGAATTTACCCGCTTCCGCCTAAAAGAGATAGCCAAACTCATCATCGAAAGTGCGATTTTCGTGGCAAACGAGAGCAAAAACACTGCCCCAGCTCTAATCCGCGGAGCCGTGCTTGGCGTGTATGATGCGATCACCAAAGTGGCTGAAAAATACCTAGACGATATGAGCGTGAGCCCTGATGAGAGCGTGCAGACCTTGGAGCAAAAAAAGGCGCAAATCGCCCAGACTAGCGACATTTTCACGGCTGTTTTAAGCGACGCAATCTCTCGCGCTGGCGAGCCAGCCAAAAGCGAAATCGAAAAATTAGCGCAAGAGGAATTTGGCGGATATTTGTCGAAATTTAAGAAAATTTATGGCGAGCTTGGCGAGGTGCTAAGCGATAAAATCAGCGAAATGAAATTTGGCGAAAAGGCCAAGGATTTAAGCGCGCAATGGAAGGAAAAGAGCGAGAGGATTATCGAAAATTTCGAGCTTGATGAGAAATTTGGTAGTTTCAAAAAAGAAATGAGCGAGAAGCTTAGCGAAATCAAAACGGATATGGCAAAAAATATGAGCCAAAAAGCGCGTGAAATCAGCAAAAAAGCCTATGAAAGCGCACTCGATGCACTTGCGAAGATGAAAAACAAAGGCGAAGGCAAATGAGGGACGAAAATAGCACCTATCCGCTATTAGGAACAAAGATTGTGCTTGATGAGGCAAAAATCAAGCAAGAGGGCAAATATAGTGTTGATGAGCTTTGGAGTAGAATTGACAAGATTGCAAACTCTTGCAATATGCAAAAAAGCGATACAAATACCTATTACGCCGTTAGGGGCGAAAATGGTTTTTCTAGTTTAGGCAGTTTTGTTTATGTTTATTTAATAAAGGAAAAATGGTTTATTGATAATGTGAAAGAGTGGTTGTGGCTCGATGAAGAAGAGGGAAATGAGGATTTGATTAAAGATATAGCAGAGGTAAAACAATGGAAAAAATCCTAAATTTGGGCTAAATTCACGCTAAATTTAACCCAAATTTCATGCCTTACTCAGCCGGGCTCATCTGCTTTATCACAAGTTCTGGCGAGATTACACTTCTGAAATTATTTTTATTTATGCTAAAAATCAAATCCACTCTCTGATTTTCGCGTGGCAAAAAATCATAGTTAAACCACAGCGCCTCGACGCTGGCGCCGTTTTTTTGGATACTCATTTTGATATGTTTGCCATCTTTGCCGATTTGGCGCACATTGCCCACACTCGCGCCACAGATATTAAACACAGGTTTTGGATTTTTCTGCCCGTAAGGCTCGAAAAATTCCAAAATTTCAAGCAGTTCAAAGTCGATTTGCGAAACTTCTAGCTCGCCTAGCAAATCGTCCGCCGCCCTGAAATCCTCCAAATCATCAGGCGTGATTTTCGCATTTACCCTGCGCCTAAATTCCTCTAAATTCGCAGGCTCTATCCCCACGCCAGCTGCACCTTTATGCCCGCCGTAAGTGGTTAAAATTTCAGCCTGCGATGAGATTAAATTTAAAATATCAAATTTCCCCACGCTCCTAGCGCTTCCCTTGGCGCGGTCCTCATGCACGCTAAAAACAATCGCTGGTTTTTTGTAAGTTTTGCTTAGGCGCGAAGCCACGATTCCGATAATCCCCTCGTGCCACTCATCACCCCAAACCACGATAATATTGTCGTCTTCGTTGATACTTTGCGCGATTTGCTCGTAAAGAGCCTTTTCTTCTTCTTTACGAGAATTATTAATATTATCTATCATTTTTAGGTATTGGTTTGCCTCTCTGATATCGCGCGCGCACAGAAATTTATACGACATCGTCGCATCGTCCATGCGCCCCGTGCAGTTAATCAACGGAGCAATCGTGTAGCTAATATCGTCAAATTCGAAATGTTTTTTGAAATAATGCTCTTTAATCGCCTTAAAACAAGCCCGATTTGAGTTATTTAGCTTTTTGATACCATAGCGCAAAAGCGCCCTATTCATATCTCTAAGCTCCATCATATCGGCGATTATGGCGATGATTAGGATATCCATTAGGCTAGACATATCGTAATTCACGCCAAGGGTTTCTTTAAGCGCGCCCACTAGATACCACGCAACCTGCGCCCCGCAAATTTCGACATTTGGGAAGGTGCAACCGGGTTGTTTTGGATTGACGATAGCGTAGGCTTCTGGCAGGATTGGTGGTGGCATGTGGTGATCTGTGATGATTAAATCAATGCCCTTTTTAGCGCAAATTTGCGCTGCTTCTATCGCCGAAGTGCCGTTATCAACGGTAACAATAAGCCCAATACCCTCTAATTCGTCGATTATTTCGTTATTTAGTCCGTATCCGTCAGTGAAGCGGTTCGGGATTTTTATGACATAATCTGCGCCGATTTGGTTAAAAAAGTCGCTCATAATCACGGTGCTTACGATACCATCGACATCGTAATCACCCACGACTGCTATGCGTTCATTTTCATCAATGGCAGTTTTTATACGCAATGCAGCCTTATAGATATCTTTGAGCTGGCTTGGTAAGGGAATTTCACTAAGTTTTGTGTGTTTATCATTTGCAAACCTCGATTGTAAAATTTCCCTTACTTCGTTTTTACCTAACATTTTTAATAGAAGCTTCGATAAAGCCCAAAATCGCAGGATTTGGGCGCACTAAGCGACTAGTAAATTCTGGGTGAAACTGCACACCTAGAAAAAACGGATGATTTTTTAACTCCACCGCCTCGATTAGGCCGTTTGATTCGCCACACACGATCAAACCCTCTTTTTCAAATTTGGCTCTATATTCAGGGTTTGCCTCGTATCTGTGTCTGTGGCGCTCTCTAATGGTCTTTGCGCCATCGTAAATTTTGGCTAAAAGCGAGCCTTTTTTGGTATCGCAGTCGTATCCGCCAAGGCGCATAGTCCCACCTAGCGGGCTTTTGTGCGTGCGGATTTGTTTTTTGCCACTTGCGTCGATAAAGCTATCAATGAGATAAATAAGCGGACTTTTGGTATTTTCGTCAAATTCGATTGAATTTGCGTCTTTTATGCCTAGCACATTTCGTGCAAATTCGATTATACATAGCTGCATACCAAGGCAAATACCTAAAAACGGCACTTTGTGCGTCCTAGCGTAATTTATGGCCAAAATTTTACCCTCTACGCCACGCACGCCAAATCCACCAGCTACTAGCACGCCATTTACATCGCTTAGCATTTCATCTAAATTTGACTCTTCTATTTTTTCGCTATCAATCCATTTGAGATTTACCCTAGTATCCAGAGTAGCCCCTGCATGGATAATGCCCTCGGTTAGGGATTTGTAGCTCTCTTTTAGGTCGATATATTTGCCTACAAATGCGATTGTGGTCTCATTAGTCGGAGCGATTACGCGCTTGACTAGGCTGTCCCATTTGCTCATATCTGGCTTTAAAACACCCAAATTTAGGAAGCTTGCAATCGGTTCTAAAATTCCTTGGCTCATAAATGCGAGTGGAATTTGATATATGCTTTGGCTATCTGGGCTTTCGATGACGCAGTTTTTATCCACGCCACAACTTAGCGCGATTTTGTCCTTTAAATTTCGATTTAAAGGCATTTCCGAACGGCAGATTATCATATCAGGACTGATACCGATACGGCGCAACTCGCCCACGCTGTGCTGGGTCGGTTTGGTTTTTAGCTCGCCAGCGACCTTGATATATGGAACTAGCGTTAGGTGGATATTCATGGTGTTTGCGCGCCCAAGCTCCACTCTCATAGCCCTTATCGCCTCCAAAAACGGCAAACCCTCGATATCGCCCACGGTTCCGCCGATTTCGACGATTAAAATGTCATTGTCTTCGCCCGCTTTTTTGATACGGCGCACGATTTCGCCCACGATATGCGGGATTACTTGAATAGTCTTGCCTAGATAATCCCCTCTGCGCTCGCGCTCGATTACTGCGCTATAAACTCTACCTGTGGTGAAGTTGTTATCTTGGCTTAAATTTTCGTCCAAAAATCTCTCATAATGTCCCAAATCAAGGTCAGTTTCAGCCCCGTCATCAGTGACAAAAACTTCTCCGTGTTCTAGCGGGCTCATAGTGCCTGGATCGACATTGATGTATGGATCTGCTTTTAGCATGCGAACTTTTAGCCCCGAGTGCTTCAAAAGTGTCGCAATCGATGCCGCCGCAATACCCTTGCCAAGGGAGCTTAAAACGCCACCCGTCACAAAAATATACTTCGTTTGTTTTGACATAGAAATATCCTAAATTTTGATTTTGATTAATGGCGAAATTATATCTTTGTTTTGGTTAAAGATAGATAATTTAAAATTTTATTATTTTTGGTTACAATGTCTTTTTAAATTTAATCCAAATTTTAAGGAGAAGCTGTGAAAAAATTTCTTGTTCCCATAGTGGCTGTAATCGTGCTAATTTTGGGTTTTGCCTTTTTGCCAAGCAAAGATAAGAGCGAGAGCCAAAACGAGCCAAAAGTAGAGCAAAGCGCACCCGCAAACCCTATCGCCAAGGCTATTGATAGCGTAGTTGGCAACAAAGCAGGCGAGCTAGCTGAAAAATACATTAACCAAATGCTAGAAAATAGCCAGTTTTTCGAGGTCAAAGAGCGTAAATTCGACCGAGGCGATAGCGCATCGGCTGGATATTTTACCGGCGTGATTAAAAAACAAACCCTAAAAGATCAGCTAGTCGCAGTCGTAGCTAGCGTGCATGGCGAGGCAGAAGCTAAGGATTTGCGAAAGTTAAATTCCGAAATGGATGAGATTTTCCCGCAGGATTTGGAGTTTAGGTATGATTATACTATCGCGCACAGTGTCGCAAATATCGCTGATGGCGCGCAAATCGAGGGCAAAATCAAAACCATTACTCCACACTATGCTGAAATTTTAAAACAATTTTTCAAAACCGAGGAAATCGCTACAAACCGCGTCACAATCGCAACTGATATTAAATTTATCACCCAAATAGCAGACGCCGAATACTCAAACGAGGGGGTGATGATAAATTTAAGCGGGCTAAATTTTGGCGGAGTTAGCGATTTAAATGGCGAAATTTTTAAAACCCTAAATTTGAGTTTGGATAAATTTTTCGTGTATGGCGTAGAGGGTGTGGATATCGAAATGCAGGGCCTTAACTACGATATGAAATACAAAAACGGCGTCAAAAAGGGCGCAGAGCTAGTGGATTATTTCCTAGCTGATATGAGCTATACTTCCAGCCTTAAAAACGCCCTAATCACCGTGGAGGGCGATAGATTTATCGTCGCAAATGACGCTTCTAGCGAGGGCGAGACTAAGGTTAGCGCTGGAAAATACTTTATGGACGATAAATCGCGCATAGCAAGCCTCAAAGTCGCAGATGTGCTAGTGCGAAATGTCGCGATCGATAGCGACATCGCTATGAGCGAGAAACTTTACCGCGAGCTTGCATTTGCGAACCAAAACAAAGCAGAGGAACTAGCGAAAAATCCGCAAATTTTAAGAGATTTGCTCAAAGATGATATTTCGCTAAATTTGAAAAATTTATCCTTCGAAAACAGCATCGGCAAAAAATTTAGCCTTAGCGCAAAGGGCGTCGTGGGCGATTTCGTTGATGAGGAGACGCTGTTTGCGAAAATGAGCGCCAGCGGCAGCGCTAAAATCGACACAAGCCTTAGTGAGTTTATCTCTGATTACGATAGCCTGCGCCCGTTCGCACCGCTAATCGAGCTGTATTCGGCGCAGTTTTTACGCCCTGAGGGAAATGGCGTAAGGCTTGATTTTAGCTATGATAAGGCTTCAAATTTATTGCAACTAAACGGCGAAAATATCCCGCTTCAATAATTTTTAGGTCAAATTTATGCGCGCAGAGCGTTTAAATTTGACCATTACACATTTTAAATTTGTGAAAATTTGTAATTTAAATCAAATTTAAAGGATAAAATTTATTAATATTATTTTATAAAAATTTTAAAATTTCGCCAAATTTTAAAATTTTGTTACCATAAGTAACGCACAAAAAAATTTTCAAATTTTATTTAACGCAATTTTAATAAATTTCCAACCTAATTTTGTATTATTCATAAAATCTTACAAAAAAGGAGTAACATGCCTGATCAAATCAAGGTGCGTGGGCACAACTTCCCAGACCTAGAACCGCAAAACTCGGAAGAAGTTGCGGAAGTAGCGCAACTAACCGATGTTGATTCGTTTCCGAAGCGTGGCATTATCATTGCGATAGTAGCGGCGTTAATCGCATTTGCGCTTTACAATGTCTTGCCGTTTGAGCCAAATGTCAAAAAGGGCTTGGCGCTTTTGGCATTTATCGCGATTATGTGGCTTACAGAGGCTGTGCATATCACGATTACAGCGCTTATGGTGCCAGTTTTGGCTGTGGCGATTGGGATTGGTAAATTTAGCAAAGACGGCGAATTTACGGCTTTGACGCTAAAAAATGCCTTGGCAAATTTCGCAAACCCTACAATTTTTACATTTTTTGGTGGATTTGCCCTAGCTACGGCACTTCACATGCAAAAACTCGACAAAAAAATCGCAACATGGCTTATCCAAAAAGCCGGCGGACGCCTTGGCGTGGCTGCGATTTTGATATGTATCACAACCGCGCTTTTATCAATGTGGGTATCAAATACCGCAACCGCTGCGATGATGTTACCGCTTGCGCTTGGAATTTGCGCGAATTTAGACGCAAAGAAAAAAGAAGATCGTGGCACGATAGTGTTTTTGCTCTTAGGAATTGCCTATTCAGCTAGTATCGGAGGACTTGGCACGATTGTTGGCTCACCGCCAAACATCATCGCAGCTGAGGCTTTGGGCTGGAATTTCGCTGATTGGATGAAGGTGGGACTTCCAGTAATGCTTTTAATGCTTCCATTAATGTTAGTGGTGTTATATTTGGTATTCCGTCCAAATTTAAATCACAAAGTCGAGATCGAACTCGAAGAAATTCCATGGAACAACAAGCGCATACTTACCGTCATAGTTTTCGTAATCACTGCGTTTGCGTGGATTTTCTCAAAAGACATTAGCAAGGTAATCGGCTTTAAAATCGATGACTCCTATGTCGCTGTGTGCGCTGCAATCGCTGTGGTAATGCTAGGCCTTGCTAAATGGCACGATGTGGCAGAAAACACAGAGTGGGGTGTTTTAATGCTATTTGGTGGTGGTTTGACGCTAAGTGCGGTGCTAGGCATGTCAGGGGCTTCTAGCGTGCTAGGAAACCTAGTAGCTGATACCTTCAAAGACGCGCCTGTGTATTTGGTATTGCTTGTAACAGCTGTATTTATCATCTGCCTTACAGAATTTACTAGTAACACTGCCTCAGCTGCGCTTTTGGTGCCTGTATTTGCGGGCGTAGCAGCTCACATGGGCTTGCCGAAAGAAACACTTACAATCGTAATTGGTATCGGCGCAAGTTGTGCCTTTGTAATGCCAGTAGCAACTCCGCCAAATGCCCTAGTTTTTGGCACTGGCATGATTAAACAAATGGATATGATTAAAGCAGGTGCTTACCTAGCCTTTGCTGGTGCGGTGATAGTATCGCTTTATGTTTATCTATTTTTTGCATAAAATTTAGTTGCGAGATTTTCTCGCAACTACTAAATTCTGCCAAATTTCACCTGCTAAAATTTATTAAAATTTTGATAAAATCACCAAATTTCATTTCAAAGGATTTTTATGAGAAGCGATATCGTTAAAAAGGGCTACACACGCACACCGCACCGCTCACTTTTTCGCGCGACAGGATTAAAGGACGAGGACTTTGATAAGCCGTTTATCGGCGTGGCAAATAGCTTTATCGAGTGTATTCCGGGGCATTTTTATCTAAACGAATATGCCAAAATCGTAAAAGACGAAATTCGTAAAAATGGCTGTGTGCCGTTTGAATTTAATACAATCGGCGTTGATGATGGTATCGCAATGGGGCATAGCGGAATGCTCTACTCGCTACCAAGTCGCGAAATCATCGCAAATTCGATAGAAACCGTGATGAACGCTCACAAACTCGACGCCCTGTTTTGCATACCAAACTGCGATAAAATCGTGCCCGGTATGATAATGGGAGCTTTGAGAGTAAATGTGCCTACGATTTTTGCTAGTGGTGGTCCAATGGCTGCTGGCAAGGGGCTAGGTGGCGAACAAATCGATTTAAATACCGCATTTGAGGCTGTTGGCGCGTATGAGACTGGCAAGATTAACGAAGAGCAGTTAAAAGCTATCGAGTGCGCGGCATGTCCTGGTGGGGGAAGTTGCTCTGGTATGTTTACTGCAAACTCAATGAATACCCTATGCGAAGCTCTTGGAATCGCACTTAAAGGCAACGGAACTATCCTAGCCCTTACGCCTGAGCGCGAGGAACTGTTGCGCGCAGCTGCTAGAAGAATTTGCGAAATTGCGCTCGATGAGAGATTTAAAATCCGAAATTTAATCAACGAAAAATCGATCCGCAACGCCATGGTTATGGATATGGCAATGGGCGGTAGCTCAAATACGATTTTGCACATGCTCGCAATCTCGCGCGAAGCAGGCGCACCGCTTAATATCGCGGAATTAAACGAAATTTCGCGCAGTGTGCCTCACATAGCCAAAGTAAGCCCAAGCCTACCAGGAGTTCATATGCAAGATGTGCAAAAAGCAGGCGGGCTAGGTGCTATAATGAAGGAAATAAGCAAATTTGATAGCTCTTTGCTTGATTTAAATTCACTCACAATCAGTGGCGAAAGCCTAGGCGAGCGTATCCAAAACGACGATATCAAGGACGAAAACATAATCCACACCGTAGCAAACGCGTATTCTAAGCGTGGCGGTCTAGCGATTTTGTTTGGAAATTTGGCCGAGCAAGGCTGTGTTATAAAAGCCGCTGGAATCATCGGCGAGCGCAAATTTAGCGGTAAGGCGATTTGCTTTAACAGCCAAGACGAGGCAATTGAGGGTATTTCTGGCGGAAAAGTGCAAAAAGGAAATGTAGTCGTCATCCGCTACGAGGGCCCAAGAGGCGGTCCTGGCATGCAAGAAATGCTAAGCCCAACTAGCCTAATCGTGGGCCGTGGCCTTGGCGCAGATGTCGCGCTCATCACAGACGGGCGTTTTAGTGGCGCTACAAGAGGGCTAAGTATCGGCCATGTAAGCCCAGAAGCAGCAGAAGGTGGCATGATAGGGCTACTCAAAGATGGCGATATAATCGATATCGATGTGGATAATTTCAGCATTAATGTCCGTCTAAGCGACACAGAAATCGCCGCTCGCCGTGCCGCATGGAAATACGAGGGCAAAAAAGTAGAGGGCAAATGGCTTCGCCAATACCAAAAACTAGTAACCAACGCCAGCAGTGGCGCAATACTAGAAGCGTAGATTTAAATTTAAAACCCTTTTTTAAATTTTAAAAAGGGTTTTAAAATAGTTAAATTTAGACTTTACAAATTTTACAAAATTTTAAAATTTAAAGGGCAAATTGCCCTTTAAATTTACGCATTTAAAAATTCTTTGATATTTCCTGCAATTTTAGAAATCAACAATTTGCGCGCTTCCACGCTCGCCCACGCAATGTGCGGAGTAAGGATTAGATTTGCCTTGTTTTTCACGCCAAGAAGCGGATTATCAGCATTAATCGGCTCTTTTTCGACCACATCAAGACCCACGCGAAGTCCCATTTCATCGATAGCCCATGCCAATGCACTCTCATCGGCGATTCCGCCACGACCAAAGTTCATAAACACAGCACCCTTTTTCATTTTAGCGATTTCATCTTTGCCGATTAGCCCTTTTGTTTTTTCGTTTAATGGCGCATGAACCGAGATGATATCGCACTCTTTAAGCATAGTATCTAAATCCACCCTTTTAAACTCAGCGTCATCGTGCGCCCCGCTCGTAGAGTAGTAGCAGACATTTGCGCCAAAGGCTTTTGCTATGCGCCCTACCTCGCGACCGATTTCGCCAAGGCCGATTATGCCAAAATTCTTGTCAGAAATTTGATCAATTGGCGCATTTAAATGCGTGAAAATTTCGCTCTCGCACCATTTTTTCTCGCCGTATTCGGCATAGTATCTCACATCGTTTAAAAGCGCTAGAAGCGTAGCAAAGGCTTGTTGCGATACGCTTTTGGTCGAATACCCAGCGACATTTTTCACAGGCACGCCGTGCGCTGCGGCCGCTTCGGAGTCGATATTGTTCGTGCCGGTTGCGCTTACGCAAATTAGCTTTAAATTTGTCTTTTCAAGCACCTCTTTTGTGATTAAAACCTTGTTTGTAATGACAATATCAGCACCCGCCAAACGCTCGATTGTCTGCTCTGGCTTGGTTTTCGGGTATGTTACAAGCTCGCCCAAGGCCTCAAATTCGCTGAAATTTGCGTCGCTTCCTAGTGTATCAGCGTCAAGTAAAACAATTTTTGGTTTCATTACTCCACCCTTTCGATGTAGTGACCGACAAATTTAGAATAATTGTCGATGATATCTGCGCCCTTCCTAAATCCAAGCGCACAGCCTTCAAAGGCGTAAAACACCCCAGCTTGGTATTTTGCGCCGTTTTTATCAGTGTTTAGATTTGCAAATTCTTGGTATAAGAAATTTTGATTTGCGTATTCGCCACCATTTTCTTTGATTTTTTTACCGTCTTCGTCAAAAATACTCACATTTGCCCCCTCGCGCCCAAAAAACGGCTTTTTGACCATTTTTTTGCCGATTAGTGGCTCGCACGCGCTTTCTAGCAAAAGCGGGTGATTTGGGTATAAATCCCATAAAATTTTCATTATTCCCTTGCTTTGGAAAAGTAGCGTGTATGCGGGGTTTAGGATAATTGCCTTTTGGTTTTTCATTATGTTTTTTAATATCAAGGCTAGCTCGCCCTCCTCG
This sequence comes from Campylobacter sp. JMF_14 EL1, assembly GCF_027737585.1. Classification (NCBI taxonomy): domain Bacteria; kingdom Pseudomonadati; phylum Campylobacterota; class Epsilonproteobacteria; order Campylobacterales; family Campylobacteraceae; genus Campylobacter; species Campylobacter sp. JMF_14 EL1. The sequence continues at coordinate 56,716 of NZ_JAOVTW010000006.1, forward strand.
ATAGCAATCGCCTCCCACGGGATTAGTTTGCACCAATACTCGTAGTTTTCGCCACCAAAAAATACCCCCTTCTCATCATCAAACTCGACCTCGTGTGCGTATGCGAAGGCTGTCTTAAAGCCCGCTTCATCGGCAGCTGTTTGCAAAAGCCTAATTGTTTTCTCGTCCTCATCGCTTCCAGCGACCGAGCTAAACAAAATTTTCCACCCCTCGTAAAATTTATCAAATTCCTCCAACTCTCCGCCCAAAACTACAAGGCGTTTGAAATTATCGCTAATCGCGGCGAAAAGCTCGTTAAACTGCGCCATTTCATCAAGTCCGTTTTCTTTAAGTAGCGCCCACTGGATAATCGCTGTTTCAAACACAGCCGTTGGCGTATCGGCGTTGAATTCGAGCAGTTTTATCGGCTCGCCGTCTAATCCACCTGCGAAATCAAACCTGCCATAAAGGTGCCAATGCACATCATTTTCCCAGCTCATTTTGATAATTTCTACTAGATTAAAGGGAATTCCAAGCTCGTGGAAAAGGTCATTATCTATCACATACTGCGCCGCTGCGATAAACATATCATACAGCTCGTTTGCCACCTCGTAGTAGGCGTTTGCCTCCTCTGCGCTCACGCTTACGACCTCATCTGCTATGTATGCTGATAAATCCGCGTCAGTGTGCCACGAAAAGCCAAGTTTTTCTAAAAATTCATTGCTTAGTGGGGTTAGTTTTTTGAGTTTCATCTATTTCCTTGAATTTTAAAATTTAGCCTGAATTTGCGGGTAAATTTAGCCACCAAATGCACTACCGCCACTTTTCGTGGGCGCGCTTGTTCCGCTTGATTTTGAGCCGAAAAACCCGCTTTTGCCACTTTTTGCTTTGGCATTGTTTGCCTTAGCCTCCTTGAAGCTATTTACGCTCCTTGAATACGCGCTAGGGTTTTTAAAGGCTGTTTGTCTGTGCGCTTGATACGCTGGTGAGCCAAAGAGTTTCGAGCCTATCCATGAGCCGATGATTGCGCCTGCTGCGCTTGCTAAAATCGCCTCGCCAAGGCTGTATCCGCCGCTCGAAATTTCGGCGTTTTGATTGGTTAAATTTGAAGCGCCAGCCTCTATTTTGGCGTTTTCCTCAGCCAAAAGTGCGTTTGTCTCAGCCTCGCTTAAAATTCTCTCGCTTCCGTCCAAGCTTTTTAAGATAATTTGCGTTTTTTCGCTAGGAAATTCCTCTAAAATTTTATATTTTCCGGGCGCTACTTCCTCGATTCTAACTAGCGCGCCCTCTTGGATACGAAGCTCCGAGCCTGTATTTTCGCGCTCACAGCCTGCCAAAGCGCCAGATAAAATCAGTCCAAAACCGCCTACAATCGCATAACTTGCAATTTTTCTAATTTTCATTTTTTTCCTTTTAAATTTTTGATATCTAAACTTTTATGCACCAAAAGCTCATCGCCAATGACCCTGATTAGCTCGTTTGCGCCGATATTTTCGATGATTAAACTTTGGGCTTTCATCCGTTTTTTGCGCCCTAAATCTAGGCTTTTAATAAATTTCGCTAGGCTTAACCACTCGTTTTCATCGAAAATTTGCTCTTTTACCTCGACATCGTATGGCTTTTTTTCGCGCGCACTCTCGCCGATTAGTGGTTTTTCGAAAAATGAGAGAAAATACCCAAGCTTTTCATCTCGCTCTTTATACATGAGCTTGATTTCTTCTTTTGATGAGATTAAAATTTCCTCTTTTTCGCGGTGGAGCCTATCTTTGTCGCTTTGTAAGGTTTGGATTTGTTCTTTTAGCTCGGCGATTTCTTTGATTAAATAATCAATAAAATTTTGGTTCGAATTTTGCGGGGCAGGTTTTGAGGGGCGCACTTTTGCGCTAGCTCCTTGCGCGTTAGAATTTGAAATTTCATCATTTTCGTCTTCCAAAACGACATATTTTACGCCATTAATCTCTGTCGTGCGAATAGAATTTCGCCTGATTCTATTGTAAATCGCCTCTTTTGAAACACCCAAAATTTCGGACGCTTCGCTTATAGAAACCTCTCTCATAATTCGCCTTATCCGCGTTGAAATTTTAAAACTGGGTATTATGGCGAAATTTGCCTAAAAATGGGCTTTAAATATCAAATTTCAAAGACAAATTCAGATTTTTTTCGTGAAAAAATATCCAAATTCTATAATTTTAATATGTAATTAATCTTTTAAGAGTAAAATCGTGCATTTATACAAAAAGGACATTTCATGGAGAGTAAAATCTCGAAATTCAGGCAGAAGCGCTACTTTTTTTACACTATCGCTTCGCTGTGGCTTTTCATCATGCCGTGGCTTCAAATAGGCGGCAAACACCTATTTTTAATCAGTTTTGAAAAAAAAGAAATCCACCTTTTTTTCAACACCTTCTCGACGCAAGAATTTTTCTTAATGCCATTTTTGATAATATTCTTTTTCATTTCGATATTTTTCCTAACCACGCTTGGCGGGCGCGTGTGGTGTGGCTGGGCCTGTCCGCAAACGATTTTTCGCGTGATTTATAGAGATTTAATCTGCACTAAAATTCTTAAAATTCACGGCTCTATCACAAACAAACAAAAGGGTGAAAAAGCTGGCGCAAAGGGCGTTATCGCGGTTGCGCTTTTTTCTATTGTTGCGCTGATTGCAGCCTCAAATTTGCTCTGGTTTTTCGTGCCACCGCAAAGCTTTTTTGCCTATCTTAGCGAGGCTGGCGAGCATAAACTTCTCTTTGGCATAGTGTTAGGATTTGCGGCGTTTTTGACATTTGATATCACATTTTTGGGCGAGAATTTCTGCGTTTTCATCTGCCCTTACGCAAGGATTCAATCAACCATGCTTGACGAAGATTCTTTGGGCGTGATTTACGATGATATCAGAGGTGGCGCAGTTTATGACGAGCATAAAAATTTAATCTCAAACAAGCCTGCTAGCGGAGATTGCACCGGCTGTCAGGCATGCGTGAGGATCTGTCCGACACATATCGATATCCGCAAAGGCATGCAGTTAGAGTGCATAAACTGCCTAGAATGCGCCGATGCGTGCTCAAATGTAATGAGCAAGCTTGGCAAAGCTCCACTTATCAACTGGACGAGCCTAAATGCGCAAAAATCGCAAAGCAAGGTTAAATTTATGCGATTTCGCACGATTGGCTATATCGGCGTGCTAGCCGCTGCGCTAATCGGGCTAGTGGTGATGAGTGGCACCAAAGAGAGCATGCTTTTAAACATCAATCGCAACACCCAGCTCTATAAAATCGATTTCGACGATAACGGCGAAAAAATCGTCAAAAACAGCTATACATTTTTATTCGAAAACACCCACAGCGAACCGCACAGCTTCTTTTTTAGCGTAGATAACGAAAATATCAGCATTTCTCGCCCAGACGAGCCTGTGAAAGTAAGCCCTGGCAAAAAGGCAAAAATCATAGTCTCGCTTACAAGCAAGGCAAATTTGAGCCTAGAAAACGAGCACGATAATGTCGTTTTACCGCTAATCATCAAAGCTTACGCGGTTGATGATGAAAAAATCAGCATTACACGCGAGAGTGTGTTTGTCTATCCGCAACAAAAATTTATTGATAGGAAGGATTAATGGCACAAAAATCAAGGTATTATAAATCGCAAATTCGCATAGAAAAGATTTTCGAGGTGGCCACAGAGCTATTTTTACAGCGAGGATATGACAACGTCAGCCTAAATGATATCGTCGCTATCAGCGGTGGCTCGCTTGCCTCGATTTACAAATATTTCGAAAGCAAGGAAAATTTGTTTTTGCATGTGGTCGAATTTCACACCCAAAGGCTTGATAAAAAGCTAGATAATCTGCTTAGCTTAGACGAAAACCTCGCGCCACAGGAGTATTTGAGCGAATTTGCTCCGATTTATTTCGACTTTATTTATAGTGCCGAAAATCAAAAATTTCTAAAAAATATCCTGCTTGGAACCTCAAAAACCTTCGGTTCCATGCTAAAAAATGTCTCCAAAATCTTCTTAGATACCAGCACGCTTGCATTTCCAGCGGGGCTGAGCAATTATTTTAGGGCGCATATTGATGAGTTTGATAGCGCAGATCCTGAGTATTTGGCGCGCTATTTTTGCTTTTTGCTTCGCGAGCCACACTTCAACCGCCTTATATTTTTCGGCGAAGAGCCAAATTTAGACAAAGAAAATTTCATAAAAGACCGCATTAAAATCTTTTTGCACGGCGTGAAAAAGCAATAAATTTATGCGAAATTTAGCGAAATTTAGCCTTTTGGCGTTTTTGTGCGTGGGAGCGTTTGGCGCGGATTTATCCAGCGTGGCAGAGAAAATTTACGCCAACGAAACAGGGGCGAAAAAGTCAAATTTAATCCACTGGAATAGTGGCGAGAATTTCCCGTCCTTGGGGATCGGACACTTCATCTGGTATAAAAAAGACGAAAAAGATAAATTCGAAGAGAGCTTTCCAAATTTAGTGAAATTTTATAAAATTCGCGGCGTTAAACTTCCAAAAATACTGCGCCTGCACTCTCACGCGCCTTGGCAGAGCAAAACCGCGCTTGATGTGCTAAAAAAATCAGGCGACGCGGATTTGATAGAGCTAGAAAACTTTTTGTATCAAACCAAAAATTTGCAGGTAGAATTTATCTATGAAAGACTTCAAAACTCCCTAGAAAAAATGCAAAATTTAAGCAATAAAAAAGAGCATATCAAATCGCAGTTTTACCGCGTCGCAAGCTCGCCAAATGGGCTTTACGCGCTCATTGATTATGTCAATTTCAAAGGCGAGGGCATAAAAGAGAGTGAGCGATACGCGGGCGAGGGCTGGGGATTAATGCAGGTTTTGGAGTGCATGAGCGCGCAAAAAGAGGCAATGAGCGAATTTCGCAGGTGCGCGAAATCTCTCTTAAAGCGCAGAGTGGCTAACGCGCCCGCAAACCGCGATGAAGCGCGCTGGCTGGCCGGCTGGCTAAAACGCTGCGATACATATAGATAAATTTTAAATTTTGCTTACGCAAGCCCGTGATACTGCGCCGAATTTTAAATTCGGGCAAATTTTGCAGAATCAGGCAATGAATTTAGAGAATTTTTCTAACGAAATTTTCGCTTTTTTTATATAATTTTTGAAATTTTAACTAAGGGGCAAGTATGAAAAAAATCCTACTTTTTTTTCTTTTATTTTTCTTTGGCTGTGCGGGAAATGCCGCTGACACGAAGGTTTCACAAGGATTTAATATGAGCGGTAAAAAGGTGCTAATCGCGTATTTTTCGCGCGCAGATGAGAATTATCAGGTGGGCTATATCGAGAAGGGAAATACTGAAATTTTGGCTGAGTATTTGGCGGAATTTAGCGGTGGCGAACTCTTTAAAATCGAAACTCTACCGCCCTATGCCAAAGAGTATCAAGCCGCAATCGACTTCGCAAAAAGCGAACAAAAACAAAAAGCAAGACCAGAGATTAAGCCGTTTGATAAAAATCTAGCCGATTTTAACGCCGTGTTTTTGGGCTTTCCTACTTGGTGGGGCGATTTGCCAATGGGCGTTTTCACATTTTTAGAGGGGCAAAATTTCGGAAATTTACCGATTTTCGTCTTTAACACTCACGAAGGAAGTGGCTTAGATAGGACAATCGGCTCGGTCGAAAAAGCGACAAAAGCAAAGGTTTTAGGCTATTTTAGCCTGTATGGAAGCGTGGCGCAAAATCAAAGAGAGAAAGCCAAAACCGAGCTAAAAGCGTGGTTTGATGAGATTTCAAAATAAATTTTACAATGAAATTTAATAAAAAATCATTTTACTGGGGCGCGATTTTTGCCCTAGTTTTGTGCATGAATTACAAAAAATTTGGCGAGATAGCGCATGAAATTTTGGGCTTAATCTTAATCTTTTTCGCCCTTTTTCATGCCTTTTCGCCTCGTAAATACTTAGCCAAATTTAAGGTGCGAAACGCCCTAAATTTCGCCCTTTTATCCTCATTTTTCGCAACGCTAATAAGTGCGATTTTTCTTAGCGAGCATATTTTTTCGTTTATTGATTTTGGCTTTGGCTCGGATGCGGCCAAAAATATCCACATGTTTGCCACGCACGCGCTATTTTTACTCAGCGCTGCACATTTGGGGCTAAATTTTAGAATTTTTGCAAATTTGCTTAGCGTGAAATTTAGTAAAATTTTAAAATTTTGCCTATTTTTGCCTCTTTTGGCTTTTGGAATTTATTCGTTTGCGGATCTGCATTTTTACGAATATCTGTTTTTTAAAACTGGTTTTGGATTAGAAAACAAAAATACATTTTTATTCAGCAGTGCCGAATATTTGGTGATTTTTGCGGCTGTTATGCTAGGCGTAAGAGTGATAAATTTAAGATTTAAATTTTAGGGTTAAATTTTAAAATTCTAGGGCAAATTTGCCCTAGAAAGATTAGATTTTTCTGTATGGTGCTTGACCGACTTCGTAGAAGTTGTTTCCCTCACAATCAATTGCGACAATCGCTGGGAAATCCTCGACTGTTAGTCTTGCCACAGCCTCTGGGCCAAGCTCAGGGTAAGCTAGAACCTCGTATTTTTTGATACTTTGGCTAATTAGCGCGCCAGCTCCGCCGATAGCTACCATATAAACACAACCTGATTTTTTCATAGCATCGACTACCGCATCGCTTCTATAACCCTTACCGATCATGCCGTTGATACCCACTTCGTTAATCATTGTTGGGGTGTATTTATCCATACGACCGCTTGTAGTAGGACCTGCTGCGCCTACTGCTTGACCTGGTTTTGCAGGTGTTGGGCCAAGATAATAAATAGTCTCGCCAGCTAAATTTACAGGCAGTTTCTCGCCACGAGCCAAAGTCTCAGTCAAAGCCTTGTGAGCAGCGTCGCGTGCTGCGATGATTGTGCCTGTGATTAGGACATTATCACCAGCTTTTAGGCTTTTTACTACATCTTTATCAAATGGAGCTGTTATTCTTTTTACTTCTGACATAATTATCTCCTTAAAGTTCAGCACTTGCGTGGCGTGCTGCGTGGCAATTGACATTAATAGCTACTGGAAGACCTGCGATGTGAGTTGGATACCACTCTACATTTACTTTAACAGCAGTGTTTAGACCGCCTAGACCTTGTGGGCCAACGCCTGTTTGGCGAGCAAGCTCTAATAGCTCATCTTCTAGTTTTGCGTATCTTTCGTCTTTGTTTCTGCTATCTACTGAGCGAACAGCTGCTTGTTTTGCAAGAAGCGCTGCTTTGTCCATTGTGCCACCGATTCCTACGCCAAGAACCATTGGAGGGCATGAGTTTGGACCAGCATATTTTACAGCTTCAAGGAATACTTTTTTCACACCCTCTACGCCGTCAGCTGGAACAAGCATTTTTAGCACAGATTTATTCTCGCTACCAAAGCCTTTTGGAGCAACTGTGATTTTTAGTTTTTCGCCTGGGACTATGCGCATGTTAATAACAGCAGGAGTGTTATTTGTGGTGTTTTTGCGCTCAAATAGTGGCTCAGCTACAACTGATTTTCTTAGGTAGTTATCAACATAGCCGTTTTTAACGCCCTCGTTGATAGCGTCCTCGATATATCCGCCCTCGATATGCACATCTTGACCAAGTTCTACGAAAACTACCGTCATACCTGTGTCTTGGCAGATTGGAGCTACGCCTTTTTCTGCTAGATCAGCATTTTGAAGCAATTTGCCAAGGATTTCTTTACCGATTGAAGAAACCTCAGTCTCTTTTGCTTTTTCAAACGCTTTTCTCATATCTGGCGTTACTACATAACAGGCTTTTTTGCAAAGCTCTGCAACTGTTTTAGAGATTTCACTTGCTTGGATTGTTCTCATTGTATTCTCCCAAAAAATAGTGATTGAAGATTATATCTTTTTCAAATTTAGCAACCACTTAAAATAGTATAAATTTATGCATTTAATTTTTAAAAATAAATTTCAAAGCCGAAATTTTAAAATTTAGCCTTTAAATTTTCCTTACAAGCTCAGGAATTACAAGCTCGAATTTCACTCCGTCGCTGCGCCTCCACTCGCTATCGCTCATAGTCTCTTTCATCGCGCTTACGACGAAATCAGCAGCTATGCGGATTGCGGTTTGGAGGGATTTGCCACGCATTAACGCACCAAATGCAACCGAGGCAAAAATATCGCCCGTGCCGTTGTATTTCACAGGTAGTAGCTCGTGGAAATACTCGCTCACACGCCCGTCTTTGGCGTCGTAGCTAAACACACCACACTGCTCGCTTATGTAATTAATCCCCTTTAAAATCACCTTTGACGCGCCTAAATCTTTTAGTCCTTCGAGCAAATCAAAGATAAATTCCCTCTCGGCCTTTTCTCGGTATTTCACCCCAACCATTGCGCAAGCTTCCGTGATATTTGGCGTAATCACATCAGCACTAGCGCACAAAAGCGCCATCATACGGGCAAAGTCATTATCAAATCCGGGGTAAAATTCGCCATTATCGCCCATACACGGATCGACCAATATCGTCTTTCCGCTTCCGCCAAATTCCATAAAAAGTTCGCTAATAAGCGCGATTTGTTCTTGCGAGCCCAAAAATCCAGTATAAATTCCGTCAAATTCCACCCCCTGCTCGTGCCAATGCGACATTATAGGGCGCAAATCTTTGGTAAGATCGCGAAATGTAAAACCGCTAAATCCAGTATGCATAGAAAGCACCGCCGTAGGCAAAACGCTAACACTAAGCCCCATTGCGCTAATCACTGGCAAAGCAGCGCTAAGCGAGACCTTACCCACGCACGAAATATCTTGAACACTAAGAACTCTTTTCATCTACTTCCTTGATTAAATTTTTGCGCCATTTTACAGTTATTTTGCCTTAATGTAAAATTTAGCCCTTTTTGCGCGTTTTATAGAGATAATCGTATCAGCCACCAAAAAGCAAATAGCCATAAATAGGCAAATCATCAAAATATACGAATCAGGCTCGATTTTTTCGCCTAAAAGTAGCGAAACGCCTAACATCAAAAGTGGCTCGACATAGATTAATAGCCCAAAGAAATTTATCGGAATTAATGCGCTTGATAAAATTTGAGCTAAAAGCGCAGTCGCGCTTAATAGGGCTAGCACCGATAAAAGCGTGTAAATGTTTGGATTTTGCACCGCGACCGCGCCAAGGTCGGTGCTACTTACAAACCACAAACAAAACGGCAACAAAAGCGCGATTTCTAGGGCGAAACTGCTAGCCCCTTCTAACCTGAAATACCGCCTTAGGCAAAAATACAGCGGAAATCCAATAAAAACAATCGCGCTATGCCACGACGGCGCGCCTCCGATTAGGATTTTTGAAAACACTCCAATCACCGCAAAGCCCACACACAGAGCTTTTAGTCGCGAAATTTTCTCGCCAAAAACAAGATTGCCAAAAATCACCATGGAAATTGGCATTATGAGGTATCCGATTGAGACTTGCAGTGCGTAGCCGTTACTTGGCGCCCACAGATACAGCCACATCTGAATTCCCATTGTAGCGGAAGTCGCAAGTAAAATTATGAGCAAAAAGGGCTTTTTTATCAGACGGACAAGAAGCTTTTTCATCTCTGTTTTTTTGCCGCCTAGCACCAAAAACAGCGCTACTATCGGAAATGTTACTAGCATGCGGTATCCCAGCAACTCCTGCCCGCCAAGAGGCTGCATGAAAACCGACATATAATAAATGCTCGCAAACCCGATAGAAGAAAACAGCGATAAAGCGATACCTTTTAACATTTTTTGAAATTTAGCAAGGCTAAATTTAATCCTTTTTTGAAATTTAAATTTTGGATTTTATTAAAATTTGACTTAAAAAATAATGGCTGAATTTTGGCAAATTTGAAATTTGCCAAAATTTATTAGTGAGAATTTTTGCCTTTTTGCGCGCCGCTCGCCTCGCCTTTTAGCGCACGAGCCGGCAAAAGTGCGTTTAGGATTTCGCCCTCTTTGAGATTATATTTCGCACACGCTTCGCGCAAATTTAGGCGTTCGTCGAAATTCGCTATACCCTTGCTCTCTAAAAACGCGCTAAATTTCGCATTATCCGTGCCAAATGCGCCTTTAAATTTGCTAATTTCCAAATTTAGAGCCTGCATATACACAGCCCTAGCTGGGTTTCCAGCCCCGCTAGCGCCTTTGAGGCTGTATCCAGCATATCCGCAGCTAAGCACTATAATAGCGCAGATTACAAGCCCCTGCCAGCCTTTAAAATAGAGTTTAAAAGGTTTGAAATTTATGAAAATATGCACCAGCGCAAGGGCTAGCATAGCCATACCAAAGTATTCGTGGAAATTTTTCATAACCCCACTTTTTAACCCAAAAAACATACCAGCCCCACTAAATGCGACGAAGCCAAAAACAGCGATTAAAAGCCCAGTTCCTACAAATCTAAGCGGTTTCAAAATAGCTCCTTTTGTAAAATTAAAGGCGATTTTAGGCTAAAATTTTAACTCCAAAATCGCCCGAATCTAACCGAAGCTAACCTAGTTTTTCTCAGATTTTTTGCGCACTTGGATATTGATGAGCTCGACCACGAGCGAGAAAAACATAGAAAAATAAATATAGCCCTTTGGGATATGAAATCCAAGACCGTCCGCTATGAGCGAAACGCCGACTAAAATCAAAAACGAAAGCGCAAGAATTTTTATCGTAGGGTTATCATCGACAAATTTCGCAATCGCCCCACTAGCAAACATCATCACAGCCACGGCGATGATGACAGCTAGTATCATTACAGGCAGGTGCTGTGCCATACCCACAGCCGTAATCACGCTATCGAGCGAGAAGATTATATCAAGCAAAGCGATTTGAATCAGTGTGCCACCAAAGCTAGCTTTTTTCTCATCTACTCGCTCTTCGTGGCTTTCGCCCACAGCAGAAGAGTGAATTTCGAGCGTGGATTTTACCAGCAAAAACAAACCACCGCCGATTAGCACTAAATCTCGCCCACTAAAACCGTGTCCAAGCACGCTAAATAGCTCTTTTGTCAGCCCCATTACCCAGCTAAGGCTAAGTAGAAGCAAAATTCGCGTAATCATCGCAAGAGCTAGCCCCATAATGCGAGCTTTGTCGCGGTTTTCCTGAGGCAGGCGCGAACACAAAATCGCTATGAAAATTATATTGTCTATGCCAAGAACGATTTCTAGCCCAGTTAGCGTGGCTAGGCTTATCCACGCCTCAGGCGAGCTGATCCAATCAAACATTTTAATCCTTAAATTTAAAATAAACTCGCTATTATAGCGATGAAAATTTAAATTTTAGCAAGGTGAAATTGTATAAAATTTTGGAATTTTTGGGAATACTGAGTGTAAAATTTATTGTTAAATTTTTTAATTGCCCACCGCTAGGAATTTTGAAGTCTAATCTTTTTTTTGCGGGGGCGGCGCTCAGAGTTGCGAGGCCCGCCCGCCCCCGCACCCCCACCTGGGCGACGCTAGCGGTGGTGTTTTATAAAAGCATGTGCATACTTTTATAAAACACGATTTTTTTACAAGGAAAATTTATGAAAAAGATTCTTACAATCGCGGGTGTCGATAGTAGCGGCGGCGCAGGTATTTCAGCCGATATCAAGACCATAACCGCCCACAAAATGTATGGCGAAAATGTCATCACAGCCCTCACTGCCCAAAACACGCTTGGCGTGCAAGGCGTGCTAAATATCGAGCCCCAATTTGTCGAAGCCCAGCTAGAAAGCGTATTTTGCGACATCGTCCCAGACGCTGTGAAAATCGGCATGATTTCTACTGCCCAGATTGCACAAACCATAGCCAAAGCGTTGAAAAAATTTGGCGCGCGAAATGTCGTCACAGACCCTGTCATGGTCGCTACAAGCGGTGGCGTGCTAATGCAAGATAGCGCAATGAACGCACTAAAATTCGACCTTTTTGGCATTTCAGCGATTATCACGCCAAATATCAAAGAAGCAAGCGCGCTAAGTGGCGTAAAAATCGAAAATTTCGACGATATGAAAACAGCCGCGCTAAAAATCGCTGAATTTTACGGCGGAGCAATTTTGGTCAAAGGCGGGGATCTCGCAAATACTGGCGAAGCGCGCGATATTCTTTACGAAAATGGCGAATTTAGCGAGTTTAGCGCACCCAAAATCATCACCAAAAACACTCACGGCACAGGTTGCACACTCTCATCAGCTATCGCTTGCGCCCTAGCAGCAGGGCTTAGCGTAAAAGAAGCGGTTGGTAGTGCGAAAGAATTCGTCCGCACTGCGCTAATGCAAGATTTGCACATTGGCAGGGGCAACGGCGCGATAAATCACTATTTTCGAATCCCAGAGATGTTTTAAATCTAAATTTGGCGGAATTTTAAAATTTCGCCAAATTTTATCCCCAAAAATACCCCAAAAACATTTAAAATCAAATCGTCAAGCTCGAAAATTCCGCTTTTAAAGACAAATTGTGAAATTTCGATTATTAGTGAGAGCAAAAGGCCAAAAATCAAAATTTTTCGCATGCTAAAATTTGGGAAAAAATATCGCGCAAAAAGCCCAAACGGCACAAACCAGACTATGTTTCCCGCAAAAAGATAGATAAATTTTATCGCGCCAAATTTCAAAGTATTTGCGTAATCGCTAAATGGCACGAGATTGTATTCGCCGACACGCCAAATTTGATCGAGCCTAAAATTTGCCCTAAAAATCGTAATTTTAAAGAGCGCACAAAGATAAATTATAAAAAGAAAACAAGCTTTGGATTTTTTCATTTGAAATTTAAAATTTGGATAAATTTTGCCATTAAAAAAATGGCAAAATTTTAGGTTACAAATCCCTAGGATCTGCGATTTTACCAGCGATTGCGCTAGCTGCTGCGACAGCTGAGTTTGCTAGATATACTTCGCTCGTGCGATCGCCCATGCGGCCGACGAAGTTGCGATTTGTCGTGCTCACGCATCTCTCTCCATCGCCCAAAATTCCCATATATCCGCCAAGACACGCGCCACAGGTCGGATTGCTCACAACTGCACCTGCTTCGACGAAAATATCCCACAAGCCCTCTTTTTGCGCTTGTAGAGCGATTTTTTGCGTAGCTGGTGTGATGATAAGGCGAGTTTTGCGAGCCACTTTTCTGCCTTTTAAAATCTGCGCTGCTATGCGAAGATCACTTAAACGCCCATTTGTGCAGCTTCCGATGAAAACTTGATCTACTGCGATACTATCTTTTACCGCCTCTCTCACGCTTTTGCCATTACTTGGCAAAAATGGATACGCAATCACTGGGTCTAAATTCGCAGTGTCGATTTCTAGGACGCGCTCGTAGTTTGCCCCCTCGTCTGAGTAGTGAAATTTTGGCTCGCTTCGTAGCGTTCTAGCGGCCAAAAATTCTTTTGTTACCTCATCGCACGCCACGATTCCGCTCTTTCCGCCAGCCTCGATTGCCATATTACAAAGCGAAAATCTACTATCCATATCAAGGTGCGCAATCGCCTCACCAACAAATTCTAGCGCCTTGTAGCGTGCGCCATCAACGCCGATTTGGCGGATAACTTCAAGTATCAAATCCTTGCCGTAAATGTGCGTTGCGGGTTTGCCCTTGAAAACAACTTTTATGCTTTCAGGCACCTTAAACCAGTTTTTGCCCGTAATCATCGCATAAGCTAAATCGGTGCTTCCCATACCAGTAGAAAACGCCCCAAGTGCGCCGTGCGTGCAGGTGTGCGAGTCGGCTCCGATGATGACATCGCCGGGTACCACTAGCCCTTTTTCAGGCATTAGGGCGTGTTCGATGCCCATATCTTTTTCGTCAAAATAGTTTTTTAGGTTGTGTTTGTAGGCGAATTCGCGTGAAATTTTGGCTTGATTTGCGCTTAAAATGTCCTTTGTAGGGATATAGTGATCCATTACGATCGCAAAGCCGTCTGGATTTGCCAAAGCCTTTGCGCCACTTAACTCAAACTGCTTTATCGAAATCGGCGTTGTGATGTCGTTGCCGATGACCATATCGATTTTGCTTTCTACGATTTGCCCTGCGCTGACCGCCTCGCCCACATGTTCGCTAAAAATTTTTTCTGTGATTGTCTGTTTCATAACCTGTCCTTAAAAAATTTGGGCTAAATTCTATCAAATCTAACCATAAAACTTTATAATAAAAGGTATAATTTTGCTTTTGGAAAGGAAAAATCATGGAAATTTTAGAGATTTTAAAAGCCAGGCGCAGTGTGCGAAAATACGCTCCCAGCGAGATTAGCAACGAAATTTTAGACACAATCTTAAAGGCTGGCTTGCTAAGCCCTAGCGGACATGCAAGAAAATCTTGGGAGTTTATCGTAGTCAAAGATAAAGCAAACCTCGCCAAACTAAGCCTTGCGCGCACGGGCGCAGCCGATATGCTAAAAGGCGCAAACGCCGCTGTGGTCGTAATCGCCGATGAGAGCGCGCAAGATGTCTGGATTGAGGACGCCTCTATCGCTATGGCCTACATGCACCTGTGCGCGAGCGCGCTAGGCGTGGGAAGCTGCTGGATACAATGCAGACTGCGCGAGGCGCAAAATGGCGCGAGTAGCGAGGAATACCTGCGCGAAATTTTGGGTTTTGGGGGGAATTACAGAGCCTTAGCGATTTTATCACTTGGAAATCTAATCTCCACGCCCGCTCCACACGAGCTAGAAAAGCTAGAATTTAGCAAAATTCACAAAGAGAAATTTTAAGTGTAAAAATCAGAGACAACCAAATTTTGCCGAATTTTACCCAAATTCGGCAATGAACTTATTTGCAACTAAGTTTTGGATAATTTGCCAAAAAGTAAGTTTTGGTTTTGCCAAAGAGATTTTTTACCTCATCTTCGCTGCCGCTGCTAGCTAATAATCTTTGTTTATAGATAGTTTGAGTCATACCGCAAGATTTTAGTTCGATGATAGCAAAATTCATCTCATAATCTTTTTCGCCCCTGCGTTGATTTGGATACCAAAGCATGGTTTGAAGCGCCTTATTTTCGGCTAGTTTTTCAATTTTTGCTTCGTGTTTTTTATCAAATTTCGCAATATCTTTTTTGGTGTCGCTTAAAAATTTATCAAAATCTTTTTTCTTCAAACCTTCGCTAAAAAGCACATCGATTTGCCCGTATGTAGGGTTTTGGGCTGAAAAGTAAGTAACCGCGCTAGTATCCGAGCCATAAACTCGTGGATATTCTTTGAATTTCTCAAAGTTTGTTTGCATATATTCTAGGCTTTGCGGGTGATTTAGCTTCGAACTTTTTATGCTAAGATCCTGCGCACACTCGATTCTAGGATAGTTTTTCAAAAAATTTGCCTTTTTGCTCTGTATTTGCTTTCGCACGGTATCTATCGGCGTATCTTTGTCGAAATTCATCGCATAATGCACATTTACAGCCCCGCAATCTTTGATTTCATAAATTTTCAAATTTGCTTCAAATTTGTTTAAATTTGGATTATTTGTAGGGTAGAAAATTTCGGTAGAAATCGCCTTTTTATCGCTTAATTTTTCGAATTTATACTCATTTTTTGCGCCAGAGTTTTTTTGTTTTTCTAACTCATGTTCCATAGCGCCGAGCAAACGCTCCATATCATACACGCCATGCCCATACGAAATCGTAATCAGCTTCGTCCAGCCAAAGCCCCTTTCGCCATCTAAAAAATATTCGGCGTTCATGGAGCTTTTGTGTCCTAGCGCGTAGGATTGCTTCTCAAATGTGATGTTTTGTGGCAAATTTAGCATTTTATCGATAGAGTGCGGACTGGCTTCGTTTGAAGGCACGACAATGTAAGTATCGCGTCCTAGCCCTTGCAAACAGCCACTTAACACAAACGCTGATAATGCTAACGGCACTAAAATTTTAAATTTCATAATCTCTCCTTAAAAATAAAACCCAAAGTATATCATTTTTTTAAAGTAAAAATGGAATTTAAAATTTTTGCTAAATTTTTTGCTAAAATAGCGTTTATGAAATACCAGCACCTAATCCAAATTTGCGAATTTTTGCAAAATTTCAAAACTCTAAGCCACATAAAGCGCGTCGGCGATAATCTTTTTAAGCTTAGCTTTGATAGCTATGAGCTGTTTTTTGATATGAATAAAACCGCGTGCAATATCCATAAAAACGGCTCTTTCGTGGAAAATAAAATTTACAAAGCACCATTTGACGGGGTTTTGGCTAAACGGCTCGTAAAATCGAAAATTTTGCAAATTTGCGTAGTGGAAAATAATAGAATTTTGCATATCAAAACTGAGCTAAAAGCCAGCTACAAGGCGTTTATCACAAATTTATACTTCGAATTTACAGGGCGATTTACAAATGTTATCATCACTGATGAAAAGGGCGTGATACTCGAAGCACTCAGACACCTAGATAACGATGTGCGAAGCGTGCGCGTGGGGCGGGTTTTGGCGCCACTTCCGCCATATAAAATCAAAGAAAAAGATGTAGAAAACATAGAGAATTTCAATGAATTTTTCATGGGCGAGTTTGAAAAGCTAAATTTGGCAAATTTAGCCCAAATTCGAAATTCAAAATTAACCCAAATTGATAAAAAAATCGAAATTTTGCATGCAAATTTAAATGCCGTGCCAAAAGAGAGCGAACTTTTAGCAAAAGCCGAAAATTTGGCAAATCTCGGGCAGGTATTATCGGCAAATTTGTATAATTTAAGCGACTGGCAAAGGGAATTTTGCCTAAATAATGAAAACAGCGAAAGCGTGGAATTTCACCTAGAAAATCCGCCAAAAATCGCAATGAACGAATTTTTTAACGAAGCAAAAAAATTGCGCCAAAAGGCCGCAAATTCGCATATCCAAATCGCAAATTTAAACGAAAAAATCGAATTTTACGAAAATTTGAAAAATTTAATTGCAAACGCAAAAAGCGTCGAAGAGCTTGAAATTTTGCTCCCCAAAAAGCGAATTAGCGCGAATTTAAAGGAAAAAAACGCCGAATTTGTGCAGAGCTTTTATATCGGCGAGTTTAAAATCAGCGTGGGCAAAAATGAAAAAGGCAACGAATTTTTGCTAAAAAACAGCGCCAAAAACGACTTTTGGTTTCATTTAAAAAACCGAGCTAGCGCACATGTCATCGTCCAAACTAACAAACAAAATTTAAGCGAAGAAATCGCAAATTTTGCTGCTAAAATTTGCGTAAATTTTAGCGTCAAAGAGGCTGGAAACTACCTCGTTGATTACACCAAACGCCTAAATGTAAGCCCCGTGAAAGGCTCGTTTGTGCATTATGTGGATTATAAAACTATCGGCGTTTTAAAGCCGTGATAAGGCGAAATTTTATATAATCTCGTGAAATCAAATCTAAGGAAATTTTATGAAACAAAGACTAGTAACTGGCGGAATTTTGCTCGCCGTTTTTTCTGTTTTAATCCTGATAAATAGCAGATTTATCAACTTTTTTGTATTTGCTATAATGCTTAGCATAGGGCTTTTGGAGAGCTACAAGGTCTACGGGCTAAAAAATGTCAGCCTAAAATGGCTAGCCCTTGCGCTCGCATTTTTCGCGCTAATTCCGCTTGCCCAAGACGACGAGCCATTTATCAGCGCGGTTAAAGTATGTATCGCCTCGGTAGTCGTGGTGGCCTCAATCGTAGCTTTTAAAAAGCTTGAAAACGCGAAAATTATCCTGCCTTTTATCTACCCTTTCGCTCCGATTTGCCTAATGTGGGCGGTTTATGATGATTTGGGTATTTTCCACTTCGTCTGGCTTATCATCACAATAATCGCCTGCGATAGCGGTGCGTATTTCGCTGGCAAAAGCTTTGGCAAAACCCCATTTAGCCCTAGCTCGCCAAACAAAACCATAGAAGGCATTATCGGCGGAATTATTTTTGCCTTTATCACAAGCTTCATTTATGCGCGCATTTTCACAAACCTGCCGCCACTTGAAATTTTATGCAAGACCCTAGTTATCGTGATTTTTGGCATTTTTGGCGATCTGTTTGAAAGCTATCTCAAACGAAGCGCAGGCGTCAAAGACAGCGGCAGTTTATTCCCAGGACACGGCGGCGTGCTAGATCGCATTGACGGGTATATGTTTGGCGCAGTGGCTATGGTGGTCGTGTATTCATGGTAGTGCTAGGCTCGACTGGCTCGATTGGCACAAACACCCTAGATATCGCGCACAAAAAGGGAATTTTAATCGAGGCTTTGGCGTGCGGGAAAAATGTGAGTTTGCTAAACGAGCAGATTGCTAAATTTCACCCTAAATTCGTCGCTATCGGCGAAGAGAGCCTAAAATCAGCCGTCAAACACGACAAGGTTTTTGTCGGTATGGAGGGGATTTTGGCAATGCTTGAAGAGTGCAAATCTAGCACCGTCGTAAATGCCCTAGTGGGCTTTGCTGGCATGCTCCCTAGCCTAAAAACGCAAAAACTTGGCAAAACGCTATGCCTAGCAAACAAAGAAAGCCTAGTCGTGGGCGGGAAATTCCTTGAAATTTCAAAAATTCACGCCATTGACAGCGAGCATTTCGGGCTAAAATTTCTAATCCAAAACGCAAAAACCCCTATTTCTAGGCTCATCATAACAGCCAGTGGCGGGGCGTTTTACGATACACCACTAACCGAGCTTGGAAATGTGAGCGCCAAAGACGCGCTAAGGCACCCAAACTGGCAAATGGGCGCAAAAATTACAATTGATAGCGCGAGCATGGCAAACAAGCTCTTCGAGGTAATCGAGGCGTTTTGGCTATACGGCACGAAAAATATCGACGCCGTGATCGAGCGCACATCGCAAATCCACGCCCTAGTTGAGTTCATCGACGGCTCGACCACAGCGCACATTAGCGAGACTGACATGCGCCTAGCCATAGCGCACGCGGTTTTAGAGGGCGCGATTAGCGAGCAAATCGTCAAACCTGTGAATTTGCTGGATTTAAAACCGATTAAATTCGCTCCAATCGATACACTCAAATACCCTATTTTTGGGCTCAAAGACGCGCTTTTGGATAATCCAAATTTTGGCGTAGTGATAAATGCGGCAAACGAAGTTGGCGTTTATGCGTTTTTAGAAGGGCGGGCGAGATTTAGCGATATTTCGCGCGTAGTGCTAAAATCGGTGGAGAAATTTCACTCGCCAAACACGCCAGACGCGCACGCTCTAATCGAAATCGATCGAAGCGTGCGAGCGTATGCAAATGAGCTTTTGCGCTAAATTTGGAAAATTTGGCGCAAAATTTGGCACAAAATTTAAAAATTTTGGCAATTTTGATTAAATTTTACATTTTTTAAATTTTATATTAGCTTTTTTTGCTATAATGCAAACTCTTATTTTTTGGCCCCGTAACTCAGTTGGTAGAGTGTCACCTTGACATGGTGGAAGTCGTTGGTTCGAGTCCAATCGGGACCACCATTTAATCGAGTTTTAACTTCAAATATTTCAAATTTATCTGTGCGATTTAAAGGAAAACCATGCTAAACGCCAAACAGCTAAAAATGTGGCAAAATGTAAGCAGACATTTAAGCAAAATGAGCGATGATACGCAATATCGCGCGCAGGTCGAAGCACGCCTGTATAAGGGGATTGCGCCAGAGATTATAAATAAAATTTACAGCCAAATTCCATACCAAAACAGCGTAAATTTAATAAGCCAAATCACGAAACTCGACTTTTCACACAATGAATTTTTGGCAAAAATTCAAACCGATGCCATAAATTTAGCCTCAAATTTCACAGCCTACATTTTAGAAAACTACGCTAAATTCGCCGATAGCGCGCATGGACGCTACATTTGCTCAGACACCTTTAAGGAGCTGTTTATGGCATGGATGCGCAAAAACGACAGAGCACTTGTAAATGACGCCTTGCATAACACTTCGGCGGTTTTGGGCGCGACGCAGTTTGATGAGATTTTAAAATCCCGCGAGGAGAGCAAAACAGAGGCTGTTTTTATCACTGGAATCCCGGGTGCTGGCAAAAGCGCTAGCGTAAAAAATTTTATGTCCAACCCAGATATCAAACTCATTTTCGAAGGACAGCTAGCAAACCCAGCCCCAAGTATCGCCAAAATCGAAAAATGCTTACAAAATGGGTTAAATGTCACGATCTGCGTTCTTCATATCGCCCCAGAACGCGCGCTAGAAAACACTTTCGCGCGATTTGAGGCATACGGTAGAGGCGGTAGTATCGCGGTGATGTCGAACATACAAGGCAATCTGGGCACTGGGTTAGCGCATATAGCGGAGTATTTCGCAGATAAAATAAATATAATCGCTATCGACAGAGACAGAGGCAATGAGGTAGTGCAAGGTTGCGCGCAAGTCCAAAATCTCATAAATATCGGCTCGAAAGATGAAATTTTCGCTCGTCTTAGAGCGAAATTAAACAGCGACTTCGAAAACGGCAAAATCAGCAAGGAGTGCTTTAATCAAGCAGATAAGACAAATTTGATGAATATCATGCGCTCTGGTGAGAAATAAATTTTTTAAAATGGTCAAATTAGGGGTCAATTAGTTTCCTTAAACTTCACAAACTACGATAAAATGGGATTTTATAAGATAAAGTGGCTCCGGATGCTGGATTCGAACCAGCGACCAAGCGGTTAACAGCCGCCTACTCTACCGCTGAGCTAATCCGGAACGAGTATTAAATGGTGCGGATGAAAGGACTTGAACCTTCACGCCGTAAAGCACCAGATCCTAAGTCTGGCGTGTCTGCCAATTTCACCACATCCGCAAAAAAGAAAGCGCATTATAGCCAAAAGCTCTTAATGCTAGCTTAAATGGTACGCCCATCAGGATTCGAACCTGAGGCCTACGGCTTAGAAGGCCGTTGCTCTATCCAGCTGAGCTATGAGCGCATAAAAAACAAATCAGTGGTACGCCCGAAAGGAGTCGAACCTTCAACCTACAGATCCGAAGTCTGTTGCTCTATCCAATTGAGCTACGAGCGCGAAAGTGGGGTGAATTGTGGGAATCGAACCCACGACCCTCAGGACCACAATCTGATGCTCTAACCAACTGAGCTAAACTCACCACAATGGTCGGAGCGAAAGGATTCGAACCTTCGACCCTCTGGTCCCAAACCAGATGCGCTACCAGACTGCGCTACGCTCCGATAAATGATGTGGATTGAAAAAGGAAACTTGATTATATATAATTTTTAAAATTTTGTCAATGAAATTTAGCTTAAAAATTTAAAATTTAGAAAGAATTTTATTTATGGCGAATTTATGGGTAAATTTCAAGTAATGCGATGATAAAAATGTCTGCAACATTTCCTTTGTCAAATTTAAATTTTTAAGAAGTCTAGCTTCCACCTTGTCAAGTTCTGCTTTCGCAATACTTTCTCTGCTCATATCGTCTCATTTAACAAAAGTTTAATTTAATAAATCTTTATCTTTAAACCAAGATACAGATAGAAAAAATTTCTTTTCTACCTTATCTAAACTCTTGCCTGTTTTAACCAATAAATATTTTTTGATTTCATTGTATTGTTTATCTGAACTAATCATAAAATTAAAAAATTTGCCGTCTTTATCTTGTAGCCAAATGACATCATAAAAACTATCTTGCAAACCACCATATTTGTGATGAATTATAAATTGTGGCAGATATAAGACTATAAAAGTAAAAAGTGATATAAAAATCAGTATTTTAAATTCGCCTCTATATATAATCAAAGCTAAAACAAAAACGAAAAATAATCCACAATAAATAAGAATAGCTTTTTCTATTTTTTCACTAATAAAACCATTTGGCAACATTGATGAAATGCTTTTTGTTATATTTTTCAAGTGAGATATTGCAATTCTTTTTTCAATACCGTTTTCTAATTTTTTAACTACATAGTCATTATAAAAATAAATTTGTGCGTCTTTTTCAAGGTTTCTAAAAGTATTTTTTAGGGTCATGTAGGTAAGAAATGGGATAATAAAAAGCGAACTACCATTACTATAAACAGTGTCATATTGAGAAAAAAATATTTTTCTGATTATTAAAGCAAGTCCTAATAAAACTAAAAAAACGATACTTAAAAATTTCGCATTTGATAATTCATCTTTTATAACAATCGGATTTTCATCATAATTTCGCAAATTTGATTTTTTAACATTTGGTTTATTGTTTAAATTTTTATTCTCAAAATTTTCCAAATTTAATCCTTTTATAAAATCTCGGTCAGTATCTACGATACTGAAATTTTAAATTTTATAAATCAGATGTTTTTAAAAGAATTTATCAAAATTTTCATTAGCGCAAGTCCTCGCGAGCGGTGCGAAATCTCGCCCTTAATCCGTGCTGGAAGCTCGCCTATGGTTTTGCCCAAATCGCCATCTCCAAGCTCTTCGTAGCGACGCGGAATAAACATAAAATCATACCCAAACCCATTTTCCCCGCGCTCTTCGCAAATCACTTCGCCGTGCATAAATCCGTGCGTGCAGTATTCACCAAAGTGCGATTTCAGCGCGATTGCAGCCACATAGTGTGCGCCCGAGCTACGCACGCCACGCGCGATTAGCTCGCTAGCTAGTTTCGCGCGGTTGCTAGCGTCCGTCGCGCCCTCTCCGCTAAATCTAGCTGAATAAATCCCGGGCGCACCGCCTAAAATATCCACGCAAATCCCGCTATCATCGCTCATCACGAGATATTCGCGGTGCAGGTCTCGCGCTAGTAGCCTCTCATAGACCGCGCGCACCTTTATCAGCGCATTTTCTTTGAAACTCTTGCCGTCTTCAATGATTTCAAAAGGCTCCAAAACCTCGCCAAGCCCGTAAATTTCGTCGTTTTTGAAAAATTCTCTAATCTCGTTAAGCTTATCTTTGTTGCCAGTGGCTACTAAAATTTTCATATCAAATCCTTGCGTAAAAACGCTTATTTTATCCAAATTTGACAAAATTTTAGCTACAATCACGGACAAAAATAATCTTTAAGGCTTTCGATGTTAAATACTATTTTGCCACTTAGTTTTATCGCAGCGACCCGCTTTTTTGGGCTTTTTATCCTGCTTCCGGTGCTTAGCTACTACGCTTTGGAGCTTCGCGGTGCTGATGAAAAACTAGTCGGCGTTTTAATCGGCGTGTATGCGATCATGCAAATGCTCTTGCAGACCCCATTTGGCGCGCTTAGCGATAAAATCGGGCGCAAAAACACTATCGCAATCGGTCTTGTGATTTTTATCGCAGGATCTGTGATTTGCGCGTTTGCTAGCGACATTTACACTATGATTTTAGGGCGATTTGTGCAGGGTTGTGGGGCTATCGGAGCCGTGGCTACGGCGCTGATTAGCGATTTTACCACGGAAGAAAACAGAGGCAAGGCAATGGCGATAATGGGCGCGATGATAGGCTGTGCCTTTGGCGCGGCGATGATTTTAAGCCCGGTTTTGAGCGCGAAATTTGGGCTAGCAAGCCTTTTTTGGCTAAGTGTCATTTTGACGATTTTTTGCCTGATTTTGCTTTTTTCTCTCGTGCCAGCCGAACCCAAAATTCGCTCCAAAATGCCCAAAAAATCCTCACTCGCGCTTTTGCGAGATAAAAATTTATCCTTGCTAAATTTAAGCAATTTTTTCCAAAAAGCCTTTATGACGACCGCATTTTTCCTAATCCCCATAATGCTTCACTCTAAATTTGGCTTCGCGCAAGACGAATTTATCAAAGTCTATGGCGTAGCTATGATTTTTGGCTTTTTATCCATGGGCGCAAGTGGCGCAATGGGCGAAAAACGCGGACTTTCAAAGCAAATTTTACTTCTTGGAATTTTATTTTTTATTGTTTCGTATTTGATTTTTGCTTTTGCAAACAACCCTTATTTTTTTATTTTTGGCGTGATTGTATTTTTCGCCGGATTTAACGCGCACGAGCCCATTATGCAGAGCCTCGCGTCGAAATTCGCCAAAACCACAAACCGCGGCGAAGCACTTGGAATTTTCACTTCGTTTGGGTTTTTTGGCAGTTTTATCGGAGGCGTGTGTGGCGGGCTAGCGTATGGCTGGGTCGGTATTTTGGGTATCGGGCTGGTCGTGGCGGTGCTTGGGGCGGTGTGGTTTGTGATGATTTTAGCCCTGCCAAATCCGAAAATTTTTAAAAATTTATATTTTGATAAAGCACTAAATTTCGATTTTAGCGCCATTAGCGGGCAGGCTGGGATTATCGAAATTTACGAAAACGGCGAGAATTTCGTCGTCAAATACAACTCAAAAATCATAAGCACAGAAGAGATTAAAAATTTGCTAGGAGCCACCGATGCAGTTTGAGAGTTTGCAAAGCGCGATTGCGAGGTTTAAAGCCAGCGTCGCGCCCGAGAAAAAGAGCGAAATTTTGCCCCTAAACGAGGCTTTGGGGAGAATTTTAGCCGATGAAATTCGCGCACCATTTGCCAAGCCAGAGCGCCCTACCGCCTCCATGGACGGATACGCGCTAAATGGCGCAAATTTGGCGTGCGGAGCGAGATTTAAGGTCGTTTCGCAAACCCCTGCTGGAAGCATGCCAAATACTGCGCCGAATTTTGGCGAGTGCGTCAAAACCTTCACAGGAGCGATTATGGCTGAGGGCGCGGATACTCTCGTGCCTGTGGAAAATGTCAGCGTCTGCGGCGATGAAATCATAATCGATAAAGTGGTGCCTGCTGGCTTTGCCGTGCGAAAAATCGGCGAGAGCTACGAAAAGGGCGAGGTTTTACTAAGCGCAAACTCACGGCTAAATTTTGCAAGCATTGCGCTTTTGGCTGAGCTAGGCATGGCTAGCGTGGCAGTGTTTGTGCGCCCAAAAGTCGCTATAATCGCCACTGGAAGCGAAATCAAACGCCCGGGCGAGAGCTTAGAAAACGAGGCGCAAATTTATAGCTCAAACAACTTCGCGCTTTTAAATTTGGCGCGTGCAATGGGGTTTGAAGTGGTGAGCGAGCAAATCATCAGCGACGATAAAGACGCTCTAAAAAGCGCCGTTTTTGAGGCACTCACGCGCGCTGATATCGTAATCACCAGTGGCGGAGTGAGTATGGGGGATTATGATTTTATGAAGGCTTTGGTGAGGGAGAATTTCGAAATCCTAGTCGATAAAGTCGCCATAAAACCGGGTCGCCATGTCAAAATCGCCAAATTTGGCGAGAAATTTATCTTCGCGCTTCCTGGATTTCCGCTTTCTAGCATTGTGACTGGGTTTTTGTTTTTGCGTGCGTTTTTGAGCGCGAAATTTAGGCTTGATGACGGGTGTGAGAGTAGCGCGATTTTGAGCAACGATTATGCGAAAAAATCGCCGTTTTTGGAGTTTGCTCTTGGCGATATCAGCGTCCAAAATGGGCAAATTTTTATCTCTACTGCGGGTAAAAGGCAAGGATCTAGCGCGATTTTGAATAATTTTGGCCCAAATTCTGCCCTGCTAATCGCAGAGCAAAATTTAAGCGCAAATTCTGTGGTGAAAATTTTGCAAATCCCAAGGTGGTAAGACTATTAAAAATTCTAAAATTCCAAAAAGAATAAATTTAAAGAATTTGAGCGCAAATAGCGATTAAAGCGCTCAAATTCTCATTTTTTCAAATTTACAAATCCGCTAGTTTGCAACCAGAAGTTATCGCAAATTTGGTCAAAAATGCCTTATTTTCGCGATCGATCCTGCGAAGCTCGTCGATTTGGGCTGGGTCGTATTCGTGCGAAAAATCAAGGTCTTCTAGCGGAAATAGCGCCTTTTCAAGCTCCTTGCTTAAAGCCTTTATGCGCGCGCCGTCCTTGCAAGCTTCGAGCGATTTATGCAAATCTTGCATGATTTGTTCTGCCCTTTGGGGCGCGACCTTCATCGGCGTAAATTCCACGCCGAAAACGCAGGCGCAAAACGCGCAAATTAAAGCGATTTTTCTCATTAGTAATCATCTCCGTCGATGTTGTTGTAGTTTAGCCCCTCGCCATCATCATAGCTATAATCGTCCTCGTCATAAGCGTAGTTATAGCCCTCTTCGCCCTCGATTATATCCTCGTCGTAATCGTCTAAATCCTCGTATTCTTCGAAGTCTTCGTCAAACTCTCTCATCATCTCCTCCTTCACTAAATTTCGGGTTATCATAATCAAATTTTGGTAATTTTTCAACATACAAGCTCTGCGACGGAAAGGCAAATTCTAGCCCGTTGTTCTCGACAATCTGCATGATTTTAAACAAAATATCCTCTTTAATCTGCAAATAATCATCTCTCATAACGGTTTTTGTGAAACAATACACCAAGATATTGACAGAACTATCGCCGAAGCTATCTAACACCACATTCATCGTGCTTTTATAGCCCGCTAGATCGTCGATTGAGACCATGTTTTGGCGCGAGCGCATACGAAAATCGCGCGAATTTGTCGCACTATCGCCAGATTGAGCGATTCGCGGGTGCGCTTTTAGCATTTCTTTGATATCTTCGATACACTTTCTAAGTTGCTCTGATCTAGCAGAGTATGTTACGCCCACGATGATATTGATATGGCGGCCGACCTTGCGGCGGTTCCAGTTTTTGATATTTTGCGCCATAATGTTTGCATTTGGCACGAAAACAAGGGCATTATCAAAGGTTCTAATCGTAGTTTTCCTAAACCCAGTCTCCACGACCGTGCCCTCTATGTCGCCCACTACGACATGATCGCCTTGGGAGAAGGAATTATCAAACAAAAGCATGATTGATTGGAAGAAATTTGCGATAATATCCTTGGTCGCAAACGCAATCGCCAAACCTCCGATTCCAAGCGAGGCTAGTATCGCGCTGACATCGAAACCTAGCCGTTTTAGGATAAGCAAGAGCGCGATTATTACGACGATGATATATAAAATTTTGATAACCAAATTTATAACATCTTTTCTAACGCCCTTTTTAGCGATATTTCCTAGCACGATTATGCCGTATCCGTCGATGATTTCGATGATGACCCACGCCCACAAAATGACATAGATTATCGACAAAATGCTAGCAAACCTTATCGGCACAGGGGCTGGATAGAAAAATATCACCAGCGAAATGTCTATCGAATACGCTATCAAAAGCACGCCAAGCGGGCGTTTTATCGTGGCTACAACCTGCTCTTTTATGGTTTCTTTATCAATGGCTGTGGAGCGATTGATGATTTTAAAGACGAAATAAATCAAATTCGCTAGCACCCTGCGAAGTGAGTAGAAAAAGAGCATTATCACGCTAATTAGCACGATTTTGCCGAAATTTATGCGTCTATCTTTGATAGGG
The DNA here is from genome assembly GCF_027737585.1 of Campylobacter sp. JMF_14 EL1. NCBI lineage: Bacteria > Pseudomonadati > Campylobacterota > Epsilonproteobacteria > Campylobacterales > Campylobacteraceae > Campylobacter > Campylobacter sp. JMF_14 EL1. The sequence goes on from NZ_JAOVTW010000006.1 coordinate 83,787, forward strand.
GAAATTTCATTTATGCTATCAATTGCGGATTTGAAATTTAGGCTAGTAAAAATCACGCTGGATGCGAGCAAATCAGCATTTGAGTGCAAATAGGATAAAATTTCCTCGTAAGTTGCTTTATCATTTTTAAGCTCGCTAAATTTAGCCACGAAATTTTCGCTATCTTCTTGCGATTTTAGGGCCTCTTTTAGCTTGGAAGTTTTATCTAGCGAATACTCCGAAATCCTGCTAAGCGCGTCCTCTAAGCTCATTTTTAGCTCATCTTTGCTCGCACCATTTACAAAAAGATTATCAAGTTTTAAAATTTCTTGATAAAAAATATCCCCAAGCGCCATTCTATCGGCACTAATCGCTGCGCTTACATATTCGATAGAATTTTGCTTTTTCGCAAATTTTGCCAGCGTATCCTCGATATTTTTCTTAATCTCGGCGTATTTTAAAAGCCCTTCCCTGCTTAGCGTATTATTCGTAATCGCCATAGGAACGCTCTCTAAAAGCTTTGCTTTGTTTTCTTTGAGAGTTTTTAGCGAGCTATCTGTGGCGTTGGCTTCGCCTTTTGGCGAGATAGCAAGGATTTTTTTATTTATCTCTTTGATCTCATTTACCACGCGATAAAAGGAATTTGCGCCGTTTGTTTCGTTTGCGTTGAGTTCGTTTTGTGCGACCTTATTTACGATTATATCATAGACTTCGCTTTTGTTCGCATCGGCCCCTGAAACCTCGCTCAAAAACTCCTCGACTTCCTTTTTTTTCTCTTCTAAATTTGGCGCAGGAACTGCGCTTTGGCTCGAATTTTGCTCGGTTAAATTTTGGTCGCTTTTATTTGCTTCTGCGAAAATAAAATTTAGGCAAAGCGCACTAATCAAAAAGCTGATGAGAAATTTTTTCATAGTCATAATCCTTGTTTAATAGCGCAAAATGGTCATTGTGCGGGTCGTAGTTGAAAATTTCGCCCGTCTCGATGATATAATGCCAGCCAAAAATTTTAATCTCACCTGCCACATAACCCTCTTTGACATTTGGGTAGCTTAGCAGATTTCGTATCGAATTTACGATATTTAGGCGTTCGGCTAGCCACTCTCTTTTAGCTTTATCGTTGGCGCAGTGCTTTGAAATTTGATCTTTTACCCCAGACATCAAATTTATCCATTTTTTCACATTTGGGGTTTTTTGTAGTTTTGCCTCGTCATAAAACAGCGCCGCGCAACCACCGCAGTTGCTATGTCCGCAAACGATGATTTGCTTGATTTGCAAAGCATTCAGCGCGTATTCGATAGCCGCTGTGGTAGCGACGAAATCATCACTAACGCGATATGGCGGGACGATGTTTGCGATATTTCGCACTACAAACATCTCTCCTGGTTTTGTCGAAGTTATGAGCCCTGGCACCACGCGCGAGTCCGAACACCCGATAAAAAGCGTGTGCGGGGTCTGCGTATTTGCCAAAGAGCTAAAAAGCTCGGCGTGCTCGGCGTAGTTTTCTTCCATAAATTTAATTGCACCATTGATTAGTTGTTCAGCCAAAATTCTCTCCTTTTTAAAAAACGGCTGATTATATATTGCTTTTTTAAATAGAAAAAATTTTAGCTATTTATTATATATTTGGTAAAATTTTGCTAAACTCCCTACCCAAAATCAAAAAAAGGAGAGAAAATGAGTCTTTACGATAGAAATCATCTTACTAGCGAATACGACGCGAGCTACGATGCGCCATTAGAGCAAGGCAGAGTTAGCAAACTCATCAAAGAAACTTACGCTCTTTTAACAGCTTCTATGGTCGCAGCCGCCGCTGGTGCGTATGTAGCGATGAGCACAGGCGTAGCAATGGGGCTAAATCCGTTGCTATATTTTATTTTGATGATTGGTTTGATTTTTGCAATGCAATTTGCCGTCAATCGCGGAGCTAACAGCCTTGCGTTGGTTTTGCTTTTTGCCTTTACATTTATCACAGGTCTTACGCTAGGTAAGGTTTTATCGCTTTATATCGGTGCTGGTATGGGCGGCGTGGTAACACAAGCTTTCGTGGCTACTGCGGTTACATTTGGCGCACTTACTGTGTATGCGATGAACTCAAAAGTCAATGTCGATAGCTGGGGCAAACCGCTATTTATCTCGCTAATCGCAGTGATTATCATCGGATTTTTGAACTACTTTTTCTTCAAAAGTTCGCTTGTGAGCCTAGGAATTTCTGGTTTTAGCGCGCTTTTGTTTTCGTTTTATATCATCTATGATACCAAAAACATCATCAACGGCGTCTATACTTCGCCAATCATGGCAGCTGTGGGTATGTATCTAAATATCTACAACCTTTTTATGTCACTTCTAAATATCCTTGGTTTTGCAAACAGGGATTAAAATTTAGGGCGCAAATTTGGCGCCCTTAACTTAAAATTTATATTTTTTTCATTATAATGCCAAATTCAATTTTTTTCAAAGGTTAATATTGTGACTACTTTATTTTTGGTTTTACAAGTAATTTTTGCTATCGTAATAACAATCGCCGTATTGTTACAAAAAAGCTCATCTATCGGTCTTGGCGCATATAGCGGAAGCAACGAAAGCCTATTTGGCGCAAAGGGACCTGCTGGATTTTTGGCTAAATTTACAGCGTTTATGGGAATTTTATTTGTGGCAAACACTCTTGCTTTGGCATATTTTTATCAACAAGACGCAAAATCATCAGTAATCGACCGCGTCAAAGTAGAACAAAAACAAAGCGAAGCGCCGAAAAACGCCGTTCCAGCCGTGCCAAGCGCACCAAAGGCAAATAGCTTAAATATAAAACCTTCGTTTGATAACGCAGCTAATGCTTTGCAAAGTGGAGCAGAAAAAATTTCAGAAGCAGTTGAAAACAACGCTAGCGCGGCAGTAGAAGCTGTAAAACAAAGCATAGAGGGCGTAGAAAACAATATCTCACAAGCTAGCGAAAAAATCGAACAAAAAGCTAGCGAGCTTGGCGCAGCAATCGAGGGCAACGCCACAGAGGCTCTCAAAACTCTAAGCGATCAAAATCAATCAAAATAATTCTAAATTTTTGCATTTAAAAATGTCAAATTTCGCATTTTTAAATGCAACTCTTATTTTTTTTACGCTACAATTCACAAATTTTTCTTACAAAGGATTTTAATGTTAGATTCTATTTATAAAGACCAGAAATCGCACTGCGACAAAGCTATTGAAGCCCTTAAAAAGGACTTTGGGACACTTCGCACTGGCAAGGTAAATATAAATATCCTAGACCACATTACGGTTGATTACTACGGAAGCCAAACTCCACTCAATCAAGTCGCTACCGTTTTGGCGACAGACGCTGTTACGATTACTATCACGCCCTGGGAAAAACCAATGCTAAAAACGATTGAAAGCGCGATTGCAGCGGCAAATATCGGCGTAAATCCGAACAACGACGGCGAGGCTGTGAAGCTGTTTTTTCCACCGATGACGGTAGAACAAAGACAAGAAAACGCCAAAAAAGCCAAAGCAATGGGCGAAAAGGCAAAAATCAGCATTAGAAATATCAGAAAAGACGCGAACGACGAGGTTAAAAAACTAGAAAAAGACAAAGCTATTAGCGAAGATGACGCTAAAAAAGGCTACGATGAAGTGCAAAAAATCACCGATAACTATTCAGCCAAAATCGATGAAACCGTAAAAGCCAAAGAGGCAGAGTTATTGAAGGTTTGATAATGGAAATCGAAAAAATTTACAAAGAAAACGGCGCGTATTTGCACGGGCATTTTTTGCTCAGTAGCGGAAACCACTCCGAATACTACCTCCAAAGCGCAAAAGTTTTAGAAAACCCTGCCCTAGCCGGGGAGTTAGCAAGCCAGCTAGCGGGCGTCATAAAAGATGCTGGCATTAGCTATGATAGCGTCTGCTCGCCAGCACTTGGCGGAATTTTGGCTGGTTACGAGCTAGCCAAGCAAGCAGGCAAACGCTTTATTTTCACTGAGCGCGTCGAAAAGGTTATGAGCCTAAGACGCGGTTTTGAAGTCAAAAAGGGCGAAAAATTTGTAATCTGCGAAGATATCATCACCACAGGCGGCTCTGCCTTAGAGAGTGCGAAAATCATCGAAAGCCTTGGTGGCGAGGTTGTAGCTTTTGCAGCCCTTGCAAACCGCGGATTTTGCGCAGTGGCAAATTTAGGCAACTCGCGCCATGAAAGTTGCAAACTTCCATTTGATAAACCACTTTTTACGCTTGGAAATTTCAGCTTCGAAATTTACGAGCCAAATTCCTGCCCGCTTTGCAAAAACGGAAGCGTGGCAATCAAACCTGGTTCGCGCGGAAACTAAATTTCGCGCGAAATGCAAATTTATTCAAGGAAATTTAAGTGGCAAAGCAAAAAGCGGTAATCGCGCCAGTGTTTTTACGCGTAAAGGCCTTTATCGTCGATATGTTTTTCATCGCAATGCCACTTTTTTATATCACAACCTACCTTGTTTTGGGCTCGAAAGAGGCTTTTCAAAGTAACCAAATCGCAATCGCGCTAATCTGGCTAGCTTACGGGGCAATTTGCGCGGTTTTTTACGCCAAATCAGCCCAAAGCCCGGGCTATAAATTTTCAAATATCTATCTTATCGATCTTCGCTCGGGGCGCAAAATTTCATTTTTTCGCGCGTTTTTGCGCTTTTTGTGCTTTATTTTGGCGGGATTTAGCATGATTGGGTTATTAATCTGCTTTTTTCGCAAAGATAGGCTCTGTCTGCACGATATCCTAACCCACACAGCAGCTGTGAGGAAAAGCAATAATGGCTGAGATTTGCGGTATCGACGAGGCTGGGCGAGGCTGTATCGCAGGGCCTTTGTGCGTGGCAGGCTGTGTTTTGCATGCCCAAATTTCAGGGCTAAATGACAGCAAAAAACTAAGCGAAAAAAAACGCGAAGAACTATTTGAAAAAATCATAAAAAACTCAAATTTTAAAATAGTCGAATTTTCTAGCGCCAATGTCGATGAAATGGGGCTTAGCGCGTGTTTAAAAACTGCGCTTGAAAAGATTGTGGCGCACTTTGGGGAGCAAAATTTCGACATTATTTTTGACGGAAATTCCAAATTTGGCGCAAGTGGATTTCGCACCATGGTGGGGGCTGACGCCAAAATCGCAGAGGTAAGCGCAGCCTCGATTTTAGCGAAGGTTACGCGCGATCGCAAAATGAGAGAAATCGCAAAAACTTGCCCGCAATACGGCTTTGCAAAAAACAAAGGATACGGCGCAAAAGCCCATATCGAGGCGATTAAAAAATTTGGCTACACAGAATTTCACCGCAAATCATATCGCCTCAAAGCCTTAGAGCCGACACTTTTTGATTAAAATTTTAAATCGCATTGAATAAACATTAAATTTTTTGCCATAAAATAGCGAAATTTTTTATGGGGGCAAATTTTGCTTAAAAAAATTATTTTGATTTTCGCGCCATTTTTTTTAATGGCTAGTTGGGAAGAGGTCGCTGTAAAGGGACTAGATGTGATGATAAGCGCCAATGTCGGCGACAGCGAAAATTTCAAAAAATCGCTAAATTCGCTCATCGAGCGCGCCGCGAGAGAATACGCCAAATCAGGCATAACGCAATACGAGCTGGATTTGCCAAATTTCATCGCTAAAAAAACGAGCCCAAACTCCCCTACTGCGCGCACTATGCGTCGCTCACTAACCCAAAGCCTAACCCCTGCAATCCCAAATTTAAAGCAAATTTTGCAATCCAAAATCTCAGCTATGGACGAAAACTCCACGCAGGCCATAATGCGTGGCGAGCTAAGCCTAGCGCATTATATGAGAGTTAATGCCTTTAATGAAATTTACGCCGCCTTGCGCCCAAATATCGAAAACCTTGCCAGCGACACAAGCTTTGCCAAAAGCTACAAAAACGCCACAGGAAGCGAGATCGGTGATGATTTTGCGAACGAATTTACAAGCGAGTTTTTAAACGACGCCTTTGATAAACTAGTCGCTCACGAACGCGAATTTCGCAACAGCACAGAGGCGATGTTTAATATCCTAAAAACTATTCGCTAGCTTATGCGCTCTAAATTTAACCAGCCAAATTCAACCCTTATTTGGGAGTTTGCCCTAATTTGCGTCGCGCTAATTTGGGGTAGCACATTTATCCCCGTCCAGCGCGCCACTGCAAATGCCGATATTTTTAGCTTTTTGTTTTGGAGATTTTTGCTCGCTAGCGTTTTTATGTATCTTGCGAGCCTGAAATTTAAGCCTAAATTCGACACAAAAACCATATTTTTCGGTATTTTTTGTGGGCTAATGCTCTTTTTTGACTTTACCTGTCAGACCTTTGCCCTGCGCTACACTCTATCATCATCGGTAGCCTTTATTTTGGGGCTTAATGTCATTATGGTGCCATTTATGATGTATGCGTTTTTTCGCAAAAGTGTCGGAATTTTCGCTTTTTTGGGCGCTGGCGTGGCAGTTTTGGGGCTGTTTTTTCTAAGTGGGGCTAGCAATGTTGGCTTTAACCTTGGCGAGCAACTCACGCTGATTTCTGCTTTTATGTATGCCCTACACATCGTATTTACCGGCGTTTGCGCTAGGAGGTGCAACCTGCACGGCTTTGTGGTAATGCAGTTTGTTTGCGTGAGTGTTTGCACGCTTTTTGCCGCGATTTCCACACCGCACGAAAATTTCGCAAATTCCATAAATTTAATCGGAAATTTGACATTTTCCTTCAAATTTGACTTCATTTTTGCCCTGATTTTAACCTCGATTTTCGCCACCGTTTTTGCATTTTTTATCCAAACACTAGCCCAAGAAAAGGGCGTCAGCGAGATTAAAACGGTGCTTATTTTCACACTCGAACCACTTGGGGCTGGCGTGCTAGGATACATTTTTGGCGAAAAGTTAAGCCCGCTTCAAATCACGGGCGCAGGGCTCATACTAGCAGGAATTTTACTAAGCGAGCTTGGCGGGATTTTAAGCGCGAAATTTCGCAATAAGCGCAGTGGCGAAAAAGCAGACCGAAGCGATTAAAATTATCGCCGCACCGCTTGTGAGATTGTAAAAATAGCTTAGCGCTAGCCCACTAAGGCAAAAAATCGCAGAAATTATCACAGCACTTATCATCATAATGCCTAAATTTTTCGAAATTTTCTCCGCGATAAATGGCGGGATCGTCATCAGCGAAATGACTAGTATCAGCCCCACAATCTGGATTGCGCTCACAATCGCAAAGCTCGCCATTATCACCAAAACATAATAAAACACGCTCGTATTTACCCCACGAAGCGTGGCAAACTCCCTATCGAAGCTAATCGCCAAAAACTGCCTATAAAAACAGATTATAATCAGCACAAAAACAGCGTCGCAAATGAGAGTGAAATTCAAGGTCGCGCTATCAATAGCCAAAATCGAGCCAAACAAAAAGCTCATCAAATCGCTTTTATAACCCGGCGCAAGGTCAGCAAAAATAATCCCCAGAGCCATACCAAAAGCCCAAATTGCGCCAATTATGGCGTCAAATCGCTCGTTATTTCTAGCCGTGATATAAGCGATTATCAAAGCTAGCACAAGCGAAAACACGCTCGCGCCCAAAAGCGGCGAAAATCCAAAATATATCGCCATACCGACCCCACCATACGCCCCGTGCGCGATTCCACCGGCGATAAAGCTCATTTTATTTATGACGATCAATGAGCCTATCACGCCACAAATCACGCTGACTAAAAGTGCGCCTATTAGGGCATTTCGCATAAATTCCAAAGCCAAAATTTCACTCATGCTCATCCCCGCAGTGGCAGTCATTTAGCGCAAGCTCGACCGAGCAAAAATGCCCATGCTCCTCGCGCAGGTGTTTTAAAAACTTCGCCCTCCCACTCGGATGCACGCTGTGCATGTGAAGCGAACCACCACTGACATAAACAGCGCGGTTTGCGTAATTTAGCGCCAAATTTAGATCATGGCTAATCATAATAATGCCCGTGCCCTCTGAATTTAGGCTTTTTAGTAGCTCATAAATCTGCACCTGCCCCATAGTATCGATACTAGCCAAAGGTTCATCCAAAAGCAAAATTTTCGCATTTGCGCACAGAGCGCGCGCGATATAGACTCGCTGTCTTTGACCGCCACTTAGCTCGCTGATTTTTGCCTCGCCAAGATCTCTCATACCCACTCGCTCCAAGGCTTCAAGGGCTTTTAGGCGATCTTTTTTGGTGTAAAATCCAAAAATTTTTTTATCTATTAGCCCCATTAAAACCACATCAGCCACGCTGATTGGAAAGCTTTTGTTAATAGCGATGAATTGGGGCACATAGCCGATTTGCTTCCTAGCTGCGATCGGGGATTTGCCAAGCACCTCGATTTTGCCACTATCTGGCCTTAAAAGTCCCAAAATCAGGCGCAAAAGCGTGCTTTTGCCACTGCCATTGGGGCCAAAAATTGATAAAAAATCGTTGATTTCATACTCTAAATTTATCGAATTTAAAATTTGGCGCTTTTCGTAAGAAAACGAAAGGTTGCTAAGCTTTACGGCGCTCATTTTTGCGCCCCCGCAGCCGATATTTCATCTATTAATTTTTTAAGCTCGCTTTGCCACTCATAGCTTAAAAAATCGATTTGTGTGAGCTTTGCACCTGTTTGGGTGGCTAGGATTTGCGCTGCCTTGCTTGCAAACTGCGGGCTAGTGAAAATCACGCCAATTTTTTCATCATTTGCTAGCTTTATCAAATCCGCCAAATCAGCCGGTTTTGGCTCGCCCCCACCTTGCTCGACTGCGATTTGAGTGAGATTATACCTGCGCGCGAAATACCCAAGTGTAGGGTGATAGATGATAAATTTCGCCCCAGATGAATTTGATAAATTTTGCAAGGCATAAGCGTGAAGCTCGTCTAATTCAGCTTCAAATTTAGCCAAATTTTGCTCGTATTTGGCGCAGTTTGCGCCATTTAGTTCGCATAAATTTTTAGCGATATTTTGCGAAATTTGTTTTACCAAAATCGGATCTAGCCAAATGTGTGGATCGGCTCCGTCGTGGGCGTGTTCGGCGTGCTCGCCCTGCTCCTCGTGTTTTTCGGCGTGAGTATCACCCTCGCCAACTTCCTCGTGCGTTTCACCCAAATTTTCAAAATTTACCTTCTCTATCCCTGCGCTTAAATCATAAAATTTTACCCCGCTAGCGTTTGCGCTAAACCTTTTTAGCCACACCTCATCAAACTCCGTGCCTATCCCAAAATACGCCACGCTCTTTGCGATATCACGCATTGTGGCGGGTTTGGGCTCGTATGTGTGGGGATCTGCGCTCTTATCCACGACGCTTTTTATCACAAAATCATCATCTGCGATTTTTTGCGCGAAATATCTCACAGGCTCGATTGTTACGCTAATTTGCGCCAAATCTTGGGCGAAATTTGCGCTAAATAAAAATGGGATTATCAAAAATTTGGGCAAAATTTTCATAAATTCTCCTTGTAAAACTGACGATTATATCATTTATAATAGAAATTTTGGTATTATTGCGAGAATTTGAGGTCGTTATGGAAAATATCTGGGACAAAAAAGCCGAAACTTACGCTAAATTCGATACAAATTTAAATGAATTTGGACAAAATTTATTTAAATTTATCGAAGATGAGGGCATAAATTTTGCAGGCAAAAGCGTCATCGACATAGGCGCAGGAACTGGCGTGTATTCGCTATATATCGCTACTTTGGGCGCTAGGCTTTACGCTCTTGATAGCGCGAAGGCAATGCTTGGTGCTCTTAAAATCAGCGCGCAAAAATATGGCATTAAAGTCGAGCAAATCATAAACGATGATTTTGCGAATTTTACCCAGAAAAATGAGCTTAAATTTGACATTGCGTTTTTAAGTATGAGCCCTGCACTGCGCACCAAGCAGGACTTTGATATGTTTTTAAATCTAGCAAAACGCAAAATTTATGTAAATTGGGCGAGCGAGCGAAATTCCTCGATGTTATCGCCGATTTTCGCGCATTTTGGGATAAAAAAATCTAGTCTAAATTTAACCACGCAAAATTTCGAGTTAAATTTAAAAAACAAAAATATCCCTTACAAATCGCGCGAGATTAGCGAAAGGCGCATACAAAGGCGAAATTTAAGCCAAGCAGTGCAAAATGCGCTGTGGCATTTGGGGGTAAATGGCGCAAATATCAGCGAAAAGACGCTAGAAAATCTTTTGGAAAAACAGGTAAAAAATGGGATTATCACAGATGAAATCAACGCTACTTTCAAAGCTTTTATTATTTAGCATTGTCCCTATTTTAGGCATTTGCGATGATATTTTCACACCGCTGAAAATGCCAGCGTTTAGCCCCGAAAAAGCTAGCCTTGGCATGAAGCTTTACCGCGACGCTAAATTTAGCGAGCAAAAGCGCTCTTGCGATAGCTGCCACAATCTATACCTAAACTCATCGGGCGCTAGCGTGCGAAATGGCGAAATCCCCACAATCCTAAACGCTTATTATATCGAGCGATACTCGGGTGGAAACTTTTTCCCTAGCCTAAATGAGCGCATTAAAACCTCGGTTTTAAGCCCCAAAGAGTTAGCCTCATCAAAAGAGAAAATCGAGGCGATAATCACCCAAAATTTAGCCTACAAACGCGAATTTAAAAAACTCTATGGCAAGGCAAATTTCGAAAATTTCGTCGATGCCTTGGGCGAGTATCTGAAATCAAAAACCACGATAAATTCTAAATTTGACCGCGTTTTGCGCGATGAGGAAAAATTCAGCGAAAGCGAATTTAAGGGCTATTTGCTCTTTATCGAGCTGTGTTCGTATTGCCACAACGGCGCGAATTTAGGCACCAACTCATACGCCAAAGTGCCTAATAAAAACCTGAATTTCAACCCAAACACAAGGATTGCAAACTATCGAAGCCACACTTACAAAAGAGTGCCGACCCTGCGAAATATCACCAAAACAGCCCCTTACATAAACGGCGAGTATTCGCTAGCGCGCTCGATTAAATTTTTGTTCCGCGATGTGTTTGATTACAGCTTAGATGATGATGATTTGCAAAATTTGCTGGATTTTTTGGCGACATTATAAGGAGTTATGATGAAAAAATTATTTTCAAATTTTAACCAAATTAGTAAAGACACCATAAACTGGATAATCATGAGTATTATCATGATAATAAGCCTTAGCTTCGCGCTAAGTTACTTTATCTCGCTAAAAAATGTCTCCGACTACAACGCCGTAACACGCCAAATGACGATGATTTATGACGCGAACACTAGACTAAATACACTCTTTGCCTCTGATAAACCTAGCCGCGATTTTAGCTCGATTAACGAAAATATGAAAGTCGTGTATAACACCCTAGATACGCTGGGGCAAAATCCGCTGATTTTGGATAACTCATTTAGCAATGATGTCGAGTATCTAAAAACAGCCTTTGCCGAAAAAATCAAACTCATCGACGAGCTAGGCGCGCTAAATTCGCAAAATAGCGTCATCTTGCACGCGATAGAGCAAAAATACATCAACCCAAACTCACGCTACGAAGTGGTAAATATTTTCTCGCAAATCACGCAGCTAAACTACAATAACTACACCGAAATTTACGCCATAAAAGAAAAAATAAAATACATAACTCCGCAAAATTTAACCGAGCAAAATTTCTTAAAAAACGCAAATTTGGTGCTTGATAATCTCACTAAGCTAAATTTGATTATCACGCGAAATGAAAGCGCAATCAACGGCAAATTTAAGGATTTAAGGGAAAAATTTGCGAATTTCAACGCCGAATTTTATAACTCATTTTCCGAAATGACTATGGTTTTTACCGCGATATTTTTGACATTTTTGCTCATCACCTACATGGTAAATTCAGACGCAATCAGCAAAAAACAAAAACTCCGCCCATACAAAGCCCTAGTCGATAGGGACGAAAACGCCGTATTTTTGCTAAATCATAAATTTCAAATCACATACGCTAACAAACAAGCAACCGAAATGTTTGGCTACAAACTAGACGAGCTAAAAGGCAAGGATATCGGCATAATCGCAGCTAGCGAGGACCATGCCAAATTCGAAAAAAAACTTAAAGAAGAAAGCGATAAGATTGGATATTTCACGCAGCAGCTGCGTTTGCTAGATAAAAATGGCACGCCGATTAACTCCAAAATAAAACTCTCAAAATTAGACGAAAACTCCAAATACCCGCACTATGGCGTTTTTATCAAAGATATGCGCCCAAATGAGGCTATGCAAGCTAGCCTAGCAGCAGCAGAGCAAACCCTGCTCGAACAAGGCTATGTCGATAAAATGACAAATTTCGGTAGCGAACTAGCCCTAAATGAAAGGATAATCAAACCAGAGATAGAAGGCTATATCATCTACCTAACAATCGCGAATTTTGATAATCTTAGACTATTTTATTCTAGCGATATTACTAGCCAAATCATAAAGGTATTTGCAAGGTCGCTTGATTTGTTTTTGGTCACAGAAAAAATCCCAGCCCAGCCATTTCGTATGCAAGGCGATGAATTTTGCCTATTTTATCCCGTTCATAAAGCTAGCAAAGAAAATATCGATAATAGAATTATTGTCGCAAATCATGTGCGCAAAATCATCGCAAAATTTACAAACCAACAGACCAAAATCGCAACCAAAGCCGGCGATATAAGCATAACGATAAATGTCGTGGCCGGCGTAAGTAGCAACAAAGACAATAATCGCGCCACAAGGGTGTTTCAAGCGGTCATGGCGATGTATGAAGCACAGCAAAAAAACGAGAATTTGGAATATTACCGCCCAAACAACCCGATCGAGCTAAAATACACCCAAAACCAGCTTATGATAAACACAATCCAGCAAGCAATCAAAACAAACCATGTCTTCGTGCTAGTCCAGCCGATTTTCGATATCTCAAAATCAGATCCAAACGGCAGGGAATACGGCACGCAAAGGACAAATTTCGTCCCTCTTGTCTATGAAATTTTAATCCGTCTAATCGATGATTCTGGCAGGGTTAGGCACCCGGGCGAGTTTATGGATGTCGCAAAACAGGCCTCACTTTACACTTCGCTGACAAAAATCGTAATCGAGGAGGCATTTAGGCTAATCGAAAATTTCCCAAATTCGAAATTTAGTATAAATTTGTCGTTTTTCGATATCGCAAACAACGAAATTCGCGCACTTTTGGAAGAAAAATTAGCAAAGGCAAAAAACGCGAAAAATCTCTTTATCGAAATTTTAGAGAGCGAGGAATTCGACGATTACGATAGCCTGCGAAAGTTTATCGCCACAGCCAAAAACCGCGGCTGCAAGATAGCTATCGACGACTTTGGCTCGGGGTATTCGAACTACTACCGAGTTTTGACTCTGGATGTGGATTTCATAAAAATCGATGGCGCACTCATCAAAGATATCGTAGCTGATGAGAGCTCGCGCGCGATCGTGGAGACTATCACAGCCTTTGCGAAAAACAGAAATTACGAAATCATCGCAGAATATGTCGAAAATCACCAAATTTCGACCATTTTGGAGAGCATGGGCATAAAATACATGCAAGGATTTTTTTACAGCAAACCAATGGAGCCATCAAAAATCGCCGTGTAAGCTATATTTGCAAGGAAATGCGAAGCATTTCCGTAAAAATCAAACCAGCTAAATTTAAAGCGAAGCTTTAAATTTAGCCACCTTAAAAGCGTCGTCGGGGGTTGGGGGTTTGTAAGGGGGAAGGGGCGCGACCTCGCAATTCAAGCCCCCTTCCCCCTTACAGAGAATTTCACGGCGCAGGTTAAATTCAAAAAATAATTCAATGCTAAATTTAGGTTGAATTTTAAATTTAAATTTTTCTGGATTGCTTCGCTTTCTGCGAAAGCTCGCAATGACAAATCAAACAGCACGCTCAATTTGTCATTGCGAGAATTTTGCGTAAGCAAAATTCGTGGCAATCTACAAGTATAAAATTCAAGGTCAGTATTTTTGCGGAATTTTACCCATTTTTTCTGTTATACAAAACCGAGCAAATAAAGGCAGAAAAAATAAAAATTATCCCCAGTGTGCCGGTTATCACCTCGCTGATTTCAAATTCGAGCTTGATAAACATAATCGCTGCAAGCGTGCCAATCGCATAATGCGCGCCGTGTTCTAAAAAAATAAACTTCGCCAGCGTGCCACGCTCGACCAAATATATCGTGAGTGAGCGCACAAACATCGCCCCAGCCCCAAGTCCTAGCATGATGATAAAGATATTGTTGCTTAGCGCAAACGCCCCAATCACGCCGTCAAAGCTAAAACTAGCGTCCAGCATTTCTAGGTAAATAAAGCCGTTTAGGCCGTTTCTCACGCCATTAGAGCTGAAAATTTTATCAAACGACTTTATCAAAATAAACAAAATTATCGCACTAAAATAAGCAATAATCGCCGTTTTTGAGGGGATTAAAACAGCCAAAACTGCGCCTAAAATCACAGCGAGTAAAATTTCAAATTTTGGGAAATTTTTGAGCCTTCTTACCAAAGCATTTTCTTCTAAAACCCGTATCCAAGGCTCTCTATCCTCATCGTCGAAGAAAAAGCTCAAAAACACCATCATCAAAAATGCCCCGCCAAAAATATAAATTCCGTCTTTGTTTTCTTCTAAAATTTCACTATACCGCGCAGGGTTGTTTAGTGCCAAATTTAGGCTCTCAAAAAGCCCTAAATGCGAAGCAGCGCTTACTATGATAATCGGAAATGCGAACCTCATACCAAAAACCGCCACAGGTATGCCCCACACGATAAACCTTTTGCGCCAAATCGCGTTCATATCCGTTAAGACCTTGGCATTTACCACGGCATTATCGAAGCTAAGGCTGATTTCTAAAATCGATAAAAGCGCGCAAATATACGCCCCAGCGAACCCGCCTAGCCAAAATCCTACCAAAACTGCTACAAAAAATATAAAAAATGATGAATAAAAATAACGCAAATTTTTCCTTTTTTTGAACGATTTTAGCGTAAATTTGCCTTGAATTTAATATAATTTGCCCAAATTTCACACAAAGGCAAAAAATGTTAAGCAACCCAGTGTTTTTAAGCATACTTTTGATGAGTATTTTGTGTTTGCTTCGCTGTAATGTCATGCTAGCTATCCTAATCAGCGCGATTTGCGCGGTACTGACTAGCCATATCCCGCTAATGGACGCCATAGGCTATTTCATCAACGGCAACCCGCAAACTGGCAGTGTCGGCATGGGCGGAAACTTGGAAACTGCGCTATCGTATATCCTACTTGGTGTCATCGCAAGTGCCGTAGCACGGACAAATTTAACGGCGATTTTGGTGCGAAGCGTAGCTGGATTTATCAGCGATAAAAAATTTATTTTCATCGCTATGATTGCCTTTATTTCGTGTTTATCGCAAAATTTAATCCCTGTTCATATCGCATTTATCCCGATTCTAATCCCGCCACTTGTAAAGATTATGAACTCACTAAAACTCGACCGCCGCGCCATAGC
This sequence comes from Campylobacter sp. JMF_14 EL1, assembly GCF_027737585.1. Classification (NCBI taxonomy): domain Bacteria; kingdom Pseudomonadati; phylum Campylobacterota; class Epsilonproteobacteria; order Campylobacterales; family Campylobacteraceae; genus Campylobacter; species Campylobacter sp. JMF_14 EL1. Next base: position 99,199 of record NZ_JAOVTW010000006.1, read on the forward strand.
CTGCGCGCTGACATTTGGTTTGCAAACCCCATATATGGCGTTTCCTGTGGGATTTGGTCTGATTTTTATGGGAATTATCCAAAAAGAGATGAGCAAAAACGGCATGGATGTAGGTATCAGCGATATCGCTGGGGTCATGTGGATGAGTGCCATACCTATGGTAATTGGCCTTGTTTTGGCCATGCTTTACTACCGCAAGCCACGAAGCTATACTCAAACCAAAGAGAGCATTGAGGCGCATTTTGAGGAGTTCAAAATGCAAAAACGAGAATGGGGCGTGCTGGCTGGGATTATAGTGTGCTTCATCGCTCAACTAGTCCTTAGCATGGTAATCCAAATCGACGCTGGCTCAATGCCCTTTGCAGCTCTGGCTGGAATCCTTACAATGCTACTTTTAGGCGGTATTCCATGGGGCGAGCTAGATAGTATTTTCGACCAAGGCGTGCATATGCTAGGATACATCGCGTTTTTGATGCTTGTAGCTGGCGGATTTGGCACGATTATCAAAGAAACAGGCGGCGTGGGCGAGCTAGTAAGCGCAGTGGCTAGCCTAAGCGGTGGCAAAATCGGCGGAGCCGTGCTAATGATAGGCATAGGGCTTCTTGTAACAATGGGAATCGGATCTAGCTTTGGCACGATTCCGATTATCGCGACGATTTATTGTCCTTTGGCAGCCGAGCTTGGATTTAGCGTGGCTGCGACGATTTTTATCATCGGTGTGGCAGCAGGTCTGGGGGACGCTGGAAGTCCAGCCAGCGATAGCACACTAGCCCCTACTGCTGGGCTAAACATCGACGGCGAGCATAACCATATCTGGGATACCTGCGTGCCGACATTTATATTTTTCAATATCCCGCTAATCATCTTTGGCGTAATTTTTGCGATAATTTTATAAATTTTTAGGGTTAAATTTCAAAATTTAACCCTAGATAAATTTTAAAATTTGCAGAATTAGGCAATAAATTTGGATAATCTTTCTAACTAAAATTTCTTAAATTTGCTAAAATTTTCTCACTAAATTTCAATCAAGGAGAAAATATGAAAAAAATCCTAATTTCACTAGCTCTCGGAGCCATTTTAGCCACCACTGCAAGTGCCAAAGGCGAAGCGGATATGCCAAAAAATGTAGTGAGTGCGTGGGATAAAACCTTTGCAAAAAGCGACAAAGTAAATCACAAAAAAGTAGCCTTCAAAAATCGTTACGGAATTGTAATCGTTGCGGATTTATACACTCCAAAAAATATGAGTGGCAAACTCCCTGCAATCGCCATTTCTGGCCCTTATGGCGCAGTCAAAGAGCAATCTAGCGGACTTCACGCACAAACCTTAGCCGAGCGAGGATTTGTAACCCTAGCCTTTGATCCAAGTTTCACAGGCGAGAGCGGTGGCGATGTGCGCGACATTTCAAGCCCCGATATAAACACAGAAGATTTTAGCGCGGCCGTGGATTATCTAGGCGTGCAAGACTTCGTCGATAGAGAAAAAATCGGAATTTTAGGCATTTGTGGCTGG
>NZ_JAOVTW010000007.1:0-45266 GCF_027737585.1 Campylobacter sp. JMF_14 EL1
TGGGCCTAGATGATAAAAAACTAGCTGAATTTGCACGCAAAGGCTATTTGGAGCTAGCGTTTTTCCACCTAAAAAGCCTAAGCAATCTACAAACCCTAGACGATAAAATCATGGCAAAAGACGCGCCAAAAAGCAATTAAAGAGCGAATTTAAAGGAAATTTAATGATACCATTTAGCGATGAAGAGCTTTTAAATCCTGTCAAGGCTAGCCTCGATACTATCCGCCCAATGCTACAAAACGACGGCGGCGATATGGAGCTTCGTGGCATTAAAAACGGCGTTGTGTATGTCACGCTAACAGGACATTGTCATGGTTGCGCTGCTAGCGGACAGACGCTGAAATTTGGCGTAGAAAGACAGCTTCGTATGGATATCCACCCAGAACTTAGCGTCGTAAATATCCCACAAGGCGAGAATTTTGAGCTATAAATCAAAAGGACTAAACGCCCTAAAATCTGGCAAATTTGAGTTTGCTAAAACATTTTTTGCCCTAGCGCAAGAGCAAAAACCAAGCGACGAGCTTTTGTTTTTAATCGAGCTTTGCGATTTGGGGCTTAGCGAGCCAGAAGAGGCCTTGATGCTGTATGAGTTTTACACCCTAAAACCTAAGCCAAAACCTAGCGTTTTGTTTCGAATTTTAAACTCAATTAACGAAAAAATCGCTAAGAAAAATGCTGAAATTTCAAAGAAATTTTCAGATGAGGCAGAGGGGATAGACGCGATTTTATACAAAGATTTCATGCGCGCTGTAAAGGAGAGTGGAAGCTTCAAAAATGTCTTTGAGAGCGTGATTTTCTCGTCAAAAATCGCGGTTGAGAACAAAGACGAGATGATTGAGTTTTTGCAAAATTTGCTTGCAAATGGATTTGATGAAATTTGCATTAATTATATCGAGGCGAGTTCGGAGCATTTCGCTGGGGATTTGCGCCTAGATGAGATTATAAAAAAGATAAAAAATGAAAATAGGGATTAAAAATAGTTTTATCACCGATAATTCGGGCGAGTGCGAGAGCGGGTGCTATTTTGTGCAAACTAGCGCAAATGCCAAATTTAGCGCACAAGCCGAGCAAAACGGCGCACAAATCATTTCTATTAGCGAAGCAAAGGCGCTTTTAGGGATTGATGAGAGTATCAAAATCGTAGGCATTACCGGCACCAACGGCAAGACCACGACCGCTGCACTGATTTATTCTATGCTTTTGGATTTGGGGTATTCTGTGGGGCTGTGTGGCACCAGGGGGGCTTTCATAAACGATAAAAGAATCGATGAAAAGGGGCTTACGACAAGCTCTGTTTTTAAAACGATGAGTTATTTGTGGGAGGCCTCCAAACAAAAGTGCGAATTTTTCGTCATGGAGGTTAGTTCTCACGCAATCGCGCAAAACCGCATTGAAGGGCTAAATTTCGCGCTTAAAATTTTTACAAATTTAAGCCAAGACCATTTGGATTATCATAAAACTATGAGTGAATACGCCGCGGTAAAAAGCTTGTTTTTCGCCGATGAGAGCGCAAAGCTTATCAACAAAGACGACGGCCATATCGAATTTAATCTAAAAAATGCCCTAACTTATGGCGTGAAAAATCCAGCCACTTTTAGCGTGCTAGCTTACAGCGTAAAAGGCGCAATCGACGCTATGATAAAAACTCCAAATGGTGAGTTTGAAATTTCTAGCGAATTAATCGGCGAATTTAACCTTTACAACGCCCTAGCAGCCTTTGGCGCAGTTAAAATGCTAACTAATAAAAATGAAAAAGATATCGCAAAGGCAATGTCAAATTTCGCAGGTGTTGAGGGTAGGGTGCAAGTAGTAGCTAAAAATCCCCTTGTCATCGTGGATTTCGCGCACACGCCAGATGGGATCGAAAAGGTGCTAAATGCGCTCAAAGATAACGAACTAATCGTGGTTTTTGGCGCAGGTGGCGACAGAGATCCTCTAAAACGCCCATTAATGGGGGCTATGGTGGAGCATTTCGCTAAATTTGCAATCATCACTAGCGATAATCCACGAAGCGAAGATCCACAAAAAATCATCGCCCAAATCGAAGAGGGTATGCGAGATAAAGAAAAAATCATAAAAATTGCAGATCGAAAAGAGGCGATTAAAAAAGCGATAAATTTGGCGCAAAATGGCGAAGCGGTCGTGATTTTGGGCAAGGGCGATGAAACATACCAAGAGATAAAGGGTGTAAAATATCCATTTAGCGATAAAGATGTCGTTTTAGAGATTTTAAAGGAGCAAAAATGAAAATAACAATGCTTCAAAGCAAAATTCACAGAGCCCGTGTAACGGACGCAAATTTAAATTATGTCGGCTCGATTACGATTGATAGGGAGCTTTTGAAGGCCAGCGGCATGATTGAGTTTCAAAAGGTTGAAATTTTAAATATCAACAATGGCGAGCGATTTAGCACATATATCATCGAGGGCGAGAAAAAGGGCGAGATTTGCCTAAATGGCGCGGCTGCACGCAAGGTTTGTGTGGGCGATGTGGTAATCATCGTAAGTTATGCTGATATGAAACCTGAGGAAGCGAAAAAATTTAGGCCAAAAATCGTGCATGTAAATGAAAAAAATGAGATTGTGGAGTAAGAGATGTTTGAGGGAATGGATTTTTCTAAAATGGGCGAAATGATCGAGCAAATGCAAGAAAAGGCAAAGCAGATCCAAGAAGAAAACGCCAAAAAAGAATTTAGCGTCAAAGTCGGCGCTGGTATGGTCGCTATCAAAATCAACGGCGCTGGCGAGGTTTTGGATGTGGAGATCGACGATAGCCTTTTGGAGGATAAAGATAGCTTGCAAATTTTGCTAATCTCAGCGATAAATGACGCCGTAAAACTCATAGAAAACGAAAAGAAAAACGCCGCAACTGCCATGCTAGGTGGTCTTGGCGGACTAGGCGGATTTGGCGCGAACTAGGAATAAAAATGGAAATTTTAAAGGAATTTAAAGAGTATTTGCGCGAAAACCCACTTCAAGCGCCTAGCTTTCACCCATATTTCGAAGAGGCGTTAAATTATATGTTGGGTGCTGGCGGGAAGCATTTTCGCGCTCAACTGCTTCTTGGCGTGGTCGCTGCTGCAAATAAAGATAAATTTGCAGACGCCCTGCCTGTCGCAAAAGCCCTAGAAATGGTGCATACATACTCGCTAATCCATGATGATTTACCCGCTATGGACAATGCTGATTTTAGGCGCTCTCATCAAACCATACACAAAAAATACGATGAGGTTACAGCGATACTCGTGGGCGACGCGTTAAATACTGACGCTTTTTTGGTGATTTCTAAGTCAAATTTAAGCGCAGATATTAAGGTAAAATGTGTTGAAATTTTAGCCAAAAATGCTGGTTCGGCGGGCATGGTTTTGGGTCAAGCGATTGATTGTTATTTTGAGAAAAAACACCTAGAAATATCAGATTTAAAATTTTTGCACCTTCATAAAACAGGCGCCCTAATAGCCGCTTCGTTTGAATTAGGCGCTGTTATTGCGGGTTTGGGCGATGAAAAGGCAAGGAAATTTTATGGCGTCGGGCTAAATTTGGGACTAGCTTTTCAGATACAAGATGACATTATCGATGCTACGCAAAGCTCCCAAACCGCAGGAAAGCCTACTATGCACGATGGGGATAAAAATTCTTTTACAAATTTACTCGGCGTCGAACGCGCCAAAGAGTATAAAAACTCACTCATTTCGCAAATCGAAGAAAGTATGAGCGACGAGAGTGAAAATTTGCAAAATTTAGTATCAAATTTGATAAACAAATATCTGAAAGGATAAAAATGAGAAGTAAAATTTCAAACACCATTAAATTTTTGAGTGCGGATATGATCCAAAAGGCTAATTCTGGCCACCCAGGCACTCCTATGGGGCTAAGCGATGTGATGAGCGTGCTTATGGAAAAGCTAGTGCATAATCCAAAAAACCCAAACTGGCTAAACCGCGATCGCCTCGTGTTTTCCGGCGGTCATGCAAGTGCTTTGGTGTATAGCTATCTATATCTGAGTGGCTATGATATCGCGCTGGAAGATTTGAAAAATTTCCGTCAGCTCCACTCCAAAACCCCAGGTCACCCAGAAATCACAACCCCTGGCGTAGAAATCGCCACAGGTCCGCTAGGTCAAGGCGTAGCAAACGCTGTGGGCTTTGCAATGGCGGCAAAATACGCTGCAAATTTGCTAAATGACGAAAACACAAAGGTAATCGATCATAAAATTTATTGCCTTTGTGGGGACGGCGATTTAGAGGAAGGTATCAGCTACGAAGCATGCGCGCTGGCAGGTTGCCACAGCTTAGATAATCTCGTCATTATCTACGATAGCAACAAAATTACAATTGATGGCTCAACTTCGATTGCGTGGGACGAGGATATCAAGGTTCGCTTCGAAGCCCAAGGCTTCGAGGTGGCTCGCATAGACGGACACAATTTCGATCAAATCGAATTTGCCCTAGATGAGGCCAAAAACAAAACCAAACCATACCTAATCATCGCAAATACCGCTATCGGCAAGGGCGCATTAGAGTTAGAAGGTAGCCACAAAACTCACGGCGCACCTTTGGGTGAGGATCTCATAAAAAGAGCCAAAGAGGCACTGGGCTTTAATCCGGACGAGAGTTTTAGCGTGAGCGAAGATGTGCTTTTCGCCACTCGCGCAGCCGTAGAAAAGGGCGATTTGGCTGAGAAACTATGGAACGAAAAAATCGCAAATTTAAGCGCAGAGAAGAAAAATTTATTAAACTCACTTCAAAATCCAAATTTTGACGCTATACAATTCCCTGATTTTAGCGGTCAAAAGGTCGCTACACGCGATAGCAATGGCAAAATTTTAAACGCAATTGCGGCCGCGCTTCCTAGCTTCATAGGCGGAAGCGCAGACCTGGCAGCGTCGAATAAAACAGAGCTTAAAGGCTTTGGCGACTTCCCGTATGGCAAAAATTTCCACTTCGGGATCCGCGAACACTCAATGGCTGCGATAAACAACGCTATTGCCAGATACGGGCTGTTTATCCCATTTTCTGCGACATTTTTTATTTTTAGCGACTATCTCAAAAATAGCGCTAGAATGGCGGCACTTATGAGCCTAAGGCACTATTTTGTTTTCACTCACGATAGTATCGGCGTAGGCGAGGACGGCCCGACTCACGAGCCAATCGAGCAACTCTCAACCTTCCGCGCAATGCCGAATTTCTACACCTTCCGTCCGGCTGACGGCAACGAAAATGTAGAGTGCTGGCGCGCAGCACTTGCCACAAACGCCCCTGCTGCCTTTGTTTGCTCGCGCCAAGGCTTAGAGGCTTTGCCAAAGGCTGTATTTGGTGAGGCAAAAAACGGCGCGTATTTAATCAAAGAGTGCGAAAACGCCGATATCACGCTAGTAGCTAGCGGTAGCGAAGTAGGAATCTGCCTAAAAGCCGCCGCGCTTTTACAAAGCGAAAATATCAGAGCAAATGTCGTCAGTGCGCCTTGTTTTGAGCTTTTGTGCGAACAAAGCGAAGAATATAGGGCTAGAATTTTCAAAGGCAAAGTCCTAGCCGTCGAGGCCGCAAGTGCGCTAGAATGGTATAAATTCGCTGATGAAATTTTAGGTATGAAGAGCTTTGGCGAGAGCGCACCAGCTGGCGAGCTATTCAAACTTTTTGGTTTTAGCGATCTAAATGTCGCAAACGAAGCAAAAAAACTATTAAATAGATAATCCAAAATTTAGCCAAATTTCAAAATTTGGCTAAATTTCACTAAATTTTATTTGCAATCGCTTGGCGAAATTACGATAGAAGCTAGGTTAGCATCAATCACGGGCAGGGTGTAGCGCCACTCCATGGCGATTTCGTTATCTCTGTATTCGGCTAGCTCCTCGGCCTTGCAGTAAAGCTCCAAAAGCTCGCCACTTTTCAAAACCAAATTCGAGCGCAATTTATCCTCGATTTGGCTGATTTTTTCCATTGCATCTGGCGGAAGATCGAATTCATAGTAGTGCGTCAAAAGATTGTCTTGGCAGGTTATGTCGCTATAAATCACAACGCCGTTTTTGTATGGCAAATCCTTTTTGCTAGCCTTGATTAGCGCGATAGTTTCGGCGTTTTGGCATTTATCGGCGTTTTCTTGTGCGCTTTTATTTTGGCTTGGAGCCGATAAAATTATCGTTTGCGTGGAAGTGGCTGGCGCCTCTGCCGTCTCGGGCTCACTTGGCGCGAGATTTTTTGTATTTGGCTTGTTTGAAACACTCGGCGCGCTTTTTTCTTGCGCGAAATTTGACGCTTCTAACCTCTCTGGCGCGCTTGCAATTTCACCCAAGCCATCTTTGCTCGCATCAAAAACAGCTGGCGTATTAGGCACGGCTAGCGTGGTAGAATTTATAGGTTTTGTCGGTGTTGCGGAGTTTGCGGCGGCGATTTTGTCAAATTCGCGCGAAATTTCTAGCTCTATGGAATCATTTTTTTTCGTGTTTGCTAAGCGCTGTTTTCTCTTTTTTTTCTCCTCCCCGCACCCCGCTAAAAGCACCAAAAGACTAGCCAAAACTAGAAATTTTCTCATAAATTTCCTTTTTTTAAATTTTGCAAGAATTATAACGATTTAGGCTTAAATTTGTAATAGCAAAATTTAGCCAAATTTAATATATGATTAAAATAAATTTACCACGGGAGTGTATAATCCTCGCATTTTATCTCATTTTAAAGGAGTTTTAATGAAAAAATCTCTACTTAGCTTTAGCGTAGCTGCGATGATTGCGCTTAGTGGTTGCTCTAACAAATCGGAAACTTTGGGACCTGATGTCTATGACGAGCATGGATTAAACCAAGAACAAAACGCCAAAACTATCCAAATTCTCTCAATTGTCCCAGCTAAGGTCAGGGTCGATAATACCGAAAACAAACGCCTAGCCCAAGCCGCAGGTGGCGTAGTAGGCGCTGTGGGCGGAGCTGTGCTAGGTCATAAAATGGGCGGTCGCCACGAAACAGGCGGAGCTGTGGCTGGTGGCGCGATAGGTGGCGTGCTAGGAGCAGGAGCAGGATCGATGGTAAGCGATACCAAGGTAATTGATGCTGTGACAATCACATACAAAGAGGGCAAATCGCTTAAAAGCTCGACACAAGCAGGTCGCGTGTGCCAGTATGCTAATGGCGAAGCGTTGATGATTTCATCATACTCTGGCGAGACGAGAATCCAGCCAAACGCGGTGTGCGCTGATTAAATTTAGCCGAATTTACCCGTGAAATTTACGGGTAAATTCCACTTTGCAAAAAATCTAAAATTTACAAATTTTTATTAAAATATAGAACAAATTTCAAAATTTAGGATTACAATGAAACTTCAAATGTCCCTAATCTCGGCTGCTTGCGTGGTGATAATCATAGCAGGACTTAAAGCTGCTGGCTCGATTATCGTGCCGTTTTTGCTAGCGATTTTTATCACGGTTTTGATTTCGCCACTAATGTTATCTATCCAAAAATTGCGCGTAGGGCGATTGTTTAGCTTTTTGATTGTGGTTTTGGGATTTCTTGGCGTTATGGGATTTATGGGCGATATCGTATTTAAGGCGGTCAGAGAGTTTTCGGCGCAGTTACCAGAGCTGGGGGCGAAATTTAATCAAGTTCTAGGTGGCGCGCAAGAGCGGTTGAATAATTACGGCATTGATTTTGACCTAGCTAGTCTTGGTGCTGAGCCCTCTGAAATGGTATCTCGCGCGACAGCTGTGGCGAAAAAAACAGGCGGAATTGTAAGCACCGGGTTTTTTGTCTTTATTTTGGTCTCGTTTATGGTCTTTGAAAGCTCGGTAATCGATGCGAAAATCAAATATTTTTCCGCACGCAACCGCGGTATGCATAAATTTATGAAAAAATTTGCCCCAAGCCTGAAAAAATATCTACTTATTAAAACGATTTCAAGTGCCACGACAGGCGCGCTAATCGGGCTTTGTCTGTGGCTACTTGGCGTGCCGTATGCTGCGCTTTGGGGGATAGTAGCCTTTATGCTAAATTATATCCCTACAATCGGCTCTATAATCGCCGTTTTTCCGACACTTTTTGTAACCTTGGCGACAATGGATTTAAGCGTGAGTATTTGGGTCGTGGCGATCTATCTCATCGTAAATGTCGTCATCGGAAATATCATCGAACCGCGCTTCATGGGCGAGGGGTTGGGGCTTTCGACACTAAGCGTGCTTGGAGGTCTTCTTCTTTGGGGATTTGTCTTTGGTGTGGGGGGTATGTTTTTGGCTGTGCCACTTACTATGAGCATACAAATCGCGCTAAATTCGAACGAACGCACGAAATCTATCGCTACGCTTTTAAGCAATAAAATTGAGCATTAAATTTTAAAATTTCAAATTTCGCTAGGGAAATCCTAGCGAAATTTAGCTATTAAACATAGCCTTGATCTATCATTGCATCGGCTACTTTGCGGAAGCCTGCGATATTTGAGCCAAGAACTAAGTTGCCCTCATCGCCGAATTCTTTCGAAGTTTCATAGCTAGTGCGGAAGATATGCCTCATAATCTCGTGTAATCTGCCATCGACCTCCTCGAAACTCCATGATTCAAGTTGCGCATTTTGCATCATTTCTAAGCCACTTGTCGCCACGCCACCAGCATTTGCTGCCTTTGCAGGGCCAAATAAAAAGTCTTTTTGAGCTAACATAAAATCAATCGCAGCTAGCGTGCTAGGCATGTTTGCCCCCTCGCATACAAGGCGACATCCGTTTGCGTATAGGGTTTTGGCGTCCTCTAAGCTTAGCTCGTTTTGTGTAGCGCTTGGGAAGGCTGCGTCGCATTTGACGCTCCATACGCCGTTTCTACCCTCTGGATACTCGCTAACTGGGGTAAATTTAGCGTTTTTGCGCTCTTTGGTGTATTCAGCTAGTCCTACTCTAAGCTCCTCTTTTAGCTTTTTTAGAAGTGCTAAATCAATACCATCTGGATCGTAGATAAAGCCGGTAGAATCGCTAACGGTAACTGGTTTGGCTTCTAGTTGATATAGTTTTTCGACTGTGTATATTGCCACATTTCCAGCACCTGAGATTGCGCAGACTTTGCCACGAAGCGCTTCGCCTTTTTTAGCTAGCATTTCTTGTGCGAAATACACTGAGCCATATCCTGTGGCTTGCGTGCGAGCTAGGCTTCCGCCCCATGCTAGGCCTTTTCCAGTCAAGGCTCCGTCGAATCTACGAGTGATTTTTTTGTATGCGCCATACATATAGCCGATCTCTCTACCGCCCACGCCGATATCGCCGGCTGGGACATCTGTATTTTCGCTAATAAGTCTGTGAAGCTCTAACATAAATGCTTGGCAAAATCTCATAATCTCGCCGTCGCTTTTGCCTTTTGGATCGAAATTTGCGCCACCTTTGCCGCCGCCGATATTAACGCCTGTGAGTGAATTTTTGAAAATTTGCTCGAAACCTAAAAATTTCAAAACACCCATATTTACGCTAGGGTGAAATCTAAGGCCACCTTTGTATGGGCCAAGTGCTGAGTTAAACTCGACGCGGTATCCCGTATGCACGCAAGGCTCGCCACGATCGTTTGTATAGACTACGCGAAAGCTTAGGCTTCTCTCTGGCACGGTGATTCGCTCTAAAATTCTGTGTTTTGTGTATTTTTCTTCGCGCTCGATTAGGGGAGCAAGAGAGTTGAAAATTTCAGTCGCTGCTTGTATAAAAACTTCTTCGCCTGGATTTTGCTCTTTTAGGTTGTTTAACAACCCTGCCACATAACTATTCATATCTCCTCCTTAAATTGGTTTATAATTAAATTTGCTTGCTTTTTTTAGGAAAATTTTAAGTGCGCGCCTCTCGCGCGCGCCGACTTTGTAGCTTATGAGTTGGAGGTATTCTAAGATGTCTTTTTCAGCAATTCCTCTGCTTCTAGCGTATTTGATGAGGATATATTGTGGGATTTTGACCTTAGTGCGTAAAAACGCCTCGGTAAGTTTGGCGTAAATTTCGTGATTTTTAACCGAGCATAAAATTCCAAAAACAAATGGCAAATTTGTGTTTTTGTGCCAAATTTCGCCCAAATCGTAAAATTTCTCCTCCCCTTGCGATAAAATCGCACGCAGTGCGTTATCACCGATGATGACCTCGCCATTAATGCCTAAAATTCGCGAGAGCATATTTGAGCTCATCGAGGCTGGATCTAGGCGCGGGGTGCTAGCTTTGCGCACGAGCACGCTTTTTACCTTTTTTTGGGCGACTATGCCAAGAGGGTGGGTGGAGTATTTTTTGTGGCGGGATTCTATGCTAGAAATCACGGCCGCATCGACACGCATTGCGCGCAAATCGCGACAGAGCTTGCTAGGGACACCTTTTTTGAGTTCTATGAATTTTTTGGTATGCGCTGGCAAAGGTAGAGATTTTAAATACACATGAAAAGGGAGTAAATTTAAATAATCTATCTTGCCAAATCGCATCCATATTCCTATTTTAAAATTCGTAAATTATATTACTATTTTTGTAAGAAAAAGTTAAAATTTTAAAATTAATAAAACTAATAAATTTTGCCACCAAAGAGGTGGCAAAATTTGGATTAATCGGCTTGTGAGATTGAGAGTGAGTTGTATTTGCTAAACTCGACTATGCCCTCGCCACCCTCTTTGAAGTGGATACTCACGCCTTTGTCATTTTCCATGTAAATTCCGCTAGCTGAGCGTTGGCGAGTTAGGTTGTGAGTTTTGCCCTCGCTATCAGTCAAAACCGCTGTATCAAACAAATCGTTTGAAGCTAGGCTTAGTTTTTTGCCATTTTCGGTTTTGAAATTTAGCACTTCCATTTTGGCAGTTGCAGCGGTGTGGTTTTGCTCGTTAATCGCGTCCTCTGGGGATTGGCGAAGCTGCTTTGAGGCGCAACCTGCCAAAAGTAAAAGTGCAGCCGCGCATGAGAGAATTTTGCTCATTTTCTATCCTTTTAAAATGAAATTTTACGCAAGAAATCTTGCAAACGCGCAATTATAGTCAAAATTTTTATTTTAAAAGTAAATAAAACTTTACTATTTTCTACGATTTGCCTAAATTTGCATTGATTTCATCAATCAGCGATTTTCGCGTCTCCCAAAGCCTAGCCGATAAATCTACTTTGTAGGTTTGCGGGTGGATATTTCGCAGGTATTCGCACCAAAATTTCGCCTTGGCCTTGCGCGAAAATTCGGCGATTTGCATGACGGATTTTTTCTCGCCGACAAATTTACCATGGACAAACACAGGCTTTAACATAGCCTTTGCGCTGAAATTTTCGAGTTTTTTGCGCTTGTAGGTGTAGAGTGGGTGGAAGATTTCAAGCGGTGCGCCTTCATCGATACTTTCATTTTCAAGCGTGATTAAATCCGCTAGTGCCATGCCACTATCTCTGTCATAGAGCCTGAAAAACTGCTTGTAGCCGGGGTTGTTTATCTTGCGTGGGTCGTTTGAAATTTTAATCTTTGGCAAAATTTCGCCCTCTTTTTCGATACCACTTAGCTTATAAACGCCGCCAAGGCTTGAACTATCGCCACCTGTGATTAATCTCGTGCCAATGCCCCAGCTATCGATTTTAGCGTCAAAAAGTTTGAGCTGATCGATCGCGTATTCGTCCAAATCGTTGCTGGCTGTGATTTTGGCATCCTTAAATCCAGCGTTATCAAGCATTTTGCGAGATTGTTTGGTCAGATACTCCAAATCGCCAGAATCAATGCGGATTCCAAGCGGTTTGTGACCTTGTTCGCGAAGTTCTTCAAAAACCTTAATCGCATTTGGCACGCCAGAATTTAGTGTATCGTAGGTATCGACGAGCAAAAGCGCGGAGTCTGGGTAAATTTTGGCGTAAGCGCGAAAGGCCTCGATTTCGCTAGGAAAGCTTCCAATCCACGCATGAGAGTGCGTGCCGATAGCTGGTATGTCAAAAATTTTGGCAGCCAAAACATTTGAAGTAGCCACGCAACCGCCTATTATAGCGGCCTTTGCGCCAAAAATCGCAGCACTTTTATCCTGCGCTCTGCGAAGCCCAAACTCCATTACGCTACCCTCTCCTGCGCTGAAATTTATGCGCGAGCTTTTGGTAGCGATTAGGGTTTGGAAATTTATGGTGTTCAAAATCGCAGTTTCGATTAACTGCGCCTCGATTATATTTGCTTTGACGCGGATTAGTGGCTCGTGTGGAAATACGACCTCGCCCTCATCGACAGCGTAAATTTCACCACTAAATTTAAAATTTTCAAGGTAGGCTAAAAATTCCTCCTTAAAACTCCCAAGCGAGCGCAAATACGCTATATCATCACTGCTAAAATGCAAATTCTCTATATAATCCACCACTTCGCTCATACCGCAAAATATCGCGTAACCGCCACTGCATGGGTTTTTGCGGTAATACATATCAAAAACTGCGACTTCGTGCGGTTTTAAGAAAAAATATCCTTGCATCATTGTGAGTTGATAAAAATCAGTAAGTAGGGCTAAATTTGATGAATTTTCGAAATTTTGCATTTTTTTGATACCTTAAATTTTGAAATTTCCCGAAAAACGGGAAATTTCGATTATTTTGATTGTAAAGATTTTTTGTAAGCCTCGAAATCGAAATTGCTTACTCTTGCTACGCCATCATCTACGGCAGCTTTTGCAACAGCAGCTGAAATGATAGCAAAAACGCGTGGATCAAATGGATTTGGGATAATATAATCTCGTCCAAATTTCAAATCCTTTTTGCCTAGCATTTTTAGCACATCTGGGTGGATTGGCTCGCGGGCTAGCTCTGCCATAGCGCGAGAAGCGGCTAGTTTCATATTTTCGGTGATTTTTTTGGCCTTTACATCTAGCGCACCACGGAAAATGTAAGGGAAGCCCAAAACATTGTTGATTTGGTTAGCAAAGTCGCTTCTGCCAGTGCCTACGATCGCATCGTCCCTCACGGCATGCACCTCATCTGGGTAGATTTCAGGCACAGGGTTAGCCAGAGCGAAGATTATCGGCGTTGGCGCCATTGATTTTACCATTTCGGCTGTTACGACGCCTGGTTTGCTAAGGCCAAGAAACATATCAGCCCCCCTCATCGCATCTGCTAGGCTTCTATCGTTTGTGTCGATAGCAAATTCCATTTTTTGCGGGTTCAAATCGTTTCTGCCAGTATGAATTACGCCTTTTGAATCAAGCATAATTACATTTTTTGCGCCAAGGCTTTTATAGAGTTTCGCGCACGCAATACCTGCTGCACCTGCTCCTGAGACTACGATTTTCATATCTTCGATTTTTTTGCCACTGATGTAGGCTGCGTTGATTAATCCAGCACCTGTAATCATCGCTGTGCCGTGCTGATCATCGTGCATGACAGGGATATCGACGGCATTTTGTAGCTCTTTTTCGATTTCAAAGCACTCAGGAGCTTTGATATCCTCTAAATTTATTCCACCAAATGTCGGCGAGATAGCCTTGCAAATTTCGACTATTTTTTTAGGGTCTGTTTCGTTGATTTCGATATCAAAGGCATCTACGCCAGCAAATTTTTTAAACAAAACCGCTTTTCCTTCCATTACTGGCTTTCCTGCGATTGCGCCTATATCTCCTAGCCCTAAAACGGCCGTTCCGTTTGTGATAACTGCGACAAGATTTGATTTGTTGGTGTATTTGTATGCTAGCTCATTATCGGCCTCAATCACCTTGCAAGGCTCGGCCACACCCGGCGTGTATGCTAGGGTCAAATCCTCTGGTTTAGCGCATGGGGTTTTGACATTTATGCCGATTTTTCCACCGATATGATACTCTAATGCCCTTTCTTTCAAATCATTTTGTGCCATTTAAATTCCTTTCTGTAATAAGCTAGAAATTCTAGCTTTAACCTCGTCGCTACCTAAAATTTCAATCATTTCAAATATCGACGGACTTACGCTCGTTCCTGTTATGGCGACTCGCAAAGGTTGGGCTAAATCTTTTAGCTTCACTTCGTTTGCCTCCAAAAATTCCATTGTCTTCGCCTCGATTTCGCTTGCAACGAAATTTGAGGTTAAAATTTCTTGGAATTTTGCGAGTAAGGCTATCGAATTTTCGTTGATAAACTTTTTATACGCTTTTTCATCATAAATTTTTAAAGGATTGATTAAGGTTGCGATTCCGTTCGCCATTTCGGCTATGGTTTTTGCCCTCTCTTTGTATTGATCAATGATAAGCTCTTTTTTAGGGTGATTTACTATATCTACGCCAAATTCTAGCAGGTGGGCGCAGGCTTCTGTAACGCTTAAATTTTTAATGTAATGCGCATTTAGCCAATCAAGTTTGGTTTGGTTAAATGTGCTTGCACTTTTGCCGATATTATTAGGATTAAAGAGTTTTTTCATATCGTCCATGCTAAAAATTTCATCGTCCCCATGCGACCAGCCAAGGCGGACTAAGAAATTTAGCAGAGCCTGTGGCAAATAGCCCATTTTTTTGTATTCCATGACATCTGTCGCGCCGTGGCGTTTAGAGAGTTTTGAGCCGTCAGAGCCATTTATCATAGCGACATGGTAAAATTTCGGAACCTTAAATCCAAGTGCGTTATAAAGCACGATTTGTTTTGGGGTATTTGATAGGTGATCGTCGCCTCTGATGATGTCTGTAACGCCCATTAGTGCGTCATCTATAACGACCGTGAAATTATAAGTCGGTGTGCCGTCGCTTCTAGCGATGATAAAATCGTCTAAAATGTCTTTGGCTTCGAATTTCATATCGCCCTTAATTCCGTCGCTAAACTCAATCGTGCCGTCAAGTGGCGATTTTATGCGGATTACTGGCTCGATACCAACCGGCGGTGTGCCTGTGAAATCGCGATACCTATTATCGTATTTTGGGCGCTCTTTTCTGGCTTCTTGCTCGGCTCTTAGCGCGTCTAGCTCAGCCTTGCTCATATAGCATTTGTATGCTTTGCCCTCATCAAGGAGCTTTTGGACATATTCTTTGTATAAATCAAATCGTGAGCTTTGATAGACGATTTCGCCGTCGTAGTCTAGACTGCACCATTTAAATGCCTCTTCGATAGCTTTTGCAGCCTCTACCGAATTTCTTTTTAAATCCGTATCTTCAATGCGAAGCAAGAATTTGCCGTTATTTGCTCTTGCGTATAGGTATGAAAACAGCGCAGTTCTTAATCCGCCGATGTGCAAATACCCTGTCGGGCTTGGTGCGAAACGAGTTACAATCATAAATTTCCTTTTTAAAATTTTACTTTTTAATGTTATAATCGTGGGATTATAAAGCAAAAAGACTAAATAAAGGTTGAAAATGATAAAAAAACTAGCCGTTGTTGCACTTTTAGGTTTTGGCGCGTTGAACGCAAATGTCGTAAATAGCGTCGTGGCTGTCGTAGAAAATGAGCCGATTACGAATTACGAATTAGCCAGAGTCCAAAAGGCCACAGGTGCCAGCCCGCAAGCTGCAATGGAAATTTTAATCAAGCAAAAATTGCAAGATTCTGAGATTAAGCGCAGAGGAATCACCGTAAGCCCAGCCGAAATCGATAACCGCATAAAAATGATTGCCGAGCAGAACAAACTTAGCCTAGAACAGCTACAAAAGGCGCTAAAACAGCAAAAAATGTCAGAAGAGGCATTTAGAGAAAATGTGCGTCGAGGAATTTTAGAAGAAAAGCTCTATGGGCCACTTTTTGCCGATGTGCAACGCACCGTAACGCCACAAAATGTCCGTAGATTTTACGAGCAAAATCCGTCTTTATTCACGACCTTTGATAGCATTACGCTAACTCGCTATATCGCTAAAACAGAAAGCGCTCTTAATCCTATCAAACGCAATCCAAACGCCCGCCCTGGCAATGTGTATGTCATGCGTGGCACGCTAAAATCTAGCCAAATGGACGCTGGGCTAAAATATATCGTAACTAGCGTGGATAAGGGTAAATTCTCGCCAGTTATCCCTACGGCAAACGGATATGAGATGTTTTATGTCAATGACAAAAAGGGCGTGCAAACGGCTGATTTCGAAAGCGTGCAAGAAAAGGCAATCGAAGCCTATGTTACTAACAAACGCAAAAAAATGGTCGAGGAATTTAACGATAGAATCCGCTCTAACGCCAATGTCCGCATAATAGATCGCAACCTAAACCCTACAAATTCTACAAAAAAATCTAAATAATCTACCCAAAATTTTGGAAATTTTAAAATTTCCAAAATTTAAATTTTAATGAAATTTTGAAATTTACTCCACACTAAATTTGCGAATTTAGCGTGGAATTTGAAGTATAAATTTTGAAATTTATTTTAATTTCGAAGTTTCGATGATAAATGGCACTGAATTTAGGCCAGATGAGAAGTATTTATCGGCGATAGTTTTTGCGCCTTTTAGTTCCTCTGGGCTTACGCTTGAAGCGTTTGCTTTGTTATCTTCGGCATAGTATTTGCGCAAAACAGCGATTTTTTCGGCGTCAGTTTTGGCTGATTTGACCTCTTTGTAAATCAGCGCTGATTTGGCATGACCGCTATCTCCATGCACTGATGTCATTATGATTTCGACATTGTTGCTTTTAATCGTTCGCTCGATTTCGGCTAGTTCTCTACGACAAAACGGACACTCAGCGTCAGTTAGCATTAGCAAGGTTGGCTTTTTAGGGTCATTTCCAAGGGTAATGATATTGTCTTTGCTTTCGCTTTTATAGACGCTTGCTACCCCTTTTGAAAGTCTAGATTGTTTGATTTGGTCTTTGTAAAGAATCTGTTTTTTAGGGTCGATTACATCCATTAAAACCAAATCTCCACTAGTGAAAATCACCTCTTCTTGTGAAATTTCGCCATTTGAAATTTTCAAAATCACAGCTTGGATATCTTTTAGCCCCTCTACTGGCATACGCTCAGCCACGCTGATTTTTAAATTTGCTGGCAAACCGCCATACATAGATAAAATTTCGCTATCGCTAAGCGCGGCATTTAGGCTTAGCGCGCCCGCAAGCGAGAAAAGTAAAACTTTTTTCATTTTCTTCCTTTTTTAAAAAATCCAACGATTTTAGCCAAAATTTGTAAATAACTTATTTTTTTAAGTAGCGTTTATTATCGATTGTGATGATATCGCCTAGATTATCGAGGTATTCTAGGTAAGAAATCGCAAATTTCCTGCTTAAATTTAGCCTCTCTTTGACATTTGCTACATCGGCAAAACCAGCTTCTTTTATCAAATCATAAAGCTTTTTGATAATCTGGCTTAAATTTCCAGCCTCCACAAATAGATTGTGCGCTAGGCGAACTACCTTTTTAGAATATGTTAGTTTTTTCAGAGCGTCATCGCCACTGACACGGTCGATATCGAGCATTTCGTAGATATTATACGGCGCAAGCGGGGCGATTCCTCCTTTTTTGATGATGTCAAAAATTTTGCCCTCCAAGCTCTGTTTTAAATCCTGTAAATTCGCCCCTTTTTTGATATACACGCCACCAGTTTTTTCTATCACGCTGGCCCTTTCTAGCTCGCTAAGCACGAGGGAGGCTAAGCTTTCGCTAGCCCAAGAGAGTTTTAGGGCGATTGAGGTTGGGGAAAATACAGCGTGCGGGTTTTTGTCTATGATAAATTTAATCAGCTCTTTGATATCGCCAATCGCGCTATTATCATACACGCACAGCGTCGCTTCGTCAAAATATGTATTTGGTATCGTCTTAGCAATCGCTTTTGCGCTATCATAATCCATATCAAATCTCTGATACGCCGAAAACAGCCCAAATCCGTGGCGGTGAAATTTGCTTAAAATTTCAAAGGCTTTTTTGAAATTTTTGTGCAAAAGTGCTGTTAAAAACTCTGCCTTATTTGCCTTTTTTAGTGGCTCGATGACCGCATTTAGCACTCTTCCGCCACCACACACGCGAGAGTTTGCCAAGCAGACAAATGGCTCGTCAAATTTCAAAAACATAGTTTTTTCAAATTTGAAATTTATCAAAAATTCGCCACTATCAAGCTCTTTGATAATGCGCGCTTTTGCCGGCGTTTGCTTTGAGCCCACACAAAAGCTCACATCCTCTCCATGCGCTATTTTGCCACGAAAGAGCGTATCGGCTTCGTTAAATCCCCTAAAAAAGCCCTTTTTAGTGAGGATATAGCCTCGCTCTAACTCGTTAGTTTTAGCATCAAGTGCGATTGCTACGCGGTTTGGTGCATACGCAACCTGCGTGTCGGTGTCGTGGATTTGCAGGCTTTTGGCGCTTAAAATTTTGCCACAATCTGCGCAAAGAAGCTTTTCGCCACGCGAAATCGTGCCGCTAATAAGCGAGCCAGTTACCACCGTGCCAATGCCTTTTAAAGTAAAAATTCTATCTATATAATAGTGCAAAATTCCCCCATTTTTGCGCGGTTTTGGCTTTATGTTAAATAGATAAGATTTAAGCTCGTCAATGCCTAAATTTGTCTTTGCGCTTAGGAAAAATGTATTTAAAATTTGCAAATTTGAAAATTTGCTTATAAATTCCTCGCACTCTTTTTTAACTTCGCTTTGGCGCGAGCTGTCCGTGAGATCGCACTTTGTGATACACAAAACCACGCTTTTTACATCTAAAAGCGATAAAATTTCGATATGCTCCCTGCTTTGGGGCATTAGCCCGTCATCGCTAGCGACAATTAAAAGCGCGCAATCAAACGCATACGCCCCGCTAATCATAGTCTTAACTAAATTTTCGTGTCCCGGAACATCGATAAATGCGATATTTGCGTTTTTTGATTTTAAATTTGAAAAGCTTAAATCAATCGTGATTCCGCGCTCAATCTCGCTTGCCAATCTGTCGCCATCAACGCCATTTAGCGCCTTTATAAGTGCGGTTTTGCCATGATCGATATGCCCTGCTGTGCCGATTATGACGCTATTCATACATTTCCTTTAAAATTTTTATTAGTTTTTGCAAATCGTGCTTTAAAATGGCGCGAAAATCAAGCAAAAATTTATCATTTTCAATGCGCCCGATAATCCCACGCGCCCTAAATTTCGCCGAAATTTCCTCTGGGCTAGCGTTTTGGCTAAGCACCAAAGCGACGCTATCGTAGTTTTTGCAAGGCAGACTTCCGCCACCCACAAAGGTTTTTGTGCGAATAAGGCTTGCTTGAAATTTAGTGTTTTTTAGCGCGTCCAAAACACCCTGCGCGCGCCTTTCAAGCTCGCTAATGGGCAGATGAATTTGATCAATCGTAGGAATTAGCGAAAATTCTTTATTGATGTAAGCCTTAATCGTTTCGTTTAAAATCGCAAGTGTGATTTTATCAGCGCGAAGCATTCGCAAAAGCTGATTTTTGCGCAGTTTTTCGATTAAGGATTTCTCGCCTAGTATAATTCCACACTGCACGCTTCCAAAAAGTTTATCCCCGCTAAAACTAATCAGCCTAGCCCCAGAGCCTAAAATTTCGCCAATTTTTGGCTCGTTTTTAGCTAAATTCGCGCCTAAATCATTTACGCTCCCGCTTCCAAGATCGTAATAATCAATGATTTCGTTAAATTTTTCCTCTTCGCAAATTTTAAATTCTAGCTCTTTTTTCTCGTAAAATTCAGCCTTTTTCTCGCTCGCAAATTTTGCTAAACGCGAAATTTCGCCTATTTCCACACTTTGCGTGAAACCTGAAATTTCAAAATTTGAACGATGAATTTTCATCAAAACTGCCGTATTTTCGTTTATGGCGTTTTGATAATCCGAAATTTTAGTCTTATTTGTGGTGCCAACCTCACGCAAAATCGCCCCAGAGTTCGCCATGACTTCGCTTACCCTAAAACTTCCGCCGATTTCGACTAGCTCACCACGACTTACCACGACTTCGCGCCCCCTAGCAAAGGTATTTAGCACCAAAAACACAGCCGCTGCGTTGTTATTTATCACAAGTGCGCTCTCGCAACCAAAAAGCTCAGCCAAAAGCGCACTAGTATAATCGTAGCGATTGGCGCGCGTCCCGCTATCTAGGTCGAATTCGAGGTTAGAATAGGCGCAAATCGCCCCCTGCGCGCGAGATAAAATTTCAGGCGAAATCACGCTACGACCGAGATTTGTGTGAAGCACGACGCCGGTTGCGTTGATAAGCGGACGAAGTGCGAGATTTGCGAATTTTTCGTAGCGGGATTTGATTTGCGCGATGATTTGCTCTTCGCTAGCGCACGAATTTTCGCCATTTACTAGGCTGGTTCGAAATTCGTTTATGACCTCTTTTGCAATCCGCAAAACCACGGCCTTCAAAAGTCCGTGAAATTCCGCGCTATTTGCGATTTTATCGACTTTGGGAAGTTTGATTTGCATTTAAAAATCCTATAAATTTTGTTTTTACGGACTATTTTTATCACTATTTTTATTAAAATTTAACATGCCAAAAAAATTACAAATTTAACTTATGTTTAGTTTAAATTTATATTTAACGATTGTTTAGAAAATGAGTGTAAAAAATGCGAATTTTGTTTTTAGGATAGAAAATGAGCGAATACGGATTTAGCCCAGTGGGCGTAAAAGAGGCCATTTTAGGCGATAGCATAGAGGTTTGCACTGATAGCGAAAAACACTTTGTCGTGGCAAATTCGCCTAGCTTAAAGGCTGAAATTTACGCGCCAGAGATAAATTTTTATATAAATTCCACAAACGATGAAATGCTTCAAATCGCTAGAAATGTCGAAATTTTATACGAAGCAAAGGCGGTGATGTTTGATTATGGCGCGGATAATGCCTATCAAAAACCAGTGGGGAAAAATATAATTTTCGTAAGCGATAATGAGCGCAAAAGCAGTGTAAATGCGCTCAAAAACGCTGGATTTAAGGTGATTTGCCTAAGGCACGCTGAGGTGAAATTCGTCTATGGTGGGATTGGCGATTTGAGTGTAAGCGTGCTAAGTAATACCGATGAATACGAGGTCGAGGCCGATTTTTTCTTAGTAGAAAATGCAAAAAGCTATCAACTTCGCCAAAGTGGTTGCTATGAAATCGCAGGGTTAAATGATGATGAAATTTTAGCTCTCGTATCCGAAAAATCGCCGATTTACACTTATAAAAACAACATTTCATTTAACGCAAACCTCTGTCAATACGAGGGCAGGAGAGTGGAGCTGTGCGCCAAATGCGTGGAGGTTTGCCCTAGCGTGGCACTTTTGAAAGATGAGCAAAATCGCAAGCTTGAAATTTCGCATATCGATTGCATAGCCTGTGGTAGGTGCGTGAGCGTCTGCCCCACAGGCGCGATTAGCTCGGCAAAACAGCCACCGATTGCGATTAGCCAAATGGCAAAACTCTACGCCGGCAAAATTCCGCTTCTTGCCCATGAGGCAAGCTTTGGCGAGATTTCGGGCGTGAGTTTGCCCTGCGGCGTGCTTCCATTTGGAATTTTTGCTAAATTTCAGCTTGATGAGATTTCGCTGCTTAGCATAATGCAAGAAACAGGCTCGCAGATTGTGCTTTTTGGAGGTGAGATTTGCGAAGCCACAAAAGATGCGATAAATCTCATAAATAGCGTTACAATGGCGATTTATGGCGTGCAGGGAGTGTTTGCGACTAGCGATGAAGCCCGGCTAAAAACTGCGCTAAATTTGGCTAAAAGCGGGCAAAAATGGAAATTTAGCCTAAATGAGACAAATTTGAGCAAAATCGAGATTTTTTCAGCTCGCATGGCATTTATGGTGGGTGAGGGCGATTACGGCGTGGTCGCAAACGGCGCGTCGCAAACCCACGCTAAAATCAGCATAAACGAGCAAACCTGCACGCTGTGCCTATCGTGCGCGGGCGCGTGCAACACAGGCGCACTTTTTGCCGATAAAAGCGATAATTCGCTCAAATTTAACGCTTCGCTTTGCGTGGGGTGCGATTACTGCGTGCGAAGTTGCGCCGAAAAAGATACAATGGCGCTTGATTTGTGTGGCGTAGAGCTTAAAAAAGAGTTTTTCGAGTATCAAATTTTAGCCCGCGACGAGCTGTTTGAGTGTATCGAGTGTGGCAGAGAATTTGCCACAAAAAAGGCGATTATGAAAATCGCAAATTTGATGAGCGCGCACTTCGCAGATGACGCTGAGAAGGCAAAAACGCTGTTTTGTTGCGCTGATTGCAAGGCGAAAATTATGATTTTAAAGCAAATGCAAGAGGAGATTTGAAAATGGATTTAAATTTGATTAAGGCTAGGTCGTATTATTATGAATTTTTCGCAATTCCGTTTTTTTTCTACGAAAACGGGGCTAAATTTAGCCTGTGGAAAGAGCAACTCGAATTTCTAAAATCATCGCCGATTAGCGAAACAGACGCTAAGAATTTTGAAATTTTGCAAAATTTTAGTTTTGAGGAGTTTAGGCGCGAGCAAAACGATGTTTTGTTTGATTTTTCTTTTGTCAATGTCCCGACGACAGCTAGTTTTTACGACGAGGGCAGGGACGAGGGCAGGATGAAAATCCTTATCACAAACACCCTTAAAAAGAGCAAATTTCGCCGTAACAGCGAGCTTTGCAAGGATAGCGAGGATTTCGTGGGATTTATTTTTTATCTGCAATCTTCGCTTTTGCGCGATGAGGCGGAGGCGCAAAATGGAAATATTTTCCTTTCAACCGAGCTTTTTGCAAGCGTGATAAATGAGTTTTGCGACCATTTTATGGGACTTTTAAAAGAGCATAAGAGTTCGAAATTTTTTAGGGCGTTGGCTGGGATTATGGAGAGTTTTTTTGCTTTGGAGCGTTCGCTTTTGGCCCTGCCAAAACCGCAAAAAGATAAAAACATCGCCAAAGAATCAATTAATGCTAAGCTTTATCGCGGAAATTTCAAAAACGCGAAGCACAATTTCGAATTTGAGGAGTAAATTCGCTAAAATTTTGGCGAAATTTGGCTAAATTCGCCGAATTTTAGCCTTTCTTAAAATAAAATTAATCTTAAATTATAATTTTATTTTTAACCGCTTTATTATTAACTTTTCGTTAATATCAGCTATTTTAAGATATGTAGCAGGCGTTACGACAAAGATTAAAATAAAATTTCCTTTTAAAGGAGAGATTATGCAAAGCAAACGCAGAGATTTTCTCAAAAAATCTCTAAAAGTCGGCGCCGTCGGTGCCGTAGGTATAGCTGCTAGCGTGGCTAGTGCAAACGGTGATAAAGAAACTCCCCAACCAAACACAGTTCGCGGAAAATCACCAAAAAAAGAGGTGCTTTACTTTGAAAGTGAAGCGTGGCAAAAATACTACAAAGTAGCGTATTAGGAGTAGATTATGAGTGAAAATACGATCGGCAGAAGGTCGTTTTTAAAACTCGCTGCTTTGGGCGGTGCTAGCGTAAGTGCGTTTGGAGCTAACGACACACTTCGCGAGGCGACGGAGCAAGAGATTAAAAACCCTTTTCCAAATTCGGTTTATAAAAAGACGGTTTGCTCGATTTGTTCGGCAGGGTGCGGTATCATCGCACAGGTCGATGAGAGCACAAACACTTGGATTCGCCAAGACATGGCGGTAGATCACCCGATTTCGCAGGGCTCTCACTGCTGTAAGGGAATCGATCAAATCGATTTAACTAAGTCAAAAATGCGTTTAAAATACCCGCTTAAAAAAGTTGGTGGCAAATGGGAACGCATAACTTGGGAGCAAGCAGTTAATGAAATTTCAGCAAAAATGCTAGAAGTGCGAAAAGAAGATGGTCCAGATAGCGTAGAATTTCTAGGTTCAGCTAAATTTTGCAACGAACAGGCATTTTATTTTAGAAAATTTGCAGCATTTTGGGGTTCTAATAATATAGACCATGTTGCTAGAATTTGACATAGCGCGACAGTCGCCGGTGTGGCGAATACATGGGGTTATGGCGCTATGACAAATCACTTCGGTGATATGGCAGCAAACTCAAAAATGATACTTTTCATCGGTGCAAATTCAGCCGTGGCAAACCCAGTTGGTGGTATGAAACACGCTCTGCAAGCCAAAGATAGAAACGGCGCGAAAATCGTCGTCGTCGATCCTGCATTTACTAGAACTGCGGCCAAGGCTGATATGTATATCAGAATTCGCCCAGGAACGGACATCGCCTTTATTTATGGTATGCTTCATCTCATTTTCAAAAACGGCTGGGAAGATAAAGATGTCATCGCAAATCAATCTTATGCAATTGATGAAATTCGCGCAGAGGCCGAAAAATGGACACCGGAAGAGACAGCAAATGTTACAGGCTGTAAGATCGAAGAGTTACTCGAATTTACAAAAATGTTTGCTACGACCAAGCCGGCTACGCTGATTTGGGCTCTTGGTATCACTCAGCACTCTGTGGGTAGCTCGAATACTAGAATTCTTTCGATTTTGCAATTAGTTTTAGGAAATATGGGCAAACCGGGTGGCGGAACGAATATTATTCGTGGTCACGATAATGTTCAAGGCTCTACCGATATGGGTTGTTTGGCTGATACCTTATCTATGTATTATGGATTAGGTGATGCGGCGTGGAAACACTACTGCAAGGGCTGGGGCGTGGATTTTGACACATTTGTCAAACGCTTTGCAACGACCATTAAAGAGCCAAAACAAGGCGGAAAAGTTCCTGGAACGAATTTTGATGAGTATTTCCATGTCGATCCAAACGCCGAGAAAGAGATAACTTGGCGCAATGAAAAAGGTTACTCGCTCTCTAAATGGTGGCAAGGTGTCTTAAAAGAAGAAAAAACATATTCAAGCGGAAATTTACGCGTGCTTTGGGTTCAAGGCACAGGAATCACCTCTATGGCGCATTTGACTAAAATTCAACAAGCTGTTGATAAGCTAGATATGCTCGTCGTAGCCGAGCCTTTCTTAAACGAAGTCGCGATTTTAAGCGATAGAAAGGACGGCATTTATGTCCTTCCTACTTGCACGCAGTTTGAGACAGAGGGGCATTTGCAGGCTACAAACAGAACTGGTCAGTGGCGCACTCAGGTCATCAAACCAATCTATGAGAGCAAGGAAGACCACGAGGTAATGTTTATGTTCGCCAAAAAATTTGGCTTTTATGACGAATACACTCGCGGTATGAAAATGGAAGTCGTAAATGGCGAAATCAAGCAGGTAAAAGCCGATAATGAGCCTTTTGTCTGGCCAGATGACGCTACAAACGAGATCGCAAGGTGCGGTCATAGTATCGGCGCACAAGGTAGAACCGCAGAGAGATTAAGACGACACCAAAGAAACTGGGAATTTTTCGATCCTGATACACTAATGGGAATCGGTGGCGAAGTCGAGGGCGAATACTTCGGACTTCCGTGGCCTTGCTGGGACATTAAGCACCCAGGCACGCCTATTTTGTATGATTTAAGCAAACCTTATGAAAAGGGCGGTATGGGATTTAGAAATCGCTTTGGTTTAGAGCATGACGGCGTTTCACAGCTAGCAGGCGATGGCATAACTTTGCCGGGAGCGAAAATTTCTGGCGGACATGCACATTTGCTAAAAGATAATATCGAAGAAATGCTAGGAATCACGCTTAGCGAGGAAGAAAAGGCGAAAATGGGGCCTAGTTGGAGTGATGATTATAGCGGAATCATCAATCAAAAAGCGCGTGAATTTGGAATTTGTCCTTGTGGAAATGCAAGGGCTAGGGCGAAAGTTTGGGAGTTTGCCGATCCTATCCCTAAACACAGAGAGCCATTGCACTCTCCACGCTGGGATTTGGTAGAAAAATACCCTACATTTGACGATCAGGCTAAAAATTTCCGTGTCGAGGTTAAATTTATCAGCGAACAGAAAAAGCAGGATTGGAGCAAGGATTTCCCTACGATTATGAGCTCGATGAGACTTGTAAATTTAAGCGGTGCTGGTATGTTAGAGCGCACTAGCAAATACCTTGCAGCAATCACGCCAGAGATGTTTGCCCATGTCAATCCAAAACTAGCGGCAGATTATGGTATAGCTGACGGGGCGATGATGTGGATACACTCGCCACAAGGCACGAAAATCAAGGTCAAATGTATATATTCGCACTCTGTTACGCCAGATCGCATAGTGCTTCCGTATAACTTCGCTGGAATTATGCAGGGCGTGGATCTAAGCTCGCGCTATCCAGAGGGGGCGAAACCTTATGTCATCGGTGAGAGTTCAAACACTATCACGAATTACGGCTTTGATATAAATACGCAAATTTCGGAATTTAACGCCGGACTTTGCCGTTTGGAAAAAGCGTAAGGAGTAGATAATGGGAAGAATGAAATTTTATGTAGATGTCCAAAGATGTATCGCATGCTACGGCTGTCAAGTGGCCTGCTCTAATGCGCACGAAGTCCCCGTGGGCATTAATAGACGCAAGGTTTTAATCCTAAATGAGGGTGTCCCTGGCAAAGAGGTGGCTAGCTCGATTGCATGTCAGCACTGCACAGACGCGCCATGTGCGCAGGTTTGTCCAGTGCAGTGCTTTTATATCAGGGCTGACGGAATTGTCTTGCATGATAAAGATAAATGTATCGGTTGCGGATACTGTTTGTATGCGTGTCCGTTTGGTGCGCCGCAGTTCCCACGAGATGGCGCTTTTGGTATAAAAGGCGCAATGGATAAATGCACAATGTGCGCAGGCGGACCTGAGGAGACATTTTCTAGTGCTGAGCTTCACAAATACGGCCAAAACCGTATAGCTGAGGGTAAGGTGCCAATGTGCGCGGCGATTTGTTGCACAAATGCGCTTTTAGTCGGAGATAGCACGAAAGTTTCGGAAGTTTATCGCAAACGCGTGCTTACTCGGGGCACAAATTTATAAAATTTTGGGAGAGAAATCTCCCAAAATTTCTCAATTCTATAAATTCTTAATCCTAAATTTGCTACAATCTCTGAAATTTTTTCGGAGAAATTTGATGAAAATTAAAATTTTAAGCGTTTTTACGATTTGTATTTTTGCGTTTTTTACAGGTTGCGCAAAAGCGCCGGTAAATAGCGGGATCGTGCGCACGAGCGAGCCGATTTTTATCACCAAAATGCCAGAGAAAAAATTCATCAGCGTGAGTTTTACAAATACCAGCACGAGTGATTTAAATCTAACCTCGGCTGTGAGCGAGTATCTGGTAAAAGACGGATTTGTGGTAGTAAAAAACGAAAAAGACGCCACGATTAAGGTGGGCGGAAATATAAATTATTTTCGCTTGCTAAGCGTTGGTGGGGATTATTATGCAAGGCCTAGGTTTAGTTTTGGCTTTGGTTTTGGTGGTGGCAGAGGTCATAGACACAGCCACTGGGGCGTAGGTATGGGATTTCCGATGTTTTATGATCCATGGTATGACGATGTGCCAGAAAGGCTTTATGACGCGCAGGTTGGCTTGCTAATCAGTGTGAAAAATGGCAAAGCTTGGCAGGATTATACTACGAATTTGACCTACCAAAATAGTAGCTTAAATTTGTCAAAATCGCGCGCAATCGACGCATTTAATTATAAAATTTACGAACATATAAAACAAATTTTAAGTAGGTAAAAATGATAATAAACGAAAATAAAAAACCAGTTAGAGCAACCTTGGTCGCTGCCCTTATTTTGGCAGTTTGTGGCGGATATTTGTATCATATTGGATATGGTGGGATCGCGCTTTTTATGTCGGCGACTTGTGCTGTGAGTGCGCTGTTTTGTCTGAAAAAAATGTTTAGCAAAAAACATATCGAAATCACCGACGACGCCCTAAAAATCGTTATAAATGAGCGTGAGTGTGAGTTTAAATTCGCTGATATTAAAAATATCAATGTCAAAACTTTCACCGCTGGTAAAAAGCAGGTTAAGCTTTTAAATTTCGAATTCAAGCGCGCGCTAGATTTGGACGATACTTATAATTTCTTGCATTTTTATACTGATACAGAGGCTACGATGCCCGATATCTACGAAACCTCAATCTATGAAATAAATAAAATTTTGCGCGCTAAAATGGGCTTTGAAAACGAACCCGAAGAGCCTAGCGCAAATTCTAAAAAACACGGCAAACGCAAATGATAGACCCAGCCATCACCAGCGCATTTTTGCGCGGGGCTGGGCTCATGCTATCGATGATTGTGGCGATTGGCGCACAAAATATCTTTGTCATCTCGCAAGGCCTAGCCAAAAGCTATATTTTCGTCGTTTGCGCGCTTTGCACCCTGCTTGATATCGTTTTTACGGGCTTTGGCGTCTTTGTCGTGGGCGAGAGTTTCGCTAAAAACGAGCTTTTGACGCTGATTTTGGGTGTGAGTGGAATTTTGTTTTTGCTAAGTTACGCGCTGGCCTCATTTCGTAGCGCATACAAGGGCTCGCACTTTGCAAAAATCAAAAACGCCAAAAATGCCTCACTGCTTCCGGTGGTTTTAAAAACCCTAGCCGTAACCGTGCTAAATCCGCATGTTTATTTGGATACTATCGTCGTTATCGGCTCGACATCAGCTCCCGTGCCAAGTGAGTTAAAAATTTGGTTTTTTTGCGGGGCGGTTTTGGTATCCTTCGCGTGGTTTTTTAGCCTAGGATACGCTGCTAGGGCGCTTGCCGGGCTGTTTGCGAACGAAAAAGCATGGCGGATCATAGATAGCGTGGTGGGCGTGATAATGGTCTATATGGCGTATTTGATAGCGGAATTTTTGTTTAAAATTTAGCTTTTAAGTGCGTTTTTGATAAAATTTGCAAATTTTGTTTAAAGGAAGAAAAATGAGCCATATTTTGATTATCGGAGCAGGTGGAGTAAGCCGTGTGGCAACCGTGAAATGTGCGATGAATTCGAGCGTTTTTACTAAAATCACACTAGCAAGTAGAACCAAAAGCAAATGCGATGAAATCGCTAAATTTATAAAAGATCGCCTTGGCGTAGAAATCGCAACGGCCAAAATCGATGCTGATGATACCGAAGCCGTGGCGAAATTTGCCAAAGAAATCGGAGCGGATTTGCTTTTAAATGTGGCTTTGCCGTATCAGGATCTCACACTAATGGACGCTTGTTTGAAAGCGGGAATCCCATACATCGATACCGCAAACTACGAGCATCCAGACACCGCGCACTTTGAATACAAACTTCAATGGGCGAAAAATGATGATTTTAAAAACGCAGGAATTCCCGCACTTCTAGGAAGTGGATTTGATCCGGGCGTTACAAATGTATTTTGCGCCTACGCACAGCAAAATTTATTTGATGAAATAAACGAGATTGATATACTCGACTGCAACGCAGGCGACCACGGATACGCGTTTGCGACAAATTTTAACCCAGAAATCAATCTGCGTGAAGTTTCAGCTAATGGCAGGTATTGGGAAAATGGCTCGTGGATCACCACAAAACCGCTTGAAATAATGATGAAATGGGACTATCCAAAAGTCGGCGTGAAAGATAGCTATTTGCTTTATCACGAAGAAATGGAAAGCCTTGTTAAAAATATCAAGGGCTTAAAGCGAATTCGCTTTTTTATGACCTTTGGGCAAAGCTATCTAACGCACATGCGTTGCCTAGAAAATGTCGGTATGCTTCGCATTGACGAAGTCGAGCATAACGGCATGAAAATCGTGCCGATTCAGTTTTTAAAGACTTTGCTTCCTGACCCGGCAAGTTTAGGACCACGCACCAAAGGCAAAACAAATATCGGCTGTGTGATAAAAGGCGTCAAAGACGGAAAACCACGCAAGGTTTATATCTACAATGTCTGCGACCACGAAGAGTGCTTTAAAGAAACTGGCGCACAGGCTGTTAGCTACACCACAGGCGTGCCAGCTATGATTGGCTCAATGATGATAGCAACTGGCAAGTGGAGTGGAAAAGGCGTATTTAATATGGAAGAATTTGATGCCAAACCATTTATGGACGAGCTAAATCGCCAAGGCTTACCTTGGGAAATCATCGAAATGGATCCAAACGAAACTAGGGTGGCAGAGTAAAATTTGCCCGTAAATACACTAAATTTTGGCTCAAATTTGAGCCAAAATTTTAAAATTTAAAGCAAAACCTTACCCATAATACTACTTATAAAATCCACAAGAAACGGCATTATAGCGCACAAAACCGCACATAAAGCTACGGCGAAATTTATCGGCGCGCTACTTTGGCGCAGTGTGGCGCGAAATTTGGCCGAGCGAAAGTCCGCCTCGCACAAAAACATACACACGATTAAACGCAGATAATAATACAGAGCAATCGCGCTATTTACCGCCATTATCACAGCCAAGCCGTAAAATTCGCCCCTAATAGCAGAGCCAAGCAAATATAGTTTGCCCCAAAACAGCCCAAATGGCGGAATCCCAGCAAGGCTCAGCATAAAAATAGCCAGAGCAATTGCGCGCAGTGGAAATGTGTGGATAAGGCCGTTAAATTTCTCGTATGGATACTCGAAACGACTCCAAATCTCGCTACCGACGCCGTGCAAATCCCTTTTCTCTCTCGCGCTCCAAAGCACGGCAAACGCGCCTAAATTCGCCATTGCGTATAAAACCCAATAAACAAAAAGGCTTAAATTTGCTTCCGTCGTGCCTATAACTATGGCGCAAAGCCCAAATCCAGCGTGGCTAATCGCGCTGTAAGAGAGCATGCGTTTGACATCGTGCTGGACTAGTGCCATGACATTTGCCACGCTCATTGTAAGCACGGCGATTGCGTATAAAACCGAGTTAAGCCACGCTACGCCTATGTTTTGCAATGCTTCAAAAAGCCTAATGGCTACAATGAAGGCTGCGATTTTAGGCGCGACGGACATAAAGCCACTAAGGGCTGAGCTAGCGCCTTCGTAAGCGTCCATAATCCATGCGTGAAATGGGATAAACGATAGCTTAAAGCCGATAGAAGCTATCATAAATGCACTTGCGCCAAACAGAGCCGCACTCGTGCTAAGGCCTGAATTTTGCGCAATCATAGCGATTTGCGAAATTTCAAACGAGCCTGTGATTAAGAAAAATAGCGCCGCGCCAAATGCGTAAAACGCCGAACCTAGCGCGCCCATTACGAAGTATTTGAGCGCAGCCTCAGCAGAGCGCGCGCGGTTGTGCATGGCAATGAGTGTATAAAGTGCTAGCGATGAGGTTTCAAGTCCAACGAAAATCATCATTAAATTTTCGCTTGATACCATAAATTCATACCCTAAAATCATAAAAAGAAAAATGGCGAAAAACTCCGCCACGCTGTATTCGTGCGCGCTTTTAGCCCCAAGGCTTAGCCAGATATAAAACACGCTACAACCCAAAATTATGAGGGTTGCAAGAATTGCTAGATTATCAACTAGCATAATATCGAAAAAGCCTCTTGCGCCGCCGCTGTATCCAAAAACGAAGCCAAAGTCCAAAATAAGGGCTAAAAGTGTGATTATGGCGTAGAAGTTTTGGGGTAATTTGCGCCCAAAAAGGCAAAGTGCTAAAATCAGTAGCGCAAATACGCACAAAATCGCCATTGGCACGATTACGGCTAAATTTAAAAGACTATTTTGCATTTATCACCGCCTTGAAATTTGCTTTTTCTATATAGTTTTTGGTGGCTAAATTTTGGGCGTTGTGCGCCATGAGAGCGATATTTTCGCTCACACTTGGCGAAATGCGGTTAAGCATAAAATTTGGCGCGACACCTAGGAAAATGCACAAAACACAAATCGGAACAATGCTTGAAATTTCGCTAAATTTCAAATCTTTTAAGCTTTTGTTTTGTTCGACGCAAATTTTGCCAAAAAATGTTTTTTTGTATAAATTCAAGCTATAAATCGCCCCCATAACTATACCAAATCCGCCAAAAAGTGCATAGCAAAAGCTGATTTTATAAATGCCAAGCAGGCTTAAAAACTCGCCCACAAATCCAATTGTAAGCGGAAGTCCAATCCCGCTAAATAAAACCACGCCAAAGCAAAACGCATAAACTGGCATGATTTTGGCAAGTCCGCCAAACTCGCTTAGCAGCTTTGTGTGGCGTCTATCATAGATAAATCCCACAAGCATAAAAAGCCCGCCAGAGGTGATTCCGTGGCTAATCATCAAAAATATCGCCCCGCTGATGCCCTCGCTTCCAAGTGAGAAAATGCCTAGTATTATCACGCCCATGTGAGCGATAGAGCTGTAAGCGACGACTTGTTTTATGTCTTTTTGCGCAAATGCGATAAAGCTGGTATAAATCACCATAATTATCGCTAAAACACACATTAAAGGGGCGAAATGCACGCACGCATCAGGGAAAAGTGGCAATGAAAATCGCACGAAGCCGTAGGTTCCCATTTTTAGCAAGACAGCCGCTAGCAAAACAGAGCCGATTGTAGGAGCTTGTCCGTGCGCGTAAGGTAGCCAAGTGTGAAATGGAAACATCGGCGTTTTTATCGCAAAAGCAATTCCAAAAGCCAAAAATAGCAAATTTTGCGCATTTATTGGCAAATTTAGCCCCTGCCACGCAATGAGATTAAAGCTAAACTCGCCCGTGGATTTGTAGTATAAATACGCCATTGCGATTAGCCCCACGAGCAAAAACATAGAGCCAAAAAATGTGTAGATAAAAAATTTCACCCCAGCATAAATCCTGCGCCCGCTTCCCCACGCGCCGATGATATAGAGCATTGGGATAAGAGAGAGCTCCCAAAATATATAAAATAATATCGCATCAAGCGCGACAAAAACCCCAATCATCGTCATTTCTAAAAACAAAACCGAGATGATTAAATTTTTAACCCTCTCCCTTATGCTTAGGCTAATTAGGGCCAAAAATGTCATTAGCGTGCTTAAAATCACCAAAAATAGGCTAATCCCATCTGCGCCGATAAAATAGCTTATCCCATACGCGCTAATTATGCTAGCCGAGGTGCTAAATGAGGTCCCGCCCTCATAAAAAGCCAGCAAAAAGAGCGAAAGCGCAAATTCTATCAGGCTCATCATCACAGCATAAGTTTTTATGCTCCGCTCATCGATAAAAACCCCAAGCGCCCCAGCGACGGCTGGGAAAAATATAATTAAACTTAAAAAATGCTCCATAATCTACCTTAAATCAAAAATACTAAAACCAAAAGCGCAAAAAAGCCAAAAATCATAAATCTCAAATTTGCGCTCAAATTTGTCCCGTCGTTTGCGCCTTGGAGCGCAAAGCCCATTTTTAGTAGCGCCTTGGCGATTAGATCTACAATGCTATCAATGATCGCGCTATCTATTTTGGCACAAATTTGGCTTATGATTTTATAGCTTCCCACTATGAAAATGTCGTAAAATTGCGGTATGAAATACTGCGCGCTTAAAATTTTGTAAATTTTAGAATTTTTCAAATTTGGGCTAAATTTTGCGTTTTTATACGCAAAAATTGTAGCGATTGCCACGACGCTAATAGCACCTAGCGTCAAAGCGATTAGCAAAATTTCGGTGTTGTGCGAAATTTCATTATGAAAGCTTGGCAAGACATAGCCCACAAAGCCGTAAAACTTAGCCGCAAAAAAGCCACAAATCATCGCCAAAACCGCCAAAACGCTCATTGCAAGCAGGGCATAAGACTTCGCCTCGTGCGGGTGGTGGTCGTATTTTTTCTCGCCAAAAAAGACAAGCATTAAAAGCCTAAAACTATAAAATGCAGTCAAAATCGCGCCAAAAAACAAAACCGCCCAGATAAAGTGCGCCCCACTGGCAAAGGCAGTTTCTAAAATTTTATCTTTTGAAAAAAATCCAGAAAATGGATAAAATCCGCAAAGTGCTAACGAACCGATACTCATAAGCGCAAGGCTAGGCTTCATAAATTTAGCCAGCGCGCCCATTTTTTGGATATTTAGTTTGCCCGCCATAGCGTGCATTACATTTCCGGCTCCAAGGAAAAGAAGCGATTTAAAAAACGCGTGAGTTACAAGGTGAAAAAGCGCGATAGCATACGCCCCAAGCCCTGCTGCTACGAACATATAGCCAAGTTGCGAGAGGGTAGAGTAGGCTATGATTTTTTTAAGATCATTATGCACGCACGCCATTGAGGCGGCAAAAATCGCTACAAATGCCCCAAGATAGGTGATAGCTTGCGCCACATCAGGGGCGAGCGCAAAGATAGAATTTGCTCTAATCACCAAATAAACGCCAGCCGTAACCATAGTCGCAGCATGAATTAGCGCAGAAACTGGCGTCGGTCCTGCCATAGCGTCGGCTAGCCATGTGTGAAATGGAAACTGCGCGCTTTTGCCCATAGCACCGATGAAAAGCAATGCCGCAATGAGCGCAAGCGCGCCCCTATCGGCACTGCTAGCGTTTGCTAGGACATCATCATAGGCAAACGAGCCGAAATTTAGATAAATCGCAAAAATTCCAAGTAGCATGGCAAGGTCGGCTACGCGGTTCATGATAAAGGCTTCGTTCGCGCACCAGGCGTTATTATCCCTATCGTGCCAAAAGCCGATTAGTAGCCACGAGCAAAGCCCCACGCCCTCCCAGCCGATAAAAAGTCCGATAAAATTATCGCTTAGCACTAAAACTAGCATTGAAAAGACAAAAAGCCCAAGATAGGCAAAAAATTTGGCGAAGCCCGGGTCTTTTTGCATATAATAAATCGAATAAATATGCACCACGGAGCTTACAATCCCCACGGTAATCGCCATAATCGTGCTAAGAGCGTCAATCATCACGCCGTATTTTATATTTAGTTCGCCTACACTTATGAAATTTGCTAGCGCGATGTCCATACCGCCGTTTTGCAGGACAAATTCCACTAGCCACAGCGAAGCGATTGTGCCAAGCACTATTAGGCACGAGCAGATGATACCTACGAATAATTTATCCCTAAATTTGATAAAAATCCCAGCGAAAATCGCCGAAACTAGCGGGGCAAAAAGTGCGATTAATAGCCAAAAAAACATAGTATCAAGCATTTTTTTCTCCGCGTGGAATTTTAAAATTTACAAAACTATCTATTTCGATACTGCCTGTTTTTTTATACCACAAAATCAAAAGCGCTAACCCCACGGCGATCTCGCTAGCAGCGATTGCGATGATAAAAAGGGCAAAAATTTCGCCATTTAAATTTTGGTGAAATTTAGCGATTGCCACAAGGGCTAAATTTGCCGAATTTAGCAAAATTTCGGTTGAGAAAAATAGCATTATTAAATTTTGCCTTTTCATAACCCCCACAAGCCCTAAAACAAACATAAGACTTGCCACGATTAAATAGTGATTTAGGCTCATGCTTCCTCCTTTATCGCGCTCTCTTCGTAGCTTTGGCAAATATCCATTTGTTTGTGAGTTAGCACGATAGCGCAAATCATCGCCACAAGTAGCATTATGGCGACCACCTCGAAAATCAGCAAATATTTCGTAAAAAGCAGAGTTCCGATAGCTTGGATATTGTCGCTATTTGGGATTTTTAGGCTTGGCGCGTCATTTGCGATGAGCGCACCTGAGATGATTAGCACTAGCAAAAGCGCGATAAAAACGGCTAAGGTGTAGAAAATTTTGGCATGTTTTGCGCTCTCTTTAACATTTTTGCTAGCGTCAAAAAACATAAGCGAAAATCCATACAGCACCATTACAGCGCCCGTATAGACTATGATTTGCACTACGCCTAAAAATTCAGCCCCAAGCAAAAAGAAAAATCCGCTCAAAAATATCATGCCACCAGCCAGCGCGCTCATAGCATAAAGCAAATTTCGTGAAAACACGCTCACGCTAAAAAGCCCCAAGGTAAGGATTGCGAAAAAATAAAACGCAAAAGCCTCTATCATAAGCTCTCCTTTTCATCGCTAAAATACGCAGTAGGCGTGCGCTTCACGCGCGCTCCTGCGTTCGCGTCCAAGCTTCCATAGCCCTCAAATTCTTTATTTGCATCTACCAAGCACAAATCCTCGCCCCTGCTTAAAAAATCCTCTTTAAATCCATAATACGCCCGCTGTTCGCTTGCTAGCTCGTATTCGCTACCATGCACGATTGCGATTTCTGGGCAGACATCGGCGCACAGCCCACAATACACGCACCTGCCTAAATTTATGGAGTAGTTTTCGACCTTTTTGCGTCCGTCGCTTCCAAGGCTAGTTTGCATGGCAATGCAGTTTGAGACGCAGATTTTTTCGCATAGCCCACAGCCTATGCAACGCTCATTTCCGCTTTCTAGCAGTCTCATTAGCCTATGCACGCCACGATACCTTAATCCCAAATCAAATTTTTCTTGCGGATAGATTAGAGTGTGGGTATTGCCACGGGCAAGCATTTGGCGAAGCACGACCCAAAGCCCCACAAAAAGCTCGCCCCTAAATGTGCGAATTAAAAATTCTCTAAATTTGTCTTTGTTATTTAAAAGTGGTTTTCGTTTGTCGATTTCTTTGTAAATTCCCATGTTTTTTCCTATAAAATCACAATGCCGGTAATTAAAATACTAAGAAGTGCTAGTGGCATGCAAACCTTCCAACAAAGCGCCATTAGCTGATCTGGGCGCAGGTGCGGAAATGCCGCTCTGCTCCATAAAAACAAAAAGAAGAAAAAGCCAGCTTTAAGGGCTATCATCACCCAGCCAGGAATAAACCAAAAGCTATTGTATCCGCCAAAAAATATGAGCGAGATTACGATAGAGTAGGTTATCATATTGGCGTATTCGCCGATGAAAAACATACCGCCCCTTAGCCCAGAATACGCCGTGCTAGCCCCTGCTAAAAGCTCGGTTTCGTTCTCGGTAAGGCAAAGTGGCGTGCGGTTACACTCCACAAACGAAGCGATTAAAAATAGCGCGAAACATACCGGCTCTTTCCATACGAACCACTTCTCAATACCGCCACTTTGGGTATTTACGATATCAATTAGCGAGAGCGAGCCCACAATCATAATAATCGGAATTAGGCTTAAAGCATTAATAACCTCAAAGCTAATTAGTTGCAAAAAGGCGCGAAATGAGCCGATTAGGCCGTATTTATTATAGCTTGCCAAACCTCCGATTACTAGCCCATAAACGCCAGCAGCACTAGCTCCAAGCAAAAACAAAAGCGCGACATTTATATCAGCGATAATTGGGCGAATAGTGTGCCCAAAAAAGCTAAATTCAGGCAAAAGTGGCACTACGCTAATAGCCACAAGCGCAGCGGCAGCTGAGATAATCGGCGAAATTTTATAAAGAAACTTATTTGCATGCGTTGGAATCGTATCTTCTTTGGTGATTAGTTTAATCATATCGGCTACGACTTGAAGCACGCCAGCAGGCCCCACGATAGCAGGACCGAGGCGGCGTTGCATATAGGCGATGACCTTGCGCTCGATATATGTCGCAAAGCCCGCCATTGTGGCGATTAGAGCGATGATGATTAGACATTTAGCGAAGGTAAATGCGAAATTTAGGGCAAACTCACTCATTATTGCCTCCAATTTTTTCGATTTTTACGGCTTTGTAGCGCGAATTTACAAAAATATTTTGCGTAGGGATTTTTGCGTCAAAATATGGCAGATAAATTCCGCAAAATTCATTGTCAAATTTGACTTTAATTACGATTTCTTCGCCCTCGCACTCGATTTTTACCATATCGTTTAGAGCCAAATTTAGCTCTTGCGCGATTTGCGGGTGCATAAATATCGCGCCACTTTCGCCAAGACCTGCGCTAATGCCGGTAAATGCGTTAAAGTGGTGAAGCGGGTTTGCTTCATATATTAAAATTTCGCCATTTTTAGCGCAAATCTCATCTGAAACAAAAATGTCAAATTTATCAGCATTTGGCGAAATTTGGCGGTTTTGCAGAGTGTATCCGCGGTGATTTTCCCCGCAGTTGTCGTAAAAATTCTCTAAATCATCAAATTTGATTTTTTCGAAATACTCGCCCAAATTTGGCGTGTATGAAATCGCAAAAGTGGCATTAATGCCAAGGGCGTTTGCGATATCGTTTAGCTCGTATCCGCCGTATGCCAATGCCGCATTTGTCGGCACTACGCGCTTGTCATAGTTGGTAAATGTGCCCTCTTGTTGCACTAGGCTAGGCGCGTGTAAATCTGCCTCAATCACGCCAAATTTAAAATCGCCGTCCTCGTTGTATCCTAAAATCTCGCCAGCTCCCTTTTCGCCAAGATTGCAGATTAGCGCCACGCCAAGGCTGTTTGTGCGAGGCGGTATGATTAAGACGCTAAAATTCGTGTATCGCTCAACCATGCCAAGCAGTTTTGCAAGGGTGGCTGAGCGCGGGTGTTTGATAAAATCCTCGCCGATGATTAGGGCGGGATTTTGGGCGTTTTGGCAAATTTCGCGGAGGGCGTTTTTGTCCAAATTTAGGTTTTTTGCGAAATTTGAAACTTTATTTTCGCCTGAAATTTCAAAATTTGCGCCCAGTTTTTTATCCAGCCACTCTGGCATTTGTGCGCCAAAAATTTGTAAAATCCATAGCAAAATTTCAGCCTCCAAACCTGCTTTGTGCTGGCATGAAATGAGATTTTTGCCAAATGCGTCCAGCCCGCTATCACGCATGGTGTGAAAATACAGAGCGCGCGATTTTCGCACTTTTAGGGCGTTATTTAGCGCGTAAGCCAAATTTGGCGCATCCGAGCGCAAAAAACTGCCCGCACACACGATAAAATCGCTATTTCGCACGGCTTGTTCGCTCCCGCTGTATAATTTCATACCGCTATATTCGCTAAAATTTCGCAAAAAATCTTGATATCTTTTGGCCTCAAAGTTTATCAAATTTAGGTCGAATTTTTCACGCAAAAGCTCTAAAATTCGCGCTTCCTCGTTTGTAATGAAGCTGTTAAATTTGATATTTTTGATAACGCCGGTTTTTATTTTTTCTACAATTTCATTAAATTTGGCTTCATTTTTAACTGCATTTTCGTTTGAAAAATCCCAGCCAAAGCGCGCCCCAGCGTGAAGAGAGGCAAAATTTGTATCGCTACTTACGCGGTAAATTTTCTCGCCCCCATCACTTATGGATTTGCGTTTTACCTCGTAAAAAAGCAGTTCGCAATCGCTCGTGTGCGGGTTGGAGGCTGGTATTTTGCGAAGCTCCCAAGCATTTGAGCTGTATTTAAAGGCACTCACGCTTAGCGCGCCAGTAGGGCATGCGGCCGCGCACTCGCCGTAATTTACGCAATCATCATCATCGCTAACGCGCGCGATTAGGCTTTTTTGCATTTTATTTAGCACGGCGTAGGCGTCTTTTGGCATGCTATCTTTTAAATTTGGATTTAGTGGCTCGCCCTGGCGTGCTACTAGTTTAAAGGCGTCAAATCCTAGGCGATCTTTGGCGGTTTTTATGCAGCGCTCACACACAATGCAAAGGCTAGGATCGTAGCTCAAAAACCCCCAATCCTCTACTTTTTTCGCGCTATCAACCACGGCGAAGGATTGAGTGCTAACGCGCATTTGCTGGGTTAGGTTTTGCAATTCGCACTCGCCACTTTTATCGCATACACCGCATTCTAACGGGTGATTTATGCAATAAACCTGCATTATGGCGTTGCGCTCTTTGCTTAAATTTGGCGAGTTTGTGATCACGCTCATGCCCTCTTTTGCCTTGGCGTTACAGCTATAAACCACCTTTTCATCGGCTTCGACCATACACAGCCTGCACGCTAGCGTGGGCGATGCGCCATGCAGGTAGCATAGAGTCGGGATATAAATCCCGTTTTCGCGCGCGATTTCTAAAATGCTCTGCCCTTCGCTAAATTCGCAAATTTGCCCGTCAATTGTAATTTTTGCCATTAAACCCTGCTTATTTTGGCTATTTCGAAGTCATAGCCACTGAAATTTTCTCCCCCAAAACCAAGTCTTGCGACCGTGCCTTTTAAATTTGCGTCTAACTCAAATTTGCGTTTTACGCTAAAATTTGGCGTGCTTATTTCACACATATCGCCGTCTTTGATCTTTGCGACCATGCTAAAATACGCCCCACCGACGAATTTATCATCGAGGCTGTGTTTGAAAACCACGGCGCCGTCGAAGTTTTCTAGCTCTTTTAGCTCGGTTAAATTTTGCTTTTGCGGGCAAAATTCCTCGCCATTTAGGCGCAAAATTTTAAATTTATACTCATCTTGCAAAAGCGATAAAAATGTTTGGATATTTGCTCTATCGCTGTGAGTGTCGATAAGAGCGTCATCTATAATGAGGATTTCGCAACCGCTTAAAAATTCGCTCAAAACCTCGATTTCCTCGTCTCCGACATTGCTCTCTGCGCTCATAAACGCGTCGTCTAAATCCTCAAAAAACGCCTTTTGTGTGGCGTCCAAATTTGGCAAACTCATACACAAAAGCGCCAAAACATAGCCCTGTGCGCCGATTTCGCATTTGATTAAATTTTCATAGCCCTCATCTTGCAGGGCAGAAAGGGTTAGAATTTCATCATTTTTAAATTTTTCCCATAAATTTGGTGCTTGCAATCTTAGCAACGAAGCGCAATTTAGTATTTTCATTTTTTTCCTTTTCTAGCGACTATCATCCAGTCAGCTTGGTTGTATCTAAGTGAGTTTAAAAGTGTCGAATTTAGCCCTTCCACGAGGTTTGCACTGGCTTTGATTTGGTCGAATTCACCCATTTCAAAGATAAAAATCATAGTCTCGTTTGGGGCAGAGTTTTTCAAAATTTCCCCCATGCGGTTTAGGAAATTTCCCCGTAAATGGCGCAAATCATATCGTTTCATCGATCCACCTCGCCAAGAAGTATGTTTGAACTACCGATTATCGCGGCTGCGTCGGCTAGGTAGTGGCCTGGCAGTATTTCTTCATACAGCGCGCAGTGCCAAAAGCTAGGCGTGCGCACTTTGAGCCGATACGGGCGCGAATCCCCTGTGGAGTAAATGTAGTATCCAAGCTCGCCCTTTGGGGTCTCGGTAGCGTGATAAATCTCGCCAGCAGGGGGTTTTAGCCCTTGCGTAATTAGGACAAAATGCTGCATTAGCGAGTAGTTTTGCGTCATAATCTGCTCTTTGCTAGGGCTTACGAATTCCGGATTATCGGCTAAAATTCCAGCTGGCGAGCTTTTATACAGCCCCGCACACTGGCGCAAAATTTTAAGGCTTTCCTTCATTTCGGCGATATAGCATTTATACCTAGCGTAGCAATCCCCAGCGTTCGCGTAAGGCACATCGAAGTCTAGCTCATCGTAGATGAGATAAGGCTCCTCTTTTCTGATATCCCATTTATGCCCGCTAGCCCTTAGCATGACGCCAGAACAGCCCAAATTTAGGGCGTCTTCTTTGGAGATTACACCGACATCTTGGGTG
Source organism: Campylobacter sp. JMF_14 EL1 (assembly GCF_027737585.1). Lineage (NCBI taxonomy): Bacteria > Pseudomonadati > Campylobacterota > Epsilonproteobacteria > Campylobacterales > Campylobacteraceae > Campylobacter > Campylobacter sp. JMF_14 EL1. The sequence goes on from NZ_JAOVTW010000007.1 coordinate 40,923, forward strand.
CGCAAAAGCCAAATTCTATTATTATCTAGCAAATCTTCAAATTCTTTAATATCATTTGGGAAATCATCGCAAAAGCTAAGCATTTCCTCGCACCAAAGCTCAGGCAAATCCACAAAAACGCCACCGATTTTTATGCTGTTGTGCGTTAGCCTCGCGCCGCAGTATTTTTCTATCAAATCCAATACATGCTCGCGTGAGCGAAAGCAGTATAAAAATACGCTCATAGCCCCGATATCTAGGGCGTGCGTGCCCAAAAAAAGTAGGTGAGAGCTAATGCGGTTTAGCTCTAATAAAATCGTGCGAATAATCTGGGCTCTGCGTGGCACCTCGATACCGCATAATTTCTCCACAGTAGCGCAAAATCCGTAGTTATTCGCGCTTGCTGCGATATAATCCATGCGATCAGTTACTGGCACAAATTCGCTATAAATCATATTTTCTGCCATTTTTTCCACGCCTCGGTGCATGAAGCCAACCTCTGGGCGTGCGCGCACGATTAGCTCGCCGTCGAGTTCTAAGACTAATTTTAGCTGACCATGCGCGCTAGGGTGTTGGGGGCCGAAATTTAGTATCATATTGCCTCCGACGCGCGTAAATTCGGCATTTTCGAAAAATGGTCTAAGTTTGGTTGGTTTTTGCATTATTTTCTCTCTGTTATGATTTTGTGTGCGCCGCGTTTGGCCTTTTTGATGAAGCGAACTCCGCCAGTTTCTTGGTATTCTTGCGCGCTAGCTTTGCTCGGTCTAGCCTCGCCGTAAGGGGTCTCGTGATTTATGCGCGAGAAATTAAAGGTATCTTTGTCATCAACCATAGCCGAATCGCGGTTTTCCTCGCCGATTAATTCTCTATTTTCGCGCCCGAAAATTTTATCCACCTCATACCATTTGGCAAATTCGTCGCCTTGGAGCGGATATGATTTTAAAAGTGGGTGGCCAAACCAGTCATTTGGCATTAAAATTCGCCCCAAATTTGGGTGGCCCGCAATCCATACTCCCATCATATCGTATAATTCACGCTCCGCCCAGTTCGCGCTTTTAAAAATACCTGTCGCGCTTGGCAGATACTCGCCGGTTTTTACGAAGCATTTGGCTCTCATACGGCGCGCTCTGTGTATGTCAAGCAACTGATAAAAGACCTCGATTCCGCCACTTTTAGCTATGAAATCAACCCCGCTTAGCTCGCATAAAATTTCATATCCTAGCTCTTTGCATGCTTGAAGCGCAGACAAAATTTCATCTTTTTGCGTGTAAATTACAAGGGTGTCGAATTCGACATAAGCGTTTAAAATTTCAAATTTGGCTAAATTTGATAAATTTTCAAAATCATCGCTAAATTTGGAATTTTTCGGGTCAAATTTTTCACTTTTTTTGGGGACGAAAAATCTATCGTTGTAGTAGTTTTTCGCGCTTTTATCGCCCTTTGGTGTGTATTTTCTCATCAAATCAACCTTTTTGGTTTTTGCGTTCTACATGCTCTTTCGCGGCGGATTTTTTTCTGCAAAATCATCAGCGCAAACTGCAATGTCTCTGGTCTGGGCGCACAGCCCGGCAGGTAAATATCCACAGGCACCACTCTATCGCAGCCCTGAACCGTGGCGTATGTGTTAAACATACCGCCTGTATTGGCGCAAGAACCCATTGAAATCACCCATTTTGGCTCAGGCATCGCGTCATATAGTCTGCGGGTGAATTCGGCGTGTTTTTTCGTAAGCGTGCCTGCTATTATCATCACATCGGCTTGTTTGGCTGAGGCGCGAAAAATTGTCCCAAACCTGTCGAAATCATACCTGCCAGCGCCTGCGGCCATCATCTCTATTGCGCAACACGCTAGCCCATAGGTCATAGCCCACAGCGAATTTGACCTGCCCCAATTTATCAGCTTATCGGCAGTGGTAAGCATGATAGGAAGGCCATTTTCTTTGGTGTAGTCTATTTTGTGCTCTGCCATGAAAGCGCTCCTTTTTTCCACGCATAAACAAATCCCACGCCAAGCAATGCAATAAATAAAATCATCTCGGCAAATCCAAACGCGCCTAAGAGTTTGAAATTCACAGCCCACGGAAACATGAAGATAATCTCAACATCAAAAAGTATAAACAAAACCGCGACTATGTAAAAGTGTGAATTTATCGAATTTGGCTGTTTTACGGCCTCTGGACCTGCTTCGTAAAAATCATTTTTCAATCTCTCATCATTGCGATTGGCGAGTTTTTTGCTGATAATCGAGCTTAATTTCACGGTGAGTGAAAACACGCAAAACGCCAAAATAAACATAATAAAAATGCCTAAATATGACGAATTGTTTGGAAGTCTTGACATTTTTTACCTTAAATTTGAAAATTTGGCTTAATTTTATCATTTTATGATTTATAAAATCTTACTTTGCGTTTTAAATAAGCTTTTTCATAAAAATTTAAGAAAAAAGATAAAAAATGTCAATATAAATTTTGCCCCTGTTTTTTAGTTTTTTTTAAATGGATAAAGGGTAGAATTGAAAGGTTATTTTTAAATTTTTGGGGATAAATTTTGAAAACACAAAAAATCAACCTCCTTTTAATTGGCATAACTCTTGGCGCACTGATTTATTTTTTTATTTGGGGTTTTGGATTTATAGGAAATGCTAATAAACTAATCTTCGTAATTTCCGTATTTTTGGGCGTTTTTATGGCGTTTAACATCGGCGGAAACGATGTGGCAAATAGCTTTGGCACAAGCGTGGGAAGCGGGACGCTGACTATCACGCAAGCACTTTGTATCGCGGCTGTGTTTGAAGCAAGTGGCGCAATCATCGCTGGTGGCGAGGTTACGGCGTCGATTAGAAGTGGAATTATCGATTTTGGTGGCTCTCACATACACCCGAGCGATTTTATTTATATTATGATGAGTGCGCTTTTTGCGGCTGGGGCGTGGCTGCTTTTTGCTAGCAAGCACGGACTTCCGGTTTCGACCACACACGCGATTGTAGGCGGAATTGTGGGCTCTGGCGTAACGCTTGGATTTTTGATGAATAACCCTGAAATTTCGGCTTTATCGCTAGTGCAATGGGGAAAAATCGGTAAAATCGCCAGCTCATGGGTGCTTTCGCCGCTTCTTGGGGGATTGATTTCGTATGGGGTGTTTTGGCTGATTAAGCACTATATTTTGGATTATAACAAATACGCCCAAATTCGCATTGACCGCATAAAACGCGAAAAAAAGGCACTTCGCAAACTACACAAAAAAACATTTGAAACGCTCGATGATATCCAAAAAATCGCCTACGCAGAGGCTGTCAATCACGATATTTATGCTATGAAAGACCCTGATTTCGATCCGAGCGAGCTAGATAGCGATTATTATAAAAAAATCGTAAATTTGGATAGGAAAAAAGAGGGCTTAAAATCGCATAGAGCGCTAGAATTTGGAATCCCAGCCGTGGCAGGGATTGGGGCGTTTGTAATCTCATCAATGCTGATTTTTAAGGGACTTCAAAATTTAGATTTAGGGCTAAGCGATATTCACAACTACCTAATTATCGGCATGGTCACGGTGGTAACTTGGCTTTTGATGTTTATTTTCGCCAAGACTTTGCGCAGGTCAGATCTGCATAAATCGACATTTTTGATGTTTAGTTGGTTGCAGGTCTTAACAGCGTGCGGATTTGCCTTTTCGCATGGTTCGAACGATATCGCAAACGCCGTAGGGCCGTTTGCTGCGATACTTGATACACTTGCGAGTGGTTCGATTAACGGCGATAGCCCTGTGCCGCCGCAAATTATGGTAATGTTTGCCGTAGCGCTTATCGTGGGGCTTTGGTTTGTAGGAAAAGAGGTAATCGCCACTGTGGGGACGAATCTGACCGAGATACACCCTGCGTCTGGATTTAGCGCAGAGCTAGCCAGCGCAATCGTGGTCATGGTAGCCTCTGTGCTAGGGCTTCCGATTTCATCGACGCATGTGCTAATCGGCGCGATTTTGGGAATCGGCGTAGTCAATGGCAACACAAACTGGTCTTTGATGAAGCCAATAGGGCTAGCGTGGATTATCACACTTCCTGCCTCATCGCTTTTAGCCGCGGTGATGTTTATAGTTTTAAGGCATGTGATTTAAATTTTAAATTTGCCAAATTTGTCATTGCGAGGCGATTTTATCGCCGAAGTAATCTACGAGCAAAAACCACCAAAACGCTAAATTCTCTGTCATTGCGAGCTTTCGCAGAAAGCGAAGCAATCCAGAGAAATTTAAAGCAAAATTCTACTTAAATTTTGCATTGAACGATTTTTTAAATTTTAAGCGAAATTTGAAATTCTCTGTAAGGGGGAGGGCGCGCTTTTTAGGAGACGCTACCCTCCCCCTTACCAACCCC
>NZ_JAOVTW010000008.1:0-42152 GCF_027737585.1 Campylobacter sp. JMF_14 EL1
GCATTGAACGATTTTTTAAATTTTAAGCGAAATTTGAAATTCTCTGTAAGGGGGAGGGCGCGCTTTTTAGGAGACGCTACCCTCCCCCTTACCAACCCCCACCCCTGTAAAACCTTAGAAGTGGCTAAATTTAGAAAAACTTCGTTTTTCTAAATTTAGCTGATTTTATTTTTACTGAAATGCTTCGCATTTCTTTGGGTAGTAGATTAAACGAATTTGAAAAGTCAAAATTTATAAAATTTTAGATAAAATCACGGATTTAAATTTCAAAAAAGGATGTAAAATGGCAAAGGTTCAACCGGCAAATTTAATTTGGAAAAACGGCTCGCTAATCCCATGGGCTGAGGCTACAACGCATGTTTTAAGCCACTCGCTTCACTATGGTAACGCTGTATTTGAGGGCGTGAGAGCCTACAAGACAGATAAAGGCTATGCGATTTTTCGCCTTGATGAGCATACAAAAAGACTTTTAGTTTCAGCCAAACTCTGCCTAATCAAAACCCCTTATAGCTTCGATGAGTTGCGTCAGGCGCAAATCGATGTCGTAGCCAAAAACGACTTCGATCAAACCGTCTATATCCGCCCGCTAATCTACCTAGGATACGGCTCTATGGGCGTTTCGTTAAAAGATGTCCCAGTCGATACCGTAGTGGCTGCATGGCAATGGGGCGCGTATATGGGCGAGGAAGCCCTAAGAGCGGGCATTAAGGTGAAAATTTCATCTTGGGCGAAACCTGCTCAACACTCAATGATGGCAAAGGCAAAAGCGAGTGCGAATTATTTCAACTCACAAATGGCAAACTTCGAGGCTGTCGATGCTGGATACGATGAGGCGCTACTACTTGATCCGCAAGGATTTGTGGCAGAAGGTCCAGGGGAATGCTTGTTTATCGTAAAAGACGGCGCACTAATCACTCCGCCAAACGATACTAGCTTAGAGTCAATCACTCAAAACTCAGTTATCCAAATCGCCGAGAGTTTGGGTATAAAAGTCCTTCGCCAACGCATTTCACGCGATCAAGTCTATGCGGCTGATGAGGCGTTTTTCACAGGCACAGCTGCTGAGGTTACGCCGATTAGTAATATCGATGGACGCATTATCGGCAAGGGCGAAATGGGCGAAATCACAAGCAAATTGCAAAAAGCGTATTTCGCGGTCGTTACTGGCAAAGACCCTAAATTTGAGCACTGGCTCACATATATCAAATAAGGATAATTATGCCGGCAGATTTAAATGATTATTTCAACAAAAATAAAAAAAATGGTGGCAACGAAAATGGCGGATTTAGCTTTAAGGGGCCAAATTTGCAGAATTTAGGCGGCTTTAAATTCGGCGGTTTTTTCTACTTTTTAATCGCTATTATCGCGCTTTTTATCATCGCAAAACCATTTGCCACTATCCAATCAGGCGAGGTTGGCATTAAGTCAAATTTGGGTAAATACGACCCCACACCGCTGGGCGCTGGAATCCACTTTTTCGTGCCGTTTATCCAAGATATCTTTGTCATCGACACCCGTGTGCGTATCATCAACTACACTAGCAACGAGGATATGGCTACAAGCAGGGCAAGTGGCGGAAGTATCGGCGGAATTATTCGTAAAAACTCTCTTTCGGTTTTGGATTCTCGTAACCTGCCAGTAAGCGTGGATATCACCGTGCAGTATAAACTAAACGAAAGCACCGCGCCTGCGACGATTGCGGAGTGGGGGCTTTTATGGGAGGATAAAATCATCGATCCTCGCGTCAAAGATGTCGTGCGTAGCGTCATCGGAAACTACCCAGCCGAGGAGCTTCCGACCAAACGCGAGGAAATCGCTAAGGCGATCGATCAAGGAATTCGCTCGAATATCGACGCTCTTTCAAACTCACCTGTGGAGCTAAGAGCTGTGCAACTTCGCGAGATAATCCTACCGCCAAAAATCAAAGAGCAAATCGAGCGCGTGCAAATCGCTAAACAAGAGGCAGAGCGCACCAAATACGAGGTCGAGCGTGCTAACCAAGAGGCTCTTAAAAAAGCAGCCCTTGCCAAAGGTAACGCAGACGCTGTAAAAATCGAAGCCCAAGGTAAGGCGGACGCCGTGAAAATCGAGGCTGATGCGCAGGCGTATGCAAACACAGAAATCGCAAAAAGCCTAAATCAAAATTTGCTAAATTTAAAGCAAATCGAAACTCAGGCGAAATTCAACGAGGCTTTGCGTGAAAACAAAGACGCGCAGATTTTCCTAACCCCAGGCGGTGCGGTGCCAAATATCTGGGTCGATACCAAAAACAAACCGCAACAATCGGCGATTAGCGAATAATAAATTTTGCAATCCTTCCCTAGGATTGCAAAATCGCGTAAATTTATCAAAAACGGAGATTTTATGATTAAGGTTGATTGGCAAAAGGTCGCTGGCTTGCTCCCAGTGGTGGTGCAAGATTACAGCGACGGGGCTGTTTTGATGCTTGGCTATATGAACGAAGAGGCGCTTGCTCTCTCGCTAGAAACGGGGCTGGCGCACTATTTTTCGCGCACGAAAAATCGCATTTGGAAAAAGGGCGAAACAAGCGGCAACGAGCAAATCATAAAATCTGCGTTTTTAGACTGCGATAATGACACGCTACTACTCAAAGTCGAGCAAAAGGGCGGCGTGGCGTGTCATACGGGAGAGAAGAGCTGTTTTTTTAACGAAGTAAAATTCGGCGAGAATTTGGAGCAAAATTCGCAAAATTTGGGCGATGAAAACACTGCGCCCAAAACTGCGCGCAAAATTTCGCCTTATGATATTTTAGATGAAATTTACCATGTTTGTCTGGATAGGAAATTTAACGCAGACCCTGCGAAATCGTATGTCGCAAGCCTGTATAAAAAGGGCGAAAATAGCTATCTTAAAAAAATCGCCGAAGAGGCGTGCGAGTTCGCGCTAGCTTGCAAGGATCTAACCCGTGCGAAATCTGCGCCAAGTAGCCAGCGCGCGCAATTTGGCGAGCATAGAGCAGGCGATCCAGAATACGACGCGATTTACGAGGGCGCGGATATTATTTTTCACATGCTTGTGGCTTTGGGGGATCATGGAATCCACCCTGAGACGATTTTGCGCGAGCTTGCACGCCGTGAGGGTATCAGCGGGATAGAGGAGAAAAATTCAAGGCAGGAAAAATAAAATCCTGCGAATTCATTGTCATTATGGACAAAGCGAAGCAATTCAGGGAAATTCACATAAATTTTAATTTAAAAATTCAAATTCTCTCTAAATTTTACTGAATTGCTTCGAATTTCGGAGTTAAAAATATGAAAGTTCAAAGGATAAAATTGAATTTACGAAGCCGTTGGCTAAATAGCTATATTTACTTGATTTTTTATTACAGAGTTTTTAAAAAGCCAAAATCTGTTTTTAGCTCCGTAATTTCGATAATGTCATTAGGTTTAATCGGTTGTTTTCTTTATCTTGTAGTGTTGGGATATTTAAAGGCACTGTCTTACAATCCAAGAACGCTCGAAAATCTCGATATAAACGAAGGAATTTTACAATCAGCGTGGTATAAAGCAAAGGGCACTGGCGGGACTTTGCGACTGGACTTAAACGAAAAAGAGCATAAATTTTATCAAATTCGCAAAAGTGAGCGTGAAATTTACTCAAAACTTATTGGTGAGAGAGTTAAAATTTACAGCGAACCAGCTATTTTGTTTTACTACGACCACATATTGCAACTCGAAGATAAAAACGATAAAGTTTTTATAAAATACGATTATGAAAACAAGCTCAAAGAACCAGAAAGAAATGAAAAAACGACATTTTTTTGTTTAAAGGCAAGTTTGTTTTTCTTAATTTTAATTTTTGTTTTAAATTTTAAAGGAAATAAACCTGAAAATTTCAGAAAGGAAGTTTATGAATAAAAAACAGATTTTAACTTGGATATTTGTAATTTTTTGTCTAATTGTTAGTTTTACAACTACAATCAAAAGAGATGAGATTAAATGTTATTTTAATTCTTCGCAAAATTGCCTAAATTTAGGATTGAATAAAATTTATTATGGCGCGAAATTTGCGAATTTAGCGTTTAAATTTTAAATTCATTACAAATTTAAATTTAAACGCTTTGAATTTATTATTGTAGGGATTTGGTCTAGGTGATTTCAGGCAAAACAGCGAAATTTGCTTAAAATCCTAAATTTTCGTTGATCAAAATCACTTCGTATTCACAGCCATACGGCGGATAGTAAAATATGCTAAACCCCCTACACATGCGCTCTTTGCTCTTGCAGTCGTAGCATTTATCCCCGTTTGCGACACATGGGGTTTTTGATTTAAAGCGATTTGTATTTTTTACGGCGGCTATGTTTCTAGCCCTGCTCATCGCGCTATCAAAATCTGGCGCGATTTTGTTTTTGCCCACTATGAAATAGACTTTTTTGTGCCCGTAGCAAATCGCTGCTATGCGGTTGCCGGTGCCGTCTATGTTGATGATTTCGCCGTCTTCTGAAATGCCATTTACAGACGAGATATAAACATCGGTCGTAAGGGCTTTTTTGCGCGTTTCATCGACGCTGAGATTTTTGTCAAGTAGCCAGTGCCAGTAGGTTTCGTTGTGCTCTCTGAGGCTCTCATACAGCCCCATTTCCTTGACGCTCATCGAACCGCCAAAGCCCACACTGACATCGTGGATATAGATATTTAGATACTCCACAGCCTTTTCTTTGCTCTCAAAAGCGCTGACCTTGTAACCTAATTTTTCCAAATTTTTGGTTATTTTGTCGAAATTCATACCTGCCCCCTGAAATAAAATTTGGTTATTTTATCAAAATTTGCAAAAATTTTAGCCGTTTTGGACGCGCTCTGATATATTTAGCTAAAAATTACAAATCAATCCAAAATTTCCACAATTCCATTTTTGCCATCTACGCGCACTTTTTGCCCGTTTTGCAAAATTTGCATTACGCTTTTTACAGCCATTACGGCTGGTATTTTCATCTCTCTTGCGCTAACTGCCCCATGCGATAAAACACCGCCACTTTCGGTAATCAGCGCTTTTGCGCTATAAAAAAGTGGCGTCCATGCTGGATTTGTCGTCCGCGCAACAAGGATAGAATTTGGTATAAAATTTGCAAAATCATCGCTACTTCGCACCACGCAAACACTTCCTTCTGCCACACCCATGCTAGCAGGAAGCCCTTTTAGGATTTTGGCATTTGGGTTAAACTCGCTCTTTTCATCGACCGATAAATCCCATTTCGGAGTCAAATTTTTGTTTTTCAAATACGCGGTTTTATTCGATTGAATCTCGCTTGCTAGACTTTCATACTCGCCAGATTTTACCGCGGTTTCTAGCGTTTGTAAATGCGCGAAAAAGAGATCGTAAGGCTCAGCGATGATATGTTTTTGCGCCAATTTTTCGCCAAGTGCTTTTATGCCTTTTCTCATCATCGGCGTTAGTCTGGTGGTTTGGTAGTGTTCCTCATCATCAAGCATAGTGTAAATTTGGACTAAATTTGCAAATTCAAGGGTAAATTCTTGCAAATTTTTTGGCACTGCGTTTAAAATTTCACTAAGGGCTTTATTTGTTTTGGCTGAAATTTCGCTGGATTTGTTTTTGTGTTGCATAGTAGGATTGTTTAAGATATTTTTTATATTATCCAAAACTATGTGTGGCGCCTCTTCCCATGTAGGAATATACGAGTCAAACTCGACCTCTCTGTGTCCGTGCAAATCTATAAATTTTTCAAATTTGGCTTTAAAATCGCTAAATTTATCGAGTAAATTTTCGCTTAAAATTTGCCTTGAATTTCGTGAAATAAAAATATCTTTTAGCTCGCTATTTTGTGCGATCTGCGAAGCTAGACTTAAAATTTCATTATTTATCAGGCTGGTTTTGGTTTGTGCTGTGCATAGAGCATCAAACCACGAAGCAGCCCTGCTCTCATCAATCATTTGCAAAAATCGCATAAAAAATTTATAAATCATAAATTGCGTTATTGATATTGCGATATTTGGTTTGAAATACTCTGTGCCGACATCGACTAAGCTTTGGATAAATTCCCAAATTTCTTTTTCGCTTTTGTTGTCTAAATTTTGGGCTTTTAAACCGCCTATTTGCAAGAGATAATTCGATAAGTTTATATTCCAAGAATTAGGCAAAGCAAAAGCGTAGCTAAATTTTTGTTTCAAACTAGGCAAAATTTGGGCTAATTGCTCTAAATTTTTTACATTTAAAGGCGGGGTTTGCATATACAAATTTACCGCGTTTTGATTGCCATAAATGTAGTTGTCAAACATCGCAAACCATTTGCCATTAAACGCTGGAAGCCCCATTAACTCAAACGAGTGTTTTAGTGAGATATGAAAGGCCAAATCCACATAATCCCAAGTCAGCGGAGTTATTACGCTTGGATAGCGTTCGGCTGATTCATCTCTGGTAAAATGCGGGATAATTGTCGTTATGGGGCGAGATTGCAAAAGATAGAGCTTATTATCCTTTATCGCCCACTCTATGTCTTGGACGAAGCCGTAATGCGAGCTTGTTTTTATATTTAGCTGCGCGATTTGTTTTAGCTCATCTTCGCTAAGACAAGCCAAATTTGCTAAATTTGGTTGAATTTCGCTCTCATAAGTGCCATTTTCTCCCCATAAAATGGATTTTTGCTTGTTTGCGATAACGCTTGAAATCAAATTTAGAGAATTTTTGTCTATGTGGTATTCATCGACATCGTATTCCCCACACACCACAGACTCGCCAAGTCCGTAGTTTGCGTTGATTAAAATTTCGTCAAAATTTCCATTGACTGGATTTATAGCAAAACTCACACCAGCCTTATCGGCAAAAATCATCTCCTGCACGACCACAGCCATATCGGCATTTTCTTGCGCAAAACCTTGTTTGTGGCGATAGGCTATGGCGCGAGGAAGCCAGAGCGAGATGAAACACTCTTTGATTTTTTGTGTAATTTCATCTATGCCTTTTTGGTTCAAAAATGTATCGTGTGCCCCTGCAAAAGCCGAATTTGCAAGATCTTCTAGCGTAGAAGATGAGCGGACGCTGTAAGATTTGTTTGCGCCAAGTAGCGCTAAATTTTCTTTGATTTCATCTTTCAAATCATCTGGCAGAGGCAAATGTAATAGCTTTTTTCGTAAATTTTCGCTCTGTTTTTCTAAAATTTCTAAATTTCCATACTCGAAGTTTAGCTCTAAATTCGCATTTGCGATAAATTTCTTATACGCACTAGCTGTAACGATAAAGCCCTGTGGCACAGCAAAACCAGCCTGACTCATTTTGGCTAAACTTGCACCTTTTCCGCCACAAAGCGCGATATTTACGGCTTTTTGGTCGTTAAATTTTAATATATTCATTTTTTCCCTTTACGCAATAAAAACAAATCGTAGCTAGCATAATACCTACAATGCAATCGATTAAATAATGATAGTGCAAATACACCGTAGAAACCCAAAGTAGCAGTGTTGGGATCAGCCAAATGCGAAATTGTTTTTTATCAAATTTGAAATTAAAAAGCAAAATAAAGCACGAAACCCCACAATGCAAACTCGGAAAAACATCGGTTAGATTACTTCCTTTTGCATAGTTTTCGTTTAATAAATCATAGAAAAAATATCCTTGCAAAGGGGAGTGAAATTTCGGAGCCAAAAACTCATACGGACCGATTGCAGGGACAAAAATATAACCCAAAAACCCAATAGCATAAAGACTCATAAGTCCAGTGTAAAATTTTTGGGTCAAATTTTTTTTGACAATGTAATATATAAAAAAGAAAAGCAGTTGTGGCAGAAATAAAAGATAAAAAAATGCAAAAATTTCAGTTAAAATTTCGCTATGAAATTTTTGTAAATACAAACCCGCAAAATCCCCAAATAGCGCACAATCAACGCTGTATAAAAATGCGTCTTTTTTGCCACTAGGATTAATGAAGGGCGAGATGTATCTAAGCAAGACAAAGATTAAATTCATCAAAACTACATAAAATCCAAAACGCAAAATTTGGCTTTTGCTAGAAATATTATAAACTATCGCACCTATGCAAACCGCGCAAAACACGCTAAATTCGTAGCCACCAAAAAACAAAAGCCTAATTAGCAAAATTCCGAAAAACGCAAGCCAGAGTATTTCATGCGGTAAGATATTTTTATAAATTTGTGCAAATTTCATTTTCTAATCTCAAAAAGTCTTTTCTTGCGTTTGGAAAAATTGCTAAATTTAAAATAGCAAAAAGGTGTTTTTTAAAAGCGCCGTATAATCTAAACCCAAATAGCGAAAAAATCAAGGCAAAAATCACAATCAAAGCCCCAAATCCTCCACCAAAAACCACACCCAAAACAGCCAAAATAAAGTAAAAAACCGCCCCGATTCCATATCCTACAATAATTTTATATAGCGATATAGTGTGGATTTCCTCTGATTTTTTGCCAGCGAAAAACGCACAGATTATGGGGATAAAATTTAGCACAAATGTCGGCAAAACCACAACCGAAGTTATAAATAAAGTCCAAAAAGAAAGAGGGAGATTTTTTGGATAAATTGCGATTTTTTTGTAAAAAAGCAGATTTTTGCCTTTTATTTTTTCTTCGTAAATTTGCAAATTTTGCACCAAATTTGCAAAATTTCGCTTTTGTAATTTTAATAAAATTTCGCCGTAATTTTTGCTCTCATCAAATAGCGTGGCTAAAATAGCGATTTTATGCGCATTTTGCATATCTTTTTCGCTTTTGTAGCTGGTTAAAATTTTTTCAAAATTTTGAATTAAATTTGTTTGAATTTCATCTGAATTTATGGAATTTACGATAATTTCCTCGCCCGAATTTACAAAAACCTTTCCGCCCATACAGGTCGGATCATCGTAAAATATCGCAAACGGCGTGATTGCAAGGGATTTTTTATTTTGTTTTACAAAGGTAGCACTAAGCGTAGAAATTCCCTTTTCGAAAGGCAAATGCGATAATCCAAGAGAACTTGTGCCCTCTGGAAATATGCAAAGCGGAGTGTGATTTAGGGTGTTTAGCATATTTTTAAAGGCTCGTATATTTTTTTGTTTGTAGGTTTTTGGTTCGTCTTTTTCGCGAAAAATCGCAATTCCTGGAAATAAAATTTTTAAAAAGAAATTCCTTTGAAGGGACTTTGCAAGAGTAAAAACTGCATTTTTAAAAATGTATGAATAAACCCAGCCATCAACCGCCCCGTTTCTGTGTGAAAGGGCGAAAATTTTGGCGCACTTGGCGCGATTTGTGGCAAAATTGTCAAATTTGGTAATTTTTCGAAAATATGAATTTGCTATAATCCAAACTAAAATTTTAGAAATCACTTCTGCTCTTTGAAAATAAAATAAGCAGGCATTTTACAATAAATTTTATAAAATTTCTACGCCCAATAAGTAAATTTAAAGCTAAATTTGGATAAATTCCACCCTTTGCAACTAACTGCGTGAAGAAGTGTTTTCAAAATCACCGCTATTTTGAAAACAGTTGGTTTGATACTTTCGCCTGAAATTCGTTAAACCTAAGTGCAAGTTGCATTAAGCGGAATAAAATTTTAGGAGTGTAGGATGAAAGTTCGTCCTTCTGTTAAGAAGATGTGCGACAAATGTAAAGTCGTCAAACGCAAAGGTGTTGTCCATGTAATTTGTGACAATCCAAAACATAAACAAAGACAAGGATAAGTTATGGCTCGTATCGCAGGTGTTGATTTACCAAAGAAAAAAAGAATTGAGTATGGCCTAACTTATATCTATGGTATAGGTCTTTTCACTTCAAGAAAAATTCTTGATGCCACTGGCATTTCTTACGACAAAAGAGTTGCTGATCTAAGCGAAGATGAGGCTGCTACAATCCGCAAAGAGATCCAAGAAAACTATATGGTTGAGGGTGATCTTAGAAAAGAAGTTGCGATGAATATCAAAGCTTTGATGGATTTGGGTGGTTATAGAGGTTTAAGACACAGAAAAGGTCTTCCTGTTCGCGGTCAAAAAACAAAGACAAATGCTAGAACCCGCAAGGGCAAACGCAAAACTGTCGGCGCGGCAACTAAATAAGGATTAAGAAATGGCAAAAAGAAAAGTTGTTAAGAAAAAAACCGTTAGAAAAAATATAGCAAAAGGTATCGTTTATATCTCTGCTACATTTAATAACACAATGATTACAGTTACAGACGAAATGGGAAATGCTATCGCATGGAGCAGTGCTGGCGGACTAGGATTTAAAGGCAGCAAAAAATCAACTCCATACGCAGCTCAACAAGCAGTAGAAGATGCGCTTGGCAAAGCAAAAGAGCATGGCATTAAAGAAGTTGGTATCAAAGTTCAAGGTCCAGGTAGCGGTAGAGAAACTGCTGTAAAGAGCGTGGGTGCTATTGAGGGTATTAAAGTTACATATTTCAAAGACATTACTCCTTTGGCTCACAATGGTTGCAGACCACCAAAACGCCGCCGCGTATAATAAATTTAGGAGAATATAATGGCTAGATATACAGGACCAGTTGAAAAATTAGAAAGAAGACTAGGCGTTGATTTATTTATGAAAGGCGAAAGAAGACTAGCTGGAAAAAGCGCTCTTCTAAAAAGACCTTATGCGCCAGGCCAACACGGACAAAGACGCGCTAAACTTAGCGAATACGGCTCACAACTAAGAGAAAAACAAAAAGCTAAATTTATGTATGGCGTTAGCGAGAAACAATTCCGCAAACTATTCGCAGAAGCTGCTCGTCGCGATGGAAACACAGGTGCGATTTTAATCCAACTATTAGAGCAAAGACTTGATAATGTAGTTTATAGAATGGGCTTTGCTACAACTCGCCGTTTTGCAAGACAGCTTGTAACTCACGGACATATTTTAGTCGATGGAAAAAGACTAGATATCCCATCATACAATGTAAAAGCTGGACAAAAAATCGAAGTTATCGAAAAAAGCAAAAACAATCCTCAAATTTCAAGAGCGGTTGATTTGACAGCTCAAACAGGTATCGTTGCTTGGGTCGATGTAGAGAAAGAGAAAAGATATGGAATTTTCTCACGCGTTCCAGAAAGAGATGAAATAGTTATTCCTGTCGAGGAAAGATTTATCGTAGAGCTTTACTCTAAATAGTAGGTGAAACATGAGAAAAATTACAACATCAGCTCATATGCCAACTGAATTAAAGGTTGAAAATGTCAGCGAAAATGTTGCTAAAATCGTAGCATATCCTTTTGAGACAGGATACGGCGTCACTCTGGCTCACCCTTTAAGAAGATTGCTATATACTAGCACTGTCGGATTCGCTCCGACTGCTGTCAAAATCGAAGGTGTAACCCACGAATTTGATAGCATGAGAGGTATGCTCGAAGATGTTGCTGCATTTATCATAAATTTGAAAAGCCTAAGATTTAAAATCAAAGGCGATTCAAAAAGAGAGGTTGTAGAATACAGCTTCAAAGGACCAAAAGAGATTTGCGGAAGTGATCTAAATAACGATTTGGTCGATGTAGTAAATCCTAGCGCATATTTGGCTACTATTAACGAAGATGCCGATTTGAAATTTACTCTAATCGTAGAAAAGGGCATTGGTTATGTTCCAAGCGAAGAGATAAGAGACACTCTTGATAGCGATTATATCGCGCTTGACGCTTTCTTTACGCCTGTTACAAAAGCAGTGTATGATATCGAAAATATCCTAGTCGAGGATAACCCAGACTTTGAAAGAGTAGTATTTACGATCACAACTGACGGACAAGTAAGCGCAATCGACGCATTTAAAAATGCGTTAGAGGCTATGTATCAACAACTAAGCGTTTTCAAAGGCATAGTAAATATCAATATTTCTGATACTTTGGGAAAACAAATCCCTACAAATTCAGAATTTGCTAAATTATTTGAAAGCATTAATAGTTTGAATTTAAGCGCAAGAAGCTTTAACTGCTTAGAAAAAGCCGATATTAAATTTGTCGGTGAAATCGCTATTATGAGCGAATCAGAGCTAAAAGACCTTAAAAATTTAGGTAAAAAATCTCTTGAAGAGATTAAAGGCATTATGGAAGAAATCGGTTATCCATTGAGTAATGATAAACCAGAATTTTTAAGCAAAAAAGATAGCCTTAAACAAAAGCTTGAAGAGCTTAAAGCACAATCAAAAAATTAAGGATAATAAATGAGACACAATCACGGATATAGAAAGCTAGGTCGCACTTCGTCTCATCGTGCTGCACTGCTAAAAAATTTAACTATCGCATTAGTAAATAGCGGCAAAATCGAGACAACGCTTCCTAAGGCAAAAGAGCTTAGAAGTTATGCTGAAAAACTAATCACAAGAGCTAGAAAAGGCGATAGCGAAGCTCATAGATTTGTTTTTGCTGCATTACAAGATAAAGGCGCAACAAACAAACTAGTTACCGAAATCGCTCCAAAATACGAGGGCGTAAATGGTGGCTACACTCGCATCATCAAAACTCGCGTTCGCCGTGGCGACGCAGCTGAGATGGCATACATCGAGCTAATTAGCAAATAATCAAAATTCGGGAGAAATCCCGAATTTTAAATTTTAAAATTCTTCAAATTTCCCTTTAAATTTCAACCTTTAAATTTATATTTTAATCCCAAATTTACGCAAAATATTGTAATATTTCGACTTTTAAAAGCCTCAAAAATAAAAAAAGGAAAAAGTTGCAAATCCAAAATGATTTTTTAAAAAAACTAATTGATTTAAGGCACAAAATCGCCTTTGGCCTTATCCTTATCATCGCCTGTGCGCTAATGGCGTATTCGAAAAGCTTTATGACAATCGCCTTTGGAATTTGCATTTTTATCTTTGCGATAAATTTGCTAAATCAAGCCCTAAGCGGTCTAAGCATAATCGAAAATTTCTTGCACAGCGTAACTTCTAGCAAATTTAAAAGCTTTATTTTTGGTTTTACAACGACATTTATTATGCAATCAAGTGGCCTTGTTAGCGTGCTTGCGATATCGTTTTTAAGCGCGGGGCTAATCGGGCTTAGCGCTGGGCTAGCTATCATTTGCGGGGCAAATTTGGGCACGGTTTCTGGCGGTTGGCTCTTTGCCCTGGGGCTAAAAACGCAAATCGCATACTACGCAATGCCTCTGATAATCCTAGGCTCGCTGTTTTTATTCACCAAAAACCAAAATTCCAAAAGTTTTGGCTATTTTTTATTTAGTTTAGGGCTTTTGTTTTTAGGAATCCACTATATGAAAGGCGGATTTGAGGAGATCAAAGACACGGTCGATCTAGCAAAATACGCTATGAGCGGGTTTGGCGGGCTTTTGATTTACACATTTGTGGGTATTGTCATTACGATACTGACCCAGAGCTCGCACGCCACGCTCGCCCTTGTCATCGCAGCTCTTGGCGCATCGCAGATAAGCTACGAAAACGCAATCGCAATCGCCATTGGCTCAAATATCGGAAGCACAATCGTGGCAGTCATCGGCTCACTTTCGGCGAATTTCGACGGAAAAAAGCTAATGCTTGGACATGTGATTTTCAATGTCGCCACGGCTATTTTGGTAATCGCACTGATAAAATACTTTGTGCTTGCCACAGACTGGGTGAGTGCGTATGTGGGGATAAAAAGCGATGATTACGCGCTCAAACTCGCTGTTTTTCACACGATTTTTAATACTTTTGGGTGCATGATTTTTTATCCGCTGATCTCAAAACTCGAAATTTTACTAAACAAAATCATCACCGGCAAGGTCAAACGCGCCAAAATCATCAAGGCAAAATTTCTCGATGAAAACGCGCAAAAGGTGCCAAATACCGCATTTATCCTGCTTATCAAAGAAATGGGCAGGCTGTATTCTAACACTGTCTCAATCGTGGCAAAATCAATCAGTATTAGCAAAAATGACCTTAGCTCGGAGCTTGGCTCAGCCGAGATTATCGCCAAACGCTCGAAGCCAAAGGAGATAAATTTCGACGAGCTTTACGAAAACCGCTTCAAAGAGCTTTACTCGCAAATCACAGACTATCTCATCGGCGCTAGCGCAAATGCCAAAGACAGCGATTTGGCGCGCTTTATGAATATCCGCAGAGCTAGCCTGCTTCTAGCCGAAACGCTAAAAGATGTCAAACTAATCCAGCCAAATATCTTTAAATTTATGAGCTCATCGAACGAACATATCCGCGCCGAATATGACAAACTGCGCGCAAAAATCGTGAAAATGCTCCGCATTATGGAGAGTTTGCGCGATTTCGAAATTGATAGCAAAGAGGGTATGAAGGAGCTTAGGGCGCTTTTTGAAGAATACCGCAAAAGCGCGCTTGCACCCGATAAACTTCTAGCCGAAAAGCTCATTTCAAACAAAATGGCGACCTCGCTGATGAACGATATGGAAATCGTCAATGAAATCACTTCAAGATTGCTAAAAATCGTGGAAATTACATTTAATTACGGCAAAGAAAACGATGATTTTGAAATCATACGCGATAATCTGCGCCCAAAAGAGGCGTGAAATTTCGCTTTTATGCCAAATTTAAGTAGTAAATTTGCGCCAAATTTAGCCCCTTTTGGTAAAGGGGCATTTGGATTAATCTGCCAAATTTATCGTATCGATAATCTCTCTGGCATGGATTGCATAGTCGTTAGCAAGGGCTTTTTGGAAAATTTCGGCTAGTTGCTCATACGAGCCATCACCTCCGCCGAAAAACTCGCTCTCGCCGAAATTTCTTTCGTTTGTAGAGATTGTTTTATTATAAATCGGCTTGCCGTTTTTTAGAATTTTAAGCTTCAAATCGTAGCTGATAAATGGTTTTGCCGTCACATCGAAGCCGTCTGCGCTATAAAAGCCAAATTTAAAATCGCTGATTTGCGGGACGATTAAAAGCGCGCTAGGGCTTATGAGTTTTTCATCGCTTATCGTATTTGCTCGCACCAAATACGAGCCGATAAATCGCTTCGTCTCGCCTCCGACAAACTCGCCAAGGCTAAGGGTTAGATCCTTTTTTTTGCCAAGGCTAGTTGAAGAGATGAAAGTTTGCTCGCTCATAATCTCAGCCTGGATATAAATTTGGGCTTCCTGCATGGCGTTTGCGACTAGGATATTTTCATCATACGGGGCGACATCTGCGCCGTTTTTAAACTCGGCCTTGTGTGCGCAACCGGCAAAAAGTGCGCAAACAAGGGCAAAAGAAAAAAGCTTTTTCACGAAATTTCCTTTATTTTATCACTTTTACGACATCGTCAAATGCACGGCGCAGTTTTTTAGGCTGTGGATTTACGCGGTATCCAAACGGAAGCACGAGTGCCACGCGGCGGTCGTTTGGCTCGTATCCTAGCACTCTTGTAAGCTCAGCCCTATCATCAATCCCCTCGATTGCGCAGCTATCGATCCCACGGCTTGCCGCCTCGTTCATCATAGCCATCGCTGCGAACATACACTGAGCGTGCGACCAGCCAAATAGCAATTCATCGTCGTTTTTGAAATTTGCATTTAAAAATTCATCGTAGAATTTCACCCTTGCCTCGCGCTCTTCTGCGCTTTTGTCCTCACGGCGAGAAATCATTTTGGCGATGTATTCACTACCGTTTTTGAGCTCAGAAATTTTCGCCATGATTACGACAAGGCGCGCTGAGGTGGTGATTTGAGGCTGTTTCCAGCAAAGATTGCAAATTTTTTGCTTCATTTCATCATTTTGTATAACCAAAAAATCCCATTGTTCAAGCCCAGTCGAGCTTGGAGCTAAAATTCCAGCTTCTAGGATTGCTCTGAAATCCTCGTCTGATATTTTTTTGTTTTCGTCAAAAATTTTGCATGCGTGGCGAAAATTTAAAATTTCTGTATGTGTCATACTCGCTCCTTATTTTAGTTTGATTATGTAGCCATTGGCGAAATTCTCAAAGCTAGCGTTTGATTCGCCACTGATTTCGAGGGTGTAAAAGCCCTCATCTCTGGTGATATTAATGTCATAAAACCCGCCCACATTTACCATAAATCCAGCCTGACTAAGCTTCATTTCGTCCCTAAAAAGCTCGATTTTTGCAAATTTGCTTTTGTTTGTGTCGAGGGATTTAATCTCATCTTTTGTGATGATTTCGAGACTATGATTTTTGATAACGAACTGCAATTTATCGTCAAATTTAATCGTCTCTAACGGCAAATCAAGGCGTGGCGTAAAGTATGGCTTAGGCATAGAAATACCGCCGTTTTGCTCCAAATTTGGGTCATTTGAAGTGACAGAAACATCTAAAATTTTAGAAAGCGCAGGTTTGGCTCGCGCGCTTATCATAAAATCATCTCGCCAATCCACAGAGCGATTTATGTCGATGATTTTTTCCTGTGTTGCGCCGTTTTCGTCGCTGTAACGCACCACGATTTGTGTGATTACCTTGGCGTTTGAGGGGAGTGAAAAGAGCTGCGAGGTAAAGTCATCTGGCGGGATTATCGGTTTTATGACTTGAAATTTAGGCGCACTTAAATTTTGTTCTGCGCTTGAATTTTTGTCTTTGTTTGTGGAATTGGCGTCTAAATTCGCGCTAGAATTTGTATCAGCTAGCAGTAAAACTGCGCATAAAAAGGGTAGTAAAATTTTCATTTAACCAAATCCGGATCTAGCAATCTGCGCTCCAAATATGTCTTTTGAAGCTCGGCATTTTCGCTTTTTAGCCTCTCGATATCCGAAAACAAAAACGCCTTTTGCTTTTGCAAATCGCGCAAAACCTCCAACGAACGCTTGCCAAAAAGCACATCGTATAAGAAAAATCCAGCATAAGCGATAGCCACTAACCCGCAAAGTGCAATGGCGATTTTTTTAAATGGCGATTCGATTTTTCTGAAATTTCTAGATTTGCTAAATTTTGGCGAATTTTGAGAATTTGGGCTTTGCGGGGCGCTCGTTTTCGCGCCTGAATTTTGGCTAGAATTTGACGTAAAATTTGCGCCCGAATTTGGCTTTTGCGCCGAATTTGCGCCAAATTCTTGCTCGTAGAAATCCCGGGCTAAATTTTCACTTTTTCCCTCTTGCTCATCGTAAAATTTAGCCCCGATTTGGCTTAAAATTTCGCTATCATCGCCAAATTGTGCGCGCTGGGCGTAAGAGCCAAGCTCGCGCGCACCACTACCCTTTTTTTTAAAAAGCATTATAGTTTGTTGCCTAAAAATTCGTCGCTTTCGCACTCGATTTCAAGCAAGCGGTTGTATTTTGCGTTGCGCTCGCTTCTTGAAGTAGCGCCTGTTTTGATTTCACCCGTATTTAGCGCGACCGCAAAATCAGCGATAAACGCGTCCTCGCTCTCACCGCTTCTGTGGCTCATAATGCAGCGATAGCCGTTGCGTTGCGCTAGGCGGACGGTTTGCATGGTTTGGCTAACAGAGCCTATTTGATTTGGTTTAATCAAAATCGCATTTGCCACGCCTTTTTTGATACCTTCTAGCAAAATTTTCTCGTTTGTTACAAACAAATCATCGCCTACAAGTTGCACTTTTTTGCCAAGGCGCTCAGTTAGCTTTTTCCAGCCGTCCCAGTCGTCTTCGCTTAGACCATCTTCGATTGAGAAAATTGGGTATTTCTCGCACAAATTCGCGTAGTATTCGATTAGCTCTTCGCTTGTGAATTCTCTGCCTTCTAATTTGTATTTTCCGTCCTCGTAAAGCTCGCTAGAAGCGACATCTAGGGCGATTTTGATCTGCTCGCCTGGTTTATATCCAGCTTTTTCGATTGCGCTCATAATGATTTTAATCGGCTCTTCGTTGTCTTTTAAATTTGGTGCAAAACCGCCTTCATCGCCCACAGCTGTGCTATGACCTGCGTCGTTTAGGATTTTCTTTAAAGTTTGATAAATCTCGGCTGCTGCGCGTAAAGCGTCGCTAAAATTATCGAAACCAAATGGCATAATCATAAATTCTTGGAAATCCACGCTGTTGTTTGCGTGTGCGCCACCATTGATGATATTAAACATCGGCACTGGCAAAATGCTAGCGTTAGCTCCACCCAAATAGCGATATAGTGGCATATTTAGGCTTTTTGCAGCCGCTCTTGCAACCGCCATAGAGACGCCCAAAACAGCATTTGCGCCTAAATTTGAGTAATTCTCAGTGCCGTCAAGCTCTAACATAGTATCGTCGATAAATTTTTGATTATACGCATCGGCTCCCACGATTGCCTCAGCGATTGCTTCATTTACATTAGCGACCGCTTTTAGCACGCCTTTTCCGCCAAATCTCGCGTCTTTATCGCGTAACTCCAAAGCCTCTCTTTTGCCAGTGCTTGCCCCACTTGGCACTACTGCGCTCGCTACCGTGCCGTCGCTTAGCTCGACTGTGGCTTTGACCGTCGGATTACCTCTGCTATCTAAAACCTCGATTGCATACACATTTTCTACGAATACCATTATTCTTCTCCTTTATCATCATCGCTAGAATCGCTTAAATTCACGCCTTCGCTTCCCATTTGTTCTTTTATTTTGCCTAGAATTTCATCGGCTACACCCGGGTTATTTTCTAGGTAAATTTTGGCATTTTCTCTGCCTTGACCAAGCTTCGTATCGCCATAGCTAAACCACGCACCACTTTTATCGACAATGTCAAGTTTGACGCCATAATCTATTAACTCGCCGACTTTGGAAACGCCCTTGCCAAACATAATGTCAAATTCAGCCACTTTAAACGGCGGAGCGACCTTGTTTTTGACCACTTTTACCTTCGCGCGGTTGCCGATTGGTTCCTCGTTTTGTTTGAGTGTGGCGATTTTGCGGATATCAATACGCACTGATGAGTAAAATTTCAGCGCATTTCCGCCTGTGGTGGTCTCTGGCGAGCCGTATCCTGTCATACCGATTTTCATACGAATTTGGTTGATGAAAATCACCGTTGTTCCCATTTTATGCACGACGCCTGTGAGTTTGCGAAGAGCTTGGCTCATAAGTCTAGCTTGAAGTCCTACATGCTGATCGCCCATATCGCCGTCGATTTCGCTCTTTGGCGTAAGTGCTGCGACGCTATCTACAATTATCAAATCAATCGCGCCACTTTTGGCTAGGGTTTCGACGATATCAAGGGCCTGCTCGCCAAAGTCTGGTTGGCTAACATATAAGTTATCGGTATCAACGCCCAAATTTGCGGCGTATTTGACATCTAGCGCGTGCTCGGCATCGACAAATGCGCAGATTCCGCCAGCCTTTTGGCACTCGGCGATGATATGAAGTGTCAAAGTAGTTTTACCAGAGCTTTCTGGTCCGTAAATTTCGATAATTCTGCCCTTTGGCACGCCACCGATTCCAAGGGCGATATCAAGGCCGACTGAGCCTGTGGATATCGCGTCGATCGCCTCGACTTGCTTATCGCCAAGCCTAACCAAAGTGCCTTTGCCAAACGCTTTGTCAATCGATTTTAGCGCGGCGTCAAGGGTTTTTTTCTTTCCTTCGTCCATACTATTCCTTAAAAAAAATTTACCGCTGATTTTAGCAAAATAACTTTAATAATAGGTTGTGTTATATGGCGAAATTTAACCCTTTTTTGTTATGATTGCATAAAATCAAATTTAAGGTAAGATTATGAAAAACATTAGCGTTGCTCACTCGCCCGATGCGGACGATATTTTTATGTATATGGCGATAAAATTTGGCTGGGTAAATTCTTCGTGGCTGAGATTTTCTAACCACGCAGATGATATTCAAACGCTAAATTTAGCCTCTTTGGCTGGGACTTATGATGTTTGTGCTATCTCTTTTGCGCTGTATCCAAAAATTTACGCTGATTATGCTCTACTTCGCACGGCTGTGAGCTTTGGCGAAGGTTATGGTCCAAAACTGATAAAGAAAAAAGGCGTGAAGCTAAGACCAAATTTCAAAGTCGCCCTTAGTGGCGAACACACGACAAATGCGATGATTTTTCGCATTGCTTACCCGAATGCTAGGATTGTGTATAAAAATTTCTTGGAAATCGAAAACGCCGTGCTTAGCGGAGAAGTCGATGCTGGGGTGCTGATACACGAAAGCATTTTGGATTTTTCTAGCGATTTGTGCGTGGAGCGCGAAATTTGGGACATTTGGAGCGAGTTAAACGGCGAAAATTTACCGCTTCCGCTTGGCGGTATGGCGCTTCGCAGATCACTGCCACTAACTGATGCCATAGAGTGCGAAAGGGTGTTGACTGACGCCGTGCGGATCGCTCACGCAAATAAATCTTTGCTTTCAAAAATGCTGATTGAGCGAGATTTGGTGCGAGTCGATGATAAAAAACTCGAAATTTATCTAGGTCTTTATGCCAACGAAAATTCGATTACGATGAACGAAACACAGCTAAACGCAGTGCAAAAGCTCTTTGATTTGGGCTTTTCGCACGGATTTTACTCAGAGCAAATTTGCGCGAGAGATATGCTGATACCGACGGAATATAGCGAGATTAGGAATTCATAGAATTTTAAATTTCGCAAAAATACTGCCCCGAAATTTTAAATTCGTGGCAATGACAAATCGAGTGTAAATTTTGCCTAATTTGTCATTGCGAGCGAGTGTAACGAGCGAAGCAATCCAGCCACGCCGTCAGGCGTCTTTTTTGAGTTGTAATTTTTTAATATATCATAAAAAATAATTTAATTTATAATTTAAGAGTTTATATTTTTTTAATATAATAATAAAGTTATTTATACAAAAATTCATAAGGAATTTAATGAAAAAAATTATCTTAATTTTAATGTTTTTTTTGACAAATTTCATTTTTGCGCATAGATTAGATGAAATGATGTTAAATAAACTGCAATCAGCAGATTATACAAATTGCAAAAATTCTCAATGTCTTTGGAATTTTATTGTTAGTTGTGAAAAAGAAGAATGCGAAAAAAGAAAGCAAGAATTACAAAATTCTTATGATGAAATTTTAGAAGTAGATATTGTAAATTTAGATATTGACGATGAAGATAAAGTTCGCTTAGAGCTTGAAAAATCTTTTGTTACAAAGGATTTTTCAAACCTAAAATCTATGCTTGATAAAAATCCAAATTTAATAAATCAAGATTTATTTCTTGATACAACAAAAGTCCCACTAGCTCAAATGTGGGCTACACAATCTTACGACGCAGAGCATTTGTATAATGTTTTAAATTTGCTTTTAAGCTATAAACCAGATTTAAATAGCGGAATAAAAAATGAAAAACACACATTGTTCGGTTCTTTAATCGTATATCCATTTGAAAATAAAGATAGAATTAAAATTTCAGATATGCTTTTAAAAAACGGTCTTAATATAAATAAACAAAGTGTATATCTAGGAAAAAAACATAAATATCCAGAAAGCAGTGTGCTAAGTATAGCTTTAATGTCTGATAATTTTGAAATGTTTTCATATTATTTAAAAAATGGAGTAATTGATGATGTAGTGCTATTTTTTATTTTTTCACATCCTATGTATAAATATGGTGATGAATTGAGTTTATATTGGAAGAATGGAATTGACGAAAACTATGAAAAACTTATAAATTCATTGGAATTTAAACAAGCACAAAATAATGGAATAAAATATTTGCAAGAATATCTAAAATATAGAAAATTAAATGAAGAAATAGAAAAAACTTTAATTTCTTCGGTTAAATATGTCGCCTTTACAAATAATCTAAACGCCTTAAAAATTTTGATTGATAATGGAATTTTGGAAAACGAAAAAGCTAGAAATATATTTGTCAATTTTGCAAAAAATTACGATAGAAATGAAATATTAGATTTGATAAATAATAAAACAAGGCATTAAATGGAAAAAAAATATCAAAAAATCGACTTTGCGAAGTATTCGTCTGTGAAAATCGGGGGAGTAATAGAGATTGAAATCTTAGACGAAAACAGCGAATTTAACGGCTTTGTAGTGGGTGGGGCAAATAATCTTTTAATCTCGCCAAATCCACCACAAATCGGTATTTTAGACGATAAATTTGATTTTATTTCGCTTGATGGCGACATTTTAAAAATCGGCGCAAAAACAAAAAGCGGTAAAATTTACAACTTCGCAAAAAAAGAAAATCTCGCAAATTTCGAGTTTTTAAAAAATATCCCAGGCACTTTGGGCGGTCTAATAACCATGAACGCAGGGCTTATGGGCTTTGAAATTAGCCAAAATTTGCTAAGCGTTCGCACAAATCTTGGCGAATTTGGCAAAGATGAGTTAAATTTCGCCTATCGCCACAGCGAAATTAACGGCATTATTTTGGAAGCCAAATTTAGAGTTTCGCGCGGTTTCGACGCAACCCTTAGCGAAGCAATCGCGCAAAAAAGGGCAAACCAGCCAAAGGGTGCTAGTTTTGGAAGCTGTTTTAAAAATCCGCAGGGCGATAGCGCTGGTAGGCTCATCGAAGCAGTGGGCTTAAAAGGCTTTCGTGTCGGTGGGTGCGGATTTAGCGAGATCCACGCAAATTTTCTCATCAACTACGGCGACGCGACATATTTTGAGGCAATCACCCTCATAAATTTAGCCAAAATGCGTGTGAAAGCCGAATTTGGCGTGGATTTACACGAAGAAGTGGTGATTTTGTGATTGTAGAATTTGGCGAAATTTAGCCAAATTTTGGCGTAAATTTTACAATGAAAATTTCTCGCCAAAATTTGACATGTCTAAATTTCACACGAAATTTAGACAGATATCATCAAACAGCGTGGCTTTGGCGATATCTTTTATTTACTGACCATCAGAGACCCATTTTCCGCTGATACCCTTCACGGCGTCTGCTACTTTGATTTCCACATCGCCGTTATCTATATCTATCAGGTGATAGCGGTCGTTACCCATATCCATTTCCTTCATATACGAAAGCTGTCTAAGACCATGGCGAGTTTCTATGCGCTCGACGAGATCGTGCTTTGATGACTCTGGCAAGGCATAGACGAGATCAACTGATGCCTGATCTGCTGCCAGGATATCAAGTGAGGCGACGATGCCGATATCTGGGGTTACGACAGGATCTGCGCCAGTTCCTTCGCAATCGCAAGAAACACTCATATTGCGCAATACATTTATAAAGGCGATTTTGTGAGCGAAATATGTCGTTATCGCCTTAGTGGATTCGCTCATACGCTCCATAAACTCTTCTTCGCTGATACTCCACTGACCCTTACCCTCTGCGGAGTGGATCCATTTTTTGCCTATTCGTCCATCAGCGCAACCGATACCGATATTTTTATTCGAGCCTCCAAATCCGCCCATAGCGTGTCCCTTGAAGTGAGTAAGGGCAAGAAACGAATCATAATCAAGGATATTTTTTCCCATAGACATTTCGCTAAACCATTTACCATGAGGTACTGGTAGCAACGCTGTCCCAGCTTCGTCTATTATATCCACCTTAGCAAAGGTCCAGCCATTTGTTTCGAGAGTTTTGCGGTGATCTTCGGTATTATACCTTGCGCCTGCGTAATATGTGTTTGTCTCTACAATAGTGGCATTAGAAAGACGAGAGCTCATAAGCTCCTTTACCCATGGGCGTGGAATAATATTTGGTCCATGAGGCTCTCCGGTGTGGAGTTTGACCGCAACTTTTCCGACCAATACGCTTTTGATTTTATCAAATATTTTGACTAGTCCTGCGGGAGAGAGATCCCTTGTAAAATACACATAAGATTCAGGCCCTTTGCGCTGCTCATACGGGATATAGCGTTCTCCGCCGACACCAGGGACTGGGTTTTTAGCGGCGTTTGTTCCCTCTTTTTTCTCCGTTGCGCTAGCATAGTTTGAGAGAGCGCCGAGTGCCGCTGCGGCTCCTGCCATTTTCACAAACTTGCGCCTTATAATATCTTGCATAGCCTATACCTCTCTTTCATAAATATTATATAGTTCTTACTATTATAAAATAATTCAGTTAATAAAATATTTTTGCGCTTCGGCCTTATCCTCAAACGGCGTGGCTATAAATTTTTCATTTTCGATGATGACTTCATAGCTTTTGCCTGGTTGAAATTTCATATAAGTTAGCGCAAATTTCGCCGCTAATGCCATATCATCGCGACTAGCACCACGCGAGATGAGCGAGTATGCACCTACGAGTGGCTCGGTAAATTTAATGCGAGTAAATTTAGGATTTTGGATATTTCTTAGGCGCGCATTATCATCTTCGTTGCGTCCGATTATCATTTTTGCGCCACCGTTTAGGCGCAAATGACGGCCAAATTTTAAAATTTCAGCGTCCTGCGTGGTCTGCAATTTTTCAAATTTCATCATATCTTTGATTTTATCAGCGTAGCTTTGGATAGTAAGCAAACACCCACCGGCTGGCGTTTCGTAATCATCAAAGCCAAATTCCCCCGCTAGCTCCATTTGGCGCGTTCGCCCCCTGCCACTGATATCTAGCAGTTTTTCGCGATCGACCCAGCCGTTGATTTCAGGCGCGCTTGGTGCCATTAGTTTCGCGCTTAGCGGGCGCAAGATTAGGTTATTTTCATCACTACTTAGTTTGCGCACCTGCGCCATTGCAGCAGCCCTTTGGCTCATTGGGCGCTGTCCTAGCACCTCGCCAGAAATCACAAAACTAGCCCCATGCGCCCCCAACATAGAAAGCGCGGTTTTAAACATATACCCGTGGCAGTCTATGCAGGGGTTAAACTGCTTGCCATAGCCGTATTTTGGGCTAAAAAGCACATTTTGTAAATACTCATCTCTGATATCCACGCGCAAAAACTCAGCCCCAGTCATACGCGCTCGCTCGCTCATAATCTCGCTTTTATCATCTTTACCACCAAAGCCAATATCCATATAAAGTGCCGTAACGCCGATATTTTGCATAGTTATTAATTTTATGGCTAGCATCGAATCTAGCCCACCGCTAAAAAGTGCGAGTGCCTTCATTTTTTTCCTTTTAATTCGTTTATTTTTTTTTGATATTCGAGGATTTTATCGAGCCTGTCAGGGTCGTTTGAAACAAGCAATTTTTGCATTTGCTCCTCTAAAACCCTGCGACGAAGAAGCATGCAGGCCTTGATAAAATTTGTCTCATTTGTAATGGCTAAAATTTTATTATCCAAAGCAAGCGCGCGCAGACTTTGCTCGTCATCTTCGCTTTTTTGTGCCGATATCAGGGCTTCATACACCCTGCCATGCATGCGGAAATCCTGCACGCTAAGGCAGTTTAGGCCGTTTGCCATGAAATTTTCGTTTAAAAGCATGGATTTTATGACTTGAAGCTCGGTTATGTCTTTTAAATTTGAGCCCTCTGGTTTTGGCGCATTTTCTTGCGGTTTTAAATTTTGCTTTGGCGCGAAATTCGTGCTCACAGCCGAATTTGAACTTAGCGAAAACACATTAGGCGAAACATCTAAAATTTGCGCTACCAAACTCGTATATGACTGCGCTACCACAGGATTTAGCGCGTTAGTAAATTCTTTGATTTCATTTAAAGCCTGCTCTTTTTGCACGGGGCGAGAGAGGTCAAATTTTTTGGCGATTTCACGGATCAAAAATTCTCCGCCCTCCATGCCATTAGCGTAAATTTGGGCTAGCTCGCGCACTTTGCCAGCTTGCACCATATCGGCTGGATCTGCGCCACCGCCTATGATAACCACGCTATTATCAATGCCGTTTGCGCATAAGAGTCTTGCACTTTTTATCGCAGCGTTGATTCCTGCGCTATCTCCGTCAAAGCTTAAAATCACGCGCAAATCCCCGCGCTTAATCAGTGGCAAATGTAGTGGCGTCAAAGCTGTGCCGAGCACGGCTACTGCGTTGTCGATACCTGCTTGATGAAGCATTATGACATCCATATAGCCCTCTGTGATGATGAGGGTTTTTTTATCATACGCGCTTTTTTTGGCTAGATTGTAAGCGTAAAAAATCCGTGATTTATCAAAAACCGCGCACTGGGGCGAATTGACATATTTGGCAGGGTTGCCACTAATCGTGCGCCCACCAAAGCCCACGATTTTGCCCGTGTGGTTGTGAATCGGAAATGTAATGCGCTCGATAAAGCTAGCATAGCTTCCACGCTCGTTTTGCTTAATCGCGCCCACATTAAAGGCGTCGCGCGCTTCGATTTGCTCGTTTTGCAAAATTCGGATTGTCTGCGCGCTAGACCCAGCCCAGCCAAGGCCAAATTTCTGTATCGTCTCATCGCTAAGACCGCGCGAGTGCAGATACTCTACCGCGCTAGGATTGTTATAAAGCTGACTTTGGTAAAAAGCGTTTAGAATTTCTAAAATTTTTTTATCTTCGCGCTGAAAATTGCGCTCATTTGTGTATTCGAGCTCGAAACCATACATCGAGGCTAGCTTTTCTACGGCTTCTTTGAAATTTAGCTTTTCGTAGTCTTGGACGAATTTTATAGCATTTCCGCCAGCCTTGCACGAAAAGCAGTGAAAAATCCCAAGCCGTGAGCTTACGCTCATACTAGGGTGCGAATCATCGTGAAACGGGCAAATTCCGACGAAATTTGAGCCAGAGCGTTTGAGCGGGACATATCTTTCTACGACATCTACGATATCGGCGACGGCTAAAAGCCTTTCAATACTTTCATTTTTAATCATTTGCAAATTATACCCACACTTTGCTATAATCGCCCTTTATTTTATACCACGAGGCGAAATTTGGACAATTTTTTTCTTGATGATCGCGATCCGATTTTTGGGCTAATTGTTTTAATCAGCATTATTTTGTTAGTTAGCGTTTTAAGCTATGTTTGGGGGATTTTTCACAAAAAAAACGAAAGGACAAATTTAGAGAATTTTATCAAAAAATTTGATACCCTCGACGCGCTTAGCGACGCTCACCGCGAGCTTTTATCAAGCCCGCAAATCGATCAGCCTACCCTTGGGGTGTTAGCGAATTCTTTTGTCAAAAGCGGGGATTATGAGCGGGCGATTGAAATTTATCTAATCGCGCTAAATAAAACCACAAACGGCGCACAAAGGGAGTTTGTGCTGACAAATTTAGGCATTGTATATTTTAAAGCTGGATTTATGGGCAGGGCCGAGGAGGTGTTTTTGG
Organism: Campylobacter sp. JMF_14 EL1; assembly: GCF_027737585.1. Taxonomy (NCBI): domain Bacteria; kingdom Pseudomonadati; phylum Campylobacterota; class Epsilonproteobacteria; order Campylobacterales; family Campylobacteraceae; genus Campylobacter; species Campylobacter sp. JMF_14 EL1. The sequence goes on from NZ_JAOVTW010000008.1 coordinate 26,851, forward strand.
AGACTTTGCGTCTGCGCCCACGCAATCAAACCGCGCTAAATCACCTAACCGTGATTTATGAGAGGCTTCGCAGGTTTGACGAGGCGTTGCAGGTTTTAGACGCACTGCAAGAACAAGGCGTAGATGTCTGGCAAGGCGCGCAATATATCAGAGCTCAAATCATCGCAAATGACGCAAACACGCCATTTAGCGAGAAAATAAGGCAAATTTTAGCCCTAAATTTCAAGGGTGCAAAGAGATTTTGCATAGAGCTTTTTATTAAAAACAAAGAGCCATTTGGCGAATTTAGCGAATTTCCAAATTTGAGCGAGGTGATTGATCTAATCTATCCGCTAAAAACAGCCGTAAATTTGAGCGATAGCGACTATAATGCGCTTTTTTACGCGCTTGGTAGAAGCGAGAAAAAGCCAGAAAAACCTAGCCAAATTTTCGAAATAAACGCCCTTGTAGCGATGAAGGAAGCGGGATTTACGGGGGCTAGTTTAGCGTTTTCGTATTCGTGCGCGAAATGCAAAAGCCAGGTGGGGATATTTTCTCATCGTTGCCCTGTGTGCTACGAAATGGCTAGCGTGGGTGTTGGCGCGAAAATCTCGGAAGCAAACAATGAAATCGGTCAGACTTTTTAGCGACGGCAGCAGTCTTGGAAACCCAGGAGCTGGGGGCTGGGCGTATATTTTAGAATACAAAGGCGCTAAAAAATGCGAGTGCGGCGGCAGTGCGTGCGCTACAAACAACCAAATGGAGCTAACCGCGGCAATTATGGGCTTAAAAGCGCTTAAAGAGCCATGCGAAGTGGAGCTTATCACAGATAGTCAGTATGTGGTAAATGCGATAAATTCGTGGCTAGATAAGTGGATAAAAACGGATTTCAAAAACAAAAAAAACGAGGATTTGTGGAGGGAGTATATCAGAGTGGCAAACGCCCATAAAATCACGGCCGTATGGATCAAAGGGCATGCTGGACACCCGCAAAATGAGGCTTGCGACAGCCTAGCTAGGGGCGAGGCGCAAAAGTATAAAAAGGCTTAAATTTTGCAATGAGCGTTGCTAAATTTAAGATTTTTTGCAAATTTAATAAAGGAAAAAAATGCAAAATTTATCAAATTTAGAAGAAAAACTTGGTTATAAATTTAAGGATAAAGCAAGGCTTGCGGTCGCGCTAACGCACAGAAGCGCCAAAAATGGCGCAAACAACGAGAGATTGGAGTTTTTGGGCGACGCGGTTATGGATTTGATAGTAGGGGAGTATTTGTTTGTGAAATTTAACTCAAATGAGGGAGATCTCAGCAAACTGCGCGCGGCACTTGTCAATGAGACGAGTTTTTCGAAATTTGCTAGGTTTTTGGGGATTGGGGCGTGTCTGAATATGTCAGCTTCCGAGGAAAAAAACGGCGGCAGGGAGAAAAACTCGCTACTTTCAGACGCTTTTGAAGCGACGATTGGCGCGCTGTATTTGGAGGTAGGGCTAGAAAAAACAGCTAAAATTGTAGTTGCCCTGCTAGAAAAAATTTATCCAAAAATCGAATTTAACGAGCTTGTGAAGGATTATAAAACCTCACTTCAAGAAATCACGCAGGCAAAATTCGGCGTTACGCCCGAGTATCGCTTGCTAGGCTCCACTGGACCTGATCATAAAAAAAGCTTTGAAATGGCGGTTTTCGTGGGTGGCAAGGAGTTTGCCAGGGACATCGGAAACAGCAAAAAAGAGGCCGAGCAAAAGGCAGCAAAGATTGCGATTGAGATTTTAGAGAAAAATTAGGATAAAAAATGAACACACTAGGTATAAAACTCAGGCTTTCGACTTTTGGGGAGAGCCACGGCGTGGCGATTGGCGGTGTTTTGGATGGCTTTCCGGCGGGTGTGAAAATCGATACTAAATTTTTACAAGCCGAGCTAGACAAACGCAAACCGGGCGGTAAATTTGCCACTTCTCGCAAAGAAAGCGATGAAGTGCAGATTTTAAGTGGCGTGTTTGACGGGCTTAGCACGGGCGCGCCCATTGGATTTGTGATTTACAACGCAAATCAGCACTCAAAAGACTATGAAAATTTAAAAGAGCTTTTTCGCCCGGGACACGCTGATTTTGGTTATTTTGCTAAATACGGCATTAGGGATCACAGAGGCGGTGGCAGAAGCTCGGCAAGAGAAACGGCGATAAGGGTCGCAGGTGGGGCATTTTCGCAAATGCTTTTAGATGAATTTGGTATAAGTGTGAAAAGTGGCGTTTTAAGCGTGGGCGAGATTTGCGGGGAAAATTTAGACTTCGCAAATGCCGATAATAGCGAGATTTTCGCACTTGATAAGGGCGTGGAGAATTCGCAAAAAGAATTAATCGCAAATTTAAAGAAAAAAGGCGAGAGCGTGGGTGCGAGTGTGCTAACAATCGCAAATGGCGTGCCAAAGGGGCTTGGAGAGCCACTTTATGCTAAGGCTGACGCGTTAATCGGCGGGGCGTTCATGGGGCTAAATGGCGTAAAAGCCGTAGAAATCGGCGATGGCGTGGAAGTTTCGCATAAATTTGGAAGCAAAAATAATGATTTTATGGATAAAAATGGCTTTAAATCAAACCACGCAGGGGGCATTCTAGGCGGTATCACAACAGGAGAGCAAATCATCATAAAAACGCATTTTAAGCCGACCCCTAGCATTTTTGCTGACCAGCCGACGATTGATAAAAACGGCGATGAAACGATTTGTTCGCTTCGTGGGCGTCATGATCCGTGTATCGGAGTGCGTGGCAGTGTCGTCTGCACGGCACTTTTACGGCTGATTTTGGCTGATTTACTTCTGCTAAATGCAAGTGCAAATTTGGGGAATTTAAAGAAAATTTATAAATAAAGGATATTTATGCAGCAACTAATTGTGCCTGAAAAACAAAGCGTTTTAGCTTGTTTGAGCAATAGGAAATATTATATTGATTTTTACCAAAGAGAATATGTTTGGTCAAAAGATACTGTTGAAATTTTGCTTAATGATATAATGTATGCTTTTAATTTATCATACGAAGAGCATAAAAATGAAAATCCTACATCAAAACTTGTTAGTTCATCATTTAATTGGTATTACCTAAATGTTTTTATCACAAATGAAATTAATGGAAAAACATTTATTGTAGATGGTCAGCAACGATTAACCACATTGAGTTTGATTGCTATATATTTGCATAGAAAAACAAAAAATAAGAATATAAAAGATAATTTACAACAATGTATTCATAGCACAGACTTGGATTGTGGCGAGATATTTAATATTGACAACGATAAAAGAAAAAGAGTAATGTATAGTTTATTAAATCAACAAGATTTTAAAGAAAATTACTCTTGTATTACAGAAAAAACAATTATCGAGCGTTATGAAAATATAAAAGATTATTTTGAAAAAGAAATTAAAAAACAAGTCGAAAAAGAATTAAAAAAACGTGAAAACAATAATGAAGATGAAGAAAAGAAAATTAAAGAAGAGACAGAAGCAAAATTTGTAGATTTTTTTAGTTTATATTTTTTAACCAATTTGGTTTTAGTTGAATTATCGATAAACAAAGATGATACGCCTATGGTTTTTGAAGTTATAAATGATAGAGGCGAGGCTTTAAAACCTTTTGAAATTTTAAAAGGAAAATTACTTGGTGCTTTACCAAAATCAGAAACTGAAACATATGATGATATTTGGCAAAATGCAATGGGATTGTTATCAAATATAGAAGATAAATTTTTTACAGATTTCATTAAAAGCAAATTTATATTTAAACGGAATTCAGAATTAGAAAAATCAATAAATAATGAATATCATAGATATTTATTTTCTAATAACGATATTGCAGAAAAATTAGGTTTTCAAAAACAAAATTTAAAACAAATTCAAAAGATAAAATACTTTTTAGAAAATGATTTAATTTATTATGCCAAATTGTATGCAAAAATAAGAAAAAATAGCATAGCGTTTTTAAATTATAATAACGAAATAAATAAACTTGACGGAGTTTATCAAAATATACTTTCAGCTTGTGAAATCAACGATAAATTTGAAGACCAAAAAATCGAAATTTTGGCAAAAGAAATCGATAGATTGTATGTGTTACTGCAACTAAATCAAATTTATGATAGCAATAACTTTCAAGAAATTTCTTATTCGTTAAATGAGAAATTAAAAAACAAAGATATAGATAATTACCGAAATATTTTTGATAATATTATAAAAGAGCGTATTAAGGAGAGTAAAAATAAAGAAATCGTTACAACTGTTTTGGATTATGAAACTTTTAGTAAAAATTCATACGCTAATCTAAATACAAGAGTATTAAGGTATTTATTGGCTAGGGTAGAAGAATATATTTGTAAAAATATTAGAAAAGAACCACAAAATTCGGTTTATGAAATTTCTACGATGAGTGGCGAAAAAACCGGCTATCACATAGAACATATTTTTTCTCGCAATGAAACAAATAAGGCATATTTCAATAGCGAAGAAGAATTTGAAGAAAAAAGAAATTTAATCGGCGGTCTTTTATTATTAAAAGGCAGGTCAAATATAAGTTCTGGTAATGAAGAATATTCTGACAAGCTTAAAACTTATAGTCATGGTTTATTTTGGGGGCAGACATTATGCGTTGATTTTTATCACGCAAACCCTGATTTTAATGATTTTAATAAAAATTTAGAAAAAGAAACTGGGGTTAAATTTGAAAATATTGCTGAATTTAATGAAGAAGCGTTGGTCAAAAGAACAAAACTATTGTTTGAGCTAGTAAAAATAATTTGGGAAGTTGATAAATAATGAAAACTATCCCAAACTGGGGCGAAATTTTCCCCTTAAAATCTGGGTTAGAAAGCGTAACTTACATTAAGCCGACTATTAAAAATAAAAATATAATCGTGGGCGAATTTAGCTACTATGCTGGGCAGGATTTTGAGAAGCAGGTTACGCACCATTATGATTTCATCGGCGACAAACTAATCATCGGCAAATTTTGTCAAATAGGTTTTGGGGTGGAGTTTATGATGAACGGCGCAAACCACGCTATGGGCGGGATTAGCACATTTCCGTTTTATATTTTTAAGGGCTTTTCGCAAGACGCTCCGAGCCTTGATAAATTGCCGATTAAGGGCGACACGGTGGTCGGAAACGATGTGTGGATAGGGCAACGCTCGCTTATCTTGCCGGGAAGCAAAATCGGCGATGGCGTGATAATCGGCGCTAATAGCGTAGTCGGTGGCGAAATCCCGCCGTATAGCATAGTCGCCGGAAACCCTGCACGGCTAGTGCGAAAACGCTTCGATGATGAGATGATAAATTTGCTTTTAACTCTTAAATGGTGGGATAAAAGCGTGGCCGAAATCGAAAATTTGGGCGAAATTCTTTCAAGCGATGATTTAGAAAGCGTAAAAGAAAAAATCAAAGAAATACTTGGAAAAACCGAATAAATTTAATGAAATTTGATTGAAATTTAGCGGTGCAAATTTCAATCAAAACCAAATTTTAAATCTCGCCTTTTAAAATTTTAACTATTGTGCGAGGCAGTATTTCATGCTCGATTTCGTGGATTTTGGCTTCCCACTCATCGCGCGTTTTGCCATCTCTGGCAAAAGCCTCTTGGGCTATGATTTTGCCTCCGTCAAGCTCCGCGCTGACTAGGTGCACGCTCACTCCGCCAACTTGCATATCGCTCTCATAGCTTTCGTCGATTGCGTGTGCGCCCTTGAAAAGTGGCAGAAGTGAGGGGTGTAGGTTTATCGCTCGCACTTGGTCGCAAAATACAGGTGTGAGCACTCGCATAAATCCTGCTAGCACGGTTAGTTCGGCGCCACTTTTTTGTATTTCTTTTACCACAGCTGCGTCAAATTCTTCCCTACTAACAAAGTTTTTATGATCAATAACAACGCTTGTTAGTCCGTATTTTTTGGCCTTTGCGATACCGAGCGCGTTAGCTTTGTTAGTTAATGTTAGTGCTACTTCGATTTTGATATTGCCAAAAATTTTGCCATGAAGCTTTTCTAAAATCGCCTCTAAATTACTTCCGCTGCCGCTAAAAAGCACGGCTATTTTTTTCGTAACCATTTTATCTCCTCGATGATGTCAAATGGGTTTAGTGAATATGAGTTTTTCCTAAAATTTCGCCCAGCTAAGGCATGGGCCAAAACGCCATTTATCGCGGCTTCGCACGAGCTATAACCTTGGGCTAAAAGCCCTGTGATGAGCCCTGATAGCACATCGCCACTGCCTGCCTTAGCTAGCGCACTAACTCCTCTCTCGCACACAAAAAGCTCGCCACGGTGCGCTATAATGGTGTTTGCGCCTTTTAGCACGAGCACGGATTTGGTAGCAAGCGAAAATTTACGCGCTAAGACAAAGCGGTCTTTTTGCACTTCGCTCACGCTTAAATTTGCGATTTTTGCCAAGCTTAGCAAGGCGGCAAATTCCTTCGGGTGTGGCGTGATAACGGCGTTTTCGTTGGTTTGCAAAATTTCAATGATTGAGTCAGAGTAGCACAAATCCGCGTCGATGACGCAAGGCGTGCTAGCTAGGATTTGCGTGTCAAATTTCGCCCCTCCTAGCCCCATACCAGCCCCGATTGCGCTAGCGCCCAAAAACTCGTTTTTGCGCATTAAAATCGGATTTAGATTTTTTACCTTGCCTACGACGCTTACCAACCCTGCGCCGATTGCATGCGCGCTAAGGGCGGCGATTTGGGCTGCGCCACTCATTTCGCCAGAGGCGATAAAGGCGTGGCCAAATTCGCCTTTATTTGTGTTTTTTTTCTTTCGAAATGGCAGGCGTAAATCGGATTTTTCTAGCAAAAACGCATCAGGCGAAGTAGCAAATTTATCCTCACAAATGCCTAAATTTGCCAGTTTTATCTTGCCGGTAAAATCTTTTGCCAAATCGCTAAAAAGCGCGGTTTTGAGCGCCCCCATACACACTGTGTAATCCGCCTCGAACGCCATAGGTCTTGGCACGCCAGCCAAATCGATTCCGCTTGGGATATCAATGGCGATTTTTAGGGCTTTGGCATGGTTTGCTCGCCCTAGTATCTCGCATACTTTTTTATCCATATCGCGCGATAAACCGCTTCCAAAAACGCCGTCGATTATGCAGTCAAATTTGAAATTTTCCAAATTTTGGCTAAAATTCACGCCGACTTTTTTGGCGATTTCGCTTTGGAGTTTAAACGCTTCGTTTTTTGGCTCACCAAAGATTAAAAACGCCTCGCACAAATAATCCCCGCTTAGCCTGCGAAGCACGCAAATAGCGTCGTTTGCATTATTTCCTGCGCCACATAGGGCTAAAATTTTTGCCCCTTTTTTCAGCTTTTTGCGGATTAAAATTTCTACGCCACTAGCGGCGTTTTCCATTAAAATTTTCTCATCAATGCCTAAATTTTGGCTTGCGTTTTTGTCAAATTCGGCTGTGCTAAAATACAAATTTTTCATATCTCGCTCCTAGTTCGAAAGCTCAGAGCTTCGAGTAAATGGGCCTTTGCGATGACCTCGCTCTCGCTTAGATCAGCGATACTTCGCGCTACTTTTTTGGTTTTTATAATCCCTCTTTGGCTTAGATTATACCTGCTAATCGCGCTTTCTAGGATATTTTGCGCGCTTGATTCCAAAACGCAAAACTTCTCCACATCCTTATCGCTTAATTTCGCGTTTAGCTCGTTTTGCTGCCTTAGTTTTTGCGCGCGAAAGGCGCACACCACCCTCTCATACATCTCCTCGCTAGATATGCTAGATCTATCGTCCTTGCTGACCTCGTCCATAGCCACATACAAATCAATCCTATCAAGCAGTGGCCCAGAAATCACGCTTTTGTATTTTTTGATTTCGTTTGCCGAGCACGAGCATGAGGTCGATTGCGAAAACAAATGTCCGCACGGGCAGGGGTTTTGCGCTGCGACAAAGATAAATTTCGTCTCATACTCGGTTTTGGAATTTACCCGTGAGATTAAAATTTTATTATCTTCGAGCGGTTCTCGCAGGCTCTCTAAAATTTGCTTTCCAAAGTGCGGAAGCTCATCGAAAAAAAGCTCGCCGCCGTTTGCCAAAGCCACTTCGCCGATACGCGCCCCAAGCGAACCACCGCCGAAAATCGAGCTTTTAGTGCTTGTGTGATGAGGCGAGCGAAAGGCTCTAAGTGCGCTAAAATCGACATTTTTGTTGTTTAATGACTCGTAAGCACATGATAGCAAAATCTCGCTCACGCTTTGAGGTGGCAAAATTTGGGCTATGCGTTTAGCGCACATTGATTTGCCACACCCTGGACTACCCTCAAAGAGTATATTGTGCATACCGCTAGCGGCGATTAAGCTCGCTCTTTTGGCTCTTTCTTGACCTTTTATGTCTTTGAAATTTAGGGTGAAATTTCGGTTTGGGACATAAATTTCATCGCCGATTTTGATAACATCTTTGAAAATCGGGTGAGTTTCGCTCATAAGGCAGGTTGCGGCAAATTCATCATCGCTAAAAAATCTAATCGCTTCTGCTAAATTTTCGACCGCATAAACCTCATAATTTGGGATTGTGCAGGCTCTAAGCGCGATTTCTTTTGGGACTAAAATTTTAGCATTTTTCACATGCGCGCTTAAAAACAGCAGTGTCGAAAACAAAGAGGCTGTGGATTTAAGCGCCCCGTCAAGTCCAAGCTCGCCAAATACGAAAAAATCGTCCCCAAAGCTCTCTTTTTGCAAAGCGATTAAAAGCGCGATTGCAAGGTCGAAGTGCGAGCCGTTTTTGGGCACATCTGAGGGGGAGAGATTTATAATGATTTTAGAGGCTGGAAATTTGAAATTTAGGCTCATCAAAGCCGCTTTTACCCTGTTTTCGCTCTCTTTAATCGTGGTTCCGGCAAGTCCAACGATATTAAAGCCAGGAAGGCCTCTGACAAATGTGCTTTCTACACTGACACTGATTAAAGTATCGGTAAAAACAGCGCATTTTAGAGATTTCATTTTGATTTTTCTTTTTTGTTTTTGCGGTATTCTTTGTCAAATTTTTTGCGGTTGTTGTAGCCTATGCGCTCGATAAAAAGGTGCCCGTCTAGGTGGTCTAGCTCGTGCTGGATACACACAGCCAAAAGCTCATCGGCGCTTAGCTCGTGTTTTTCGCCATTTCTATCTTGATAATTTAGCATGATTTTGCGCGCTCTTTTGACCTCTTCGTAGTATCCTGGCACGCTAAGGCAACCTTCTTGGTAGATGATTTCATCTTCTTTTTGTGTGATTACGGGATTTATGAGTTCGAGCAAATCGGCTTTGTCTTGCACGCCCTCTTCGTTGGCTAAATTTATCACAACGGCTCTGATTGGATTAGCCACTTGGATAGCAGCTAGTCCAATGCCGTTTTTGCTTATCATGGTTTCATACATATCGTCTAAAAATTGCGCCAGTTCATCGTCAAATTTGACGACCTCTTTGGAGCGAACATGGAGTTTTTTGTTCGGATATGTAAGAATTTCTAAAACCATTATTTAAAGCTCTTTTCCAATACCTTGTCGATTAGTCCATACTCACTGGCCTCTTTCGCGCTCATGAAAAAATCTCTCTCGCAGTCTTTTTCGATATCGCTTAAATTTTTGCCTGTGTTTTGGGCTAAAATTTGATTTAGTTGCGATTTCATACGCAAAATTTCTTTTGCTTGGATTTCGATATCGGTGGCTTGGCCTTGTGCTCCGCCGAGAGGTTGGTGAATCATAATGCGCGCATTTGGCAGGGCATATCGTTTGCCCTTGGTGCCACAACTAAGCAAAAATGCGCCCATTGAAGCAGCCTGACCTATGCAGATCGTGCTGACATCTGGTTTGATGTAATTCATAGTATCATAAATGCTAAATCCGCTCGTAACCACGCCACCAGGGCTGTTGATATACATATAGATATCTTTGTCTGGATCTTCTGCCTCTAAAAATAGCAGTTGGGCTACGATTGCGCTGGCTACATCGTCGTTGATTTCGCCACTTAGCATTACAATGCGATCTTTAAGCAAGCGAGAGTAGATATCATAACTCCTCTCGCCTCTGCTTGTTTGCTCGATTACATAAGGTAAAAACATTATTCGCCTTCTTTGTCGTCTTTGTTTTTGCTAAAAATATTGTTGAAAAGTTTTTCCTCGATTAGCGCCATTTTAACAGCTGGCAAAACGCCTCTTTTGCGATATTCTTCAAGGTGAGCTTTCGGATCTATGCCGTTTGAGTAGGCTTCGAAGTAAATAGCTTGGATTAGCTCTTGATCGCTTACATCAATACCGCGTTTTTTAGCCAAAGCGTCGATCAAAAATGTGATTTTTACGCTTTTTTCTGCACCAGCTCTAAATTCATCGCGTTTTTTCTCGATTGCTTTTTGATCTTTTTTAAATTCCTCGATTGTAGCCTCGTCAAATGAGCGCCAAGCGTTGTTGAATTGTAAATTTATCTCTTGCTCGACGATTGATTTTGGCAAATCAAAGTTAAATTTCTCAGCCAAAGCATCAGCCATTTTTGGTTTTAACTCTTCTTCGATTTTTTTGCGAAGTTTGTCGTTTTTGAGTTGTTCTTTAATCGTGCTTTCAACCTTTTCTTTTGTAGGTTTTTCCTCGCCTGGAAGTATGCGTTTTAGCATATCCTCATCAAGCTCAGCAGCTGGTTTTTTGCACTGAATTTCATGTAGTTTTACTTTAAAAATCGCGTCTTTTCCCGCAAGGTGTTTCGCGCCGTATTCAGCCGGGAATTTCACGCTTACATCGCGCTCCTCGCCGACTTTTAAACCAATCATACCATCCTCGAAACCCGGGATAAATTGATTTGAGCCGATTTCAAGCACATAATCTTTTGCCTCGCCACCCTCGAAAGCCTCATTATCAACGAAACCTTTGAAGTCAAATTTGGCAAAATCGCCCTTTTCAAGCTCTGTTTTATCTGATTTTTCTAGTGGAGCGACCATTAGTAAAATTTTATTTATCTCGTCCTCAATCTCTTTTTTGGTTACGCGAGGTGTCGAAAACTCAGGGATTAGCTCCTCGTATCCGTCGATATTGACTTCTGGGCGGAAAGAAATTTCCATCTCTACATCGATATTTCCGTCTTTTTCATCGTATTTAGAAAAAATTGGCTCGCCGATTACTTCATCGGCTTTTTTATTTACGCTTTTGATTGATTCGTCGATGATATTTTTAAAAATCTCTTGTTTTGCGTCTTGTTCTAACTGCGCGCCGTATCGTTTCATCACGACTGCTACTGGGACTTTGCCCTTTCTGAAACCGTCGATTTTAAGGTTTTTGGCGGCTTTTTTAGCAAGATCATCTACTTTTTTAGCGATAGTGTCTGCATCGATTTTTGTGCTTGCTACTGCGTTAGCAGAGTTTGTTAGCTTTGCATTGATTTCCATAAATTTCCTTTTAAAAAATTTTAAAATTAAAGCGCAGAATATACCAAAATTTTGCTTAATAATTTTAAAATTTGGCAAATTTTATTGTTTGGGGCTAAATTTTGCTTTTAAATTTTAGCGTTATAAAAGGGGAGTTTAAGTAATATGCGCGAAAAATTTTAAAGGAAAAATATGGACGAAAAAAGCAGAGAAGAATTTGCTTCTTGTGTCGCTAAAATGCTAACTTTGCTCGGCGAAGACCCTAAGCGCGAAGGGTTAATAAAAACGCCAATGCGTGTGGCAAAAGCGTATGAATTTCTTACTAGCGGATACGAGCAAGACCCCAAAGATGTGCTAAATGACGCGCTTTTTGAGAGCTCAAATAATGAAATGGTGCTTATTAAGGATATTGAATTTTACAGTCTTTGCGAACACCACCTTTTGCCTATTATCGGGCGGGCGCATGTGGCGTATATACCTAATAAAAAGGTCGTTGGATTATCCAAAATTCCGCGTATGGTAAATATTTTCGCACGAAGATTACAAATCCAAGAACAACTCACCGAACAAATCGCAAATGCGCTCCAAGAGGTCATAAAACCCCTTGGCGTGGGCGTCGTAATCCAAGCCCGCCACATGTGTATGGAAATGCGTGGCGTGCAAAAAATCAACTCCACCACGACAACTTCGGCTTTGCGCGGGCTATTTATCAGCCGAAACGACACCAGAAAAGAGTTTTTTGATTTGATAAATTCGCCAAAAACATTTGGATTTTAGCGTCGGTAAGTTAAGGTGAAATTTAGTCTAATGATTATATTATCAAACTAGCTTTCAAAAGATTAAATATATCTCATTAATAAAAATTTAAGAAAGGAAATTTATGGAGCGTGTTTATTTAGACAATAACGCTACAACTATGGTCGATCCCGAAGTTTTCGAGGCAATGAAGCCATATTTTTGTGAAAAATTTGGAAACCCAAATTCACTACATAGCTTCGGTAGCGAAACCCACCCAGCTCTAAGACGGGCTATGGACGAGCTATACGAGGGCATCGGCGCAGCAGATGCGGACGATATCGTCATCACAAGCTGTGCGACAGAGAGCAACAACTGGGTTTTAAAAGGGGTTTATTACGACAAAATTTTATCAGGCGAAAAGGACAACATCATAATCAGCTCTGTCGAGCACCCAGCTATCAGCGCGACCTGTGAGTTTTTAGAGCGAGTGTGCGGGGTGAAAATCATTAGGCTAGGCGTGGATAGCAACGGCTTAATCAGCCTAGATGAACTAAGAGAGAAAATCAACGACAAAACAGCCCTTGTTAGCGTAATGTGGGCAAACAACGAAACAGGCACGATTTTCCCTGTAAAGCAAATCGCAGATATCGCGCACGAATTTGGCGCACTTTATCACACAGACGCTGTGCAAGCAATGGGAAAAATCCCTGTAAATGTGCGCGCAGCAGGCGTGGATTTTTTAAGCCTTTCTGGGCATAAATTTCACGCTCCAAAGGGCGTTGGCGCGCTATATATCAAAGATAGCAAACCACTTACTAGCCTGCTTCATGGTGGCGAACACATGGGCGGTCGCAGATCTGGCACGCTAAATGTCGCTAGCATAGTGGGCCTTGGCAAGGCAATGGAGTTAGCGAATAAATTTATGGCTTTTGAAAATTCGCATGTCAAAAGGCTACGCGATAAATTAGAGGACGCTTTGCTTGAAATTCCACATGTCTATGTCGTGGGAGAGCGCGAAATTCGCGTGCCAAATACGATTTTAGCCTCGATTCAAGGCGTAGAGGGCGAGGCTATGCTTTGGGATTTAAACAAAGCTGGAATCGCCGCTAGCACGGGCTCAGCATGCGCTAGCGAAGCACTAGAAAATAACCCAATCATGGAAGCAATCGGCGCAGATAAAGAGCTAGCTCACACAGCGCTTCGCTTATCTCTTTCTCGCTTTAATACAGAGGCCGAGATTGATTATGCCATAGAGCATATCAGCAAGGCAATCACCAGACTTCGCGGTATTTCTAGCACATTTGCTTACGCCCCACAAGGTTATCAAAAATAAGGATTTAAAAATGGCAAAAAACGATTTAATAAATGGTTCGATTTGGGAGCAATACTCAAACAAGGTTCAAGATCGCATGAACAACCCTAAATTTATGGGCGAAATCACAGAGGAAGAAGCTGCTGCGCGCGGCGCGAAGCTAATCGTGGCTGATTTTGGCGCAGAGAGCTGTGGGGACGCTGTGAGATTATACTGGCTCATCGACCCTGCTACTGACATTATCATCGACGCTAAATTTAAAAGCTTTGGCTGTGGTACGGCGATTGCTAGTAGCGACACTATGGCGGCGCTTTGTATCGGCAAAACCGTCGATCAAGCCGTAAAGATTACAAATTTAGATGTCGAGCGCGATATGCGCGACACCCCTGACGAGCCGGCTGTCCCACCACAAAAAATGCACTGCTCGGTAATGGCGTATGATGTCATCAAAGCAGCTGCGGCAAAATACAAAGGCATAGATCCTGAGCATTTCGAAGATGAGATTATCGTGTGCGAGTGCGCTAGGGTGAGCCTTGGCACGATAAAAGAGGTGATTAAGCTAAATGATTTAAAAACCGTCGAGCAAATCACACAATACACAAAGGCTGGCGCGTTTTGCAAATCTTGCATTAGGCCCGGCGGACACGAGGCTAGGGAGTATTATTTAGAGGATATTTTAAAGCAAACAAGAGAGGAAATGGAGCTAGAAAAACTCCAAGCCCAAGCCGGTGCGTGTGCTAGTTCTGGCACGGCGACAGAGACGAAACTAAGCTTTGAAGAGCTAAATTTAATCGGTAAATTCAAAGCGGTCGAGGCGATACTTGATAGCGATATTCGCCCAATGCTTCAAATGGACGGCGGAAATCTCGATGTCATCGACATCAAACCAAGCGATGACGGCAAAACTGACATTTATATTCGCTATTTGGGCGCGTGCTCAGGGTGCGCTAGTGGTGCAGGCGCGACGCTATATGCGATCGAAGCGGTTTTGAAGGATAATCTAAGCGAAAATATCCGCGTAATGCCGATTTGATGATATACAGGCTAAATTTGGACTTTTGCTTCAAATTTAGCCGAATTTAATACCCTAAAAACACTTGCTTTTAAATTTTAAACTCGCAGATTGCTTTGGCGATAAATCGCCTTGCAATGACAAATCAATGCTTTTAAATTTTGCCTGCTAATGAATTTAAAATTTAAACGCTAAATTCGCAAATTTCGCGCCATAATAAATTTTATTCTAATCCTAAATTTAGTATAATCGCGGGATATTTTTTATTTAAGGACAAATCATGAGACCAGTTATACTCGATAGCGTAAAACACGCAGACCTAAAATATCACGCAGACGCGATTCCAAACGAGCCGTTTGTGCCTGTAATCGCGCCTGAGGTTCCAGCGTGTTCTGATAAATTAGTCATCGTTTTTACAAACGAACCTGAGCCAAAAATGGTAGCACTTCTAGGTCGTTCAAAAAACCTTTTAATCGACAAAAGCTACAAAGGCATGGTGCCATCAGCTATCCAAAACTACCCATTTTTTCTAGCCAAAATCGAAGATCGCATGGTGATTTGCTTCGACGAGGACGCCAAACAAATCAAAGGCGAGGGCGAGGCGCTGTTTGAAGACGGCAAACCAACGCAGTTTTTGGAAAATTTGAAAAGCGTGATGAAAAACTACTGGGAGCTAAACGCCATTACTAGCGAGGCTGCAAAAGAGCTAAAAGAGGCTGGCGTTTTGGAGGCAAAAGAGCTAAATATCCAAAAAGACGGCGAGACGATTACGCTATTAAATGGCTTTTTGATACTAAACCGCGAGAAACTTTTGGGCCTAGATGATAAAAAACTAGCTGAATTTGCACGCAAAGGCTATTTGGAGCTAGCGTTTTTCCACCTAAAAAGCCTAAGCAATCTACAAACCCTAG
>NZ_JAOVTW010000009.1:0-13808 GCF_027737585.1 Campylobacter sp. JMF_14 EL1
TTTAAAAGATAAAGCCAAAAATACAGATACAGCTAAAAAAGCCAAAAAAGCAAAAGATACGGCAGATGAAGTCAAAAAAATCAAAAAAGCTGTGAGCGAATAATTAAACCAAAAGAAAAGGCTTATAAATTTAGCTTTTTTCTAGCCTTGGCTTGCTAAAATGCGAGGTTTAGGAGAGTTTATGAGAGTATTTGTGTGCGCCACGAAGTCCGAGGCGCAGGGTCTAGTGGATAGATTTAGACTAAAAAAAAGTAGCGTTAAATTTGGCGAAAAAAGCGTTAAATTCGGCGAGAGTGGTGCAAGTTTTGGCGAAAAAAGCGTCAATGTGTGGCTAGGCGAGGGAATTTTGCTTTTTATCTGCGGTGTGGGCTTTGGCAAAAACGGCGAAAACGCGCAAATTTTTGGCGAAATTTTGGCGAAATTTAGCCCCAAAACAGCCATAAATTTTGGAATTTGTGGCTGTAATAGCGATGAAATCGGTGTCGGCGAGGGGTTTTTGTGGGACGAAAACAGTGCGCCAAAAGGGGCGAGCTTAATCTGCGTTAGCACCCCGCAAACTACGAAAATTTCGGCGCCCACGATAAGTTTATACGATATGGAAAGCGCGAAATTCAAAGAAATTTGCGCTAAATTTGGCGTGAAATTTAAAATTTACAAGGTCGTAAGCGATCATTTAATCGACGCTAAAATCGACAAAGCCAGCACTTGTGCGCTACTTAGGGCGCATGCGGAAAAAATAGGAGAGTTATGAGTGAAATAAATGGCGAGTTCAAACTCGCACTAAATGCTGAAAATAGCGAGCTTTTGCGCGAATTTTTTCTATCAGGGCATTTTAGCTTCCAAGAGCGCAAGCAAATCGCCGAAATTTGCGCTGATTTGCAGGCTTGGGGCGAAAATGTGGGGGAAATTTTAAAAGTAGCGAAATTTGGCGAAAATCGTGGCGTAAATTTTGCTTCGAATTTCGCCGGAAATCCTAGCGCAAATT
This sequence comes from Campylobacter sp. JMF_14 EL1, assembly GCF_027737585.1. NCBI lineage: Bacteria > Pseudomonadati > Campylobacterota > Epsilonproteobacteria > Campylobacterales > Campylobacteraceae > Campylobacter > Campylobacter sp. JMF_14 EL1. The sequence continues at coordinate 986 of NZ_JAOVTW010000009.1, forward strand.
CTAGCGCAAATTTTGGCTGGAATTCTAACGCAAATTTCAGTGAAAATCGTGGCGTAAATTCAGAGCCAAATTTACAATCCAAACCCGCCTCAAACCACGCTTGTAAGCAGGTTTTCGCGCGCATAAAATCCGCGTATGAGCAAATCAAATCGCGCCCGCCTGCGTATGAAAATTTCACTCCGCACTACACGCCCAAACGCTACGAAATATCGCGTTTTGCGGGCGAAAAGCTAGCCCTTGGTCGCTGTCCTGTCGCTAGCGAGGGGACGCGCTGTTGCAATCTACTCACGCTCGATGCGGTCAATTCGTGCGGGTTTGACTGCTCGTATTGCGCGATTGGCTCGTTTTACAAAAACGGTGTCGTGGGATTTGATGAAAATTTCGGCGCAAATTTGGCGAAATTAGAGCTCGATAGCGACAAAATTTATCATATCGGCACAGGTCAGAGCTCGGATTCGCTCATGTGGGGCAATAATTTCGGTATTTTAAGCGCACTAAATTCCTTCGCCAGAGCGCATGAAAATGTGATTTTGGAGCTTAAAAGCAAGTCAAATAATATTTCCTTTTTTTTGCAAAACGACATTTCGCGCAATATAATTGTGACATTTTCACTAAATCCGCAAATCATTATCGAAAATGAAGAACATCTCAGCGCTAGCCTAGATGAGCGCTTAAATGCTGCCAAAAAACTGGCGCAAAAGGGCATTTTGGTGGGATTTCACTTTCACCCGATGATTTATTTTCAAGGTTGGCGTGATGAATACGGCGCGATTTTTGCGCGATTGGTGCGCGAATTTGACCCTAGTAGCGTAGCACTTGTATCCTTTGGCACACTGACATTTATAAAACCAGTTATCAAAAAACTGCGCGCCAGAGGGCTTAAAAGCAAAATTTTGCAAATGCCATTTTCTGACGCAAACGGCAAAATTTCATACCCCAAAAATATTAAGCTTGAAATGTTTAAATTCGCCTATTCTAGCCTGCGCGCGTGGCATGAGAAAGTATTTTTTTATCTTTGCATGGAGGATGAGGCACTCTGGGGCGAGGTTTTTGGGCGCGAGTTTGCCAGCAACGACGAATTCGAGCGCGCGATGAAAGAAGCGTATATGTGCAAAATAAAGGAAAATTGATGAAAAAAGCGTTGATTACGGGCGCAGGTGGCGGGATCGGCAGTGCGATAGCGCGGAAATTTAGCCAAAACGGCTTTGAAATTTTAACCTTAAATTCGAGATTTGATGATACTGCCTCGCTTAAAAAAGAGCTAGCAAATTTGAGCAAAGAGAGCTTTGATGCTGTGATTTTATGCGCTGGCGTGGGGAATTTCGACCCTTTTGAGGCGGTGAGTGGGGACGAGATTTCGCGCGTGATAAGCGTAAATTTAAGCGCAAATTTGATAATCCTAAATGCGCTAATCAATTCGCTCAAACGCTCGCACGCCCATATCATCGGCATTGCTTCGATCGAGGCGCACAGATACTCGCGATTTAGCGCGCTGTATTCGGCGTCCAAGGCGGGACTGCGGGCGTTTTTGCTATGTTTGTTTGAAGAGTATCGCAAGGATTTGCGCGTAACCTGCATAAGCCCAGATATGACGCAAACGCCATTTTTTGCGAATTTGCGCTTCAAACCGAGCAGTGATGAGCGCGCCTATATCGACCCAGACGAGATTGCGAATTTCGCCTATGAGGCGTATAAAACTAAGTCAAATTTGAGTGAAATCGTCATCCGCCCGCGTATCGTAGGGATAAAAAAGAAAAATTAATCCGCTAAAAATTCGAGAAATTTTGCCTCATCGAAGCTTTCAAAATGGCTGAAATTTTCAAATTTTGCTATCTTGGCCAGCGAGTGCGCACTCCCAAAAAATGCGAGTTTTTTAGCCATTGCGCCGGAGCGAAGCCACGCGGTAAAGATTGAGTTATACACCAAATCCTCGCACTCTCCGTCGCAGATGATTACAGCGTCGTTTCCATAGAGGCTATCGTCGCTGACATCGGCCCTCACGCAGGCTTTTTGCGCGCTTTGCACGGCTTCTTTGAGCGCATAGATTCGCACTTTGTGCTGGCAAGCACTCAGGGCGTTTAAAATTTGGGCTAGATTTAAAAGCGAGAAATTATCATAGATTACAACGGCGATTTTCACGGATTTCCTTTAAATTTTTACGCGATTTTAATTAAATTTTGTTTAAAATTCCATATTTTTATAAGGAGAAAATATGATATACGAAGATGATATAATTTTTATCGAGCGCGAAGAGAGCGAAATCCCGTGGATTAAAATTTTCACCAAAACTAAGGCAAAGGAGATTACGGATTTGCCAAGCGAGCAAATCGCGCACCTTTGGGCGGCTGTTTTGGAGTGCGAAAGAAGCATGCGAGACTTCTACAACCCCGATAAAATCAATATCGCAAGCTTCGCAAACTATGTGCCCAAAGTCCATATCCACCTGCAAGCTAGGTTTAAAAACGACAGCTTTTTCCCTGAGAGTATGTGGGGCAAAAAAATGCGAAAAGCCAAACTCGACCTGCCAAATTTCGACGAATTTGCCCAAATTTTAAGCGCAAATTTAAAGATAGCGTTTAAGTAGGTTTTGATTTATTTCTACGCAGATAAAACAGAGCCAAAAGCAAAATTAGCGCGCAAAATCCGCTGATAAAAAAGCCGAATTTCGCGCCAAATTTATCCGTGAAAAACCCCGCAAAAAGCGCGCCAAATGGCGTGCTTCCCAAGAAAAATAGAGTGTAGATACTCATTATCCTGCCGCGAAATTCGTTGCTGGTGTGCATTTGCACGGTCGAGTTCATCGACGAGTTTGTCAAAACGAAAAAAAATCCAAGCAGCGCAATTAGCGTGGCATTGTAAGCAAAGCTCGCCACAGCCCCAGCCAGCGCGCAGATCACGCACACAAGCACGGCGCAAATGCGGATAGATTTCAGTGACAAATTCCCAAAACTAGCTACTCCTAGCGCCCCACACAGCGCCCCAAGCCCCAAAATCGACATCAAATACCCAAAATACCGCTCGCCCTGAGCCAAATCGAATTTCACAAAGGCTGAAATTGTGATATTGTAATTAGGTATGAAGGTTGATAAAATCAGCACAATAAAAAGAATTTCGCTTAAAATTTTTTTAGAAAGCATATACAAAAAGCCCTGTTTGATGAGCGCTAGGGGGCTTAAATTTGAGCGCGATACTTTGCTTGCGGGCTCGGAAATTTTGACAAAAAATAGCGAGATAATGACGGCTAAAAAGCTAATAGCATTTATCACGAAGCACCATTTCGCGCCAAAGTGCGCCATTATCAGCCCTGCAAGCGCAGGTCCTGTGATACGGGCTAGGTTGAAAGAGATCGAATTTAGCGCGACTGCGTTTGGAAGCTCGGAGCTAGAAGCGATGAGCGAGCGCACGAGGGCTTGGCGCGAGGGCGAGTCAAACGCCGTAAATACGCCATTTATGAGGGAAAGCGTGAAAATGTTTGCGAAGCTAAACGCCTCAAACCACGCTAAAAAGGCGAAAATGCACGCTATAATCATCATGCCGATTTGCGCGCACAAAAGTATGCGAAGCTTGTCAAAGCGATCGAGCAAAACGCCTGAAAATAGCGTGAATATTAGCGATGGCAAAAACTGCGCGAGGCTAACAAGCCCCACCTTAAACGGATCGTGCGTAAGCGTGAGCGCAATCCAAGGAAGCGCGATTGTTTGCATCCACGAGCCGATTAATGAGAGATTCATGCCAATCCAATAAAGCCTGAAATTGCGGTATTTGAGGGAGTGAAATGGATTTCTCATAAATTTTCCTTGCCAAATTTGGGCTAAATTTTACTCATAAATTTCGAAAATTTCGCTGAAATATGGGGTTTGGATAGGGCAAAATTTCGCCACGACAGCGACTGCGCGCCGCTTGATTGTCATTGCGAGCGTAGCGAAGCAATCTACGAGCGACAATTACAAAAATGTAAATTTCGTGTCATTGCGAGCATAGCGAAGCAATCCAGTAAAATTTAAAGCAAAATTCCACTTAAATTTTTGAAATTCTGCAAAAATACTGCGCCGAAATTTTTTATATTCGTAGATTGCCACGAAACGGCTTGCGCCGTTTCTCGCAATGACAAATAAAAGGCAAGGAAATTTCTCTGGATTGCTTCGCTCGTTACACTCGCTCGCAATGACAGCAAACTTGGCGCAAGGAATTTTATATTCGTAGATTGCTTCGTCGATAACGCTCCTCGCAATGACAATAGCGAACGCTTCAAAAATTCTTGCAATGACAATGGTTAGCGTATCGGGGCAGTATCCCCGGCTTGCGAAGCGCAATGATAGATTATCGTCATCGAAAGGAGCTGTTTAATGGGCTAAATTTCAAAAAATTATCTATTTAAAATCATTGATTTTAGTATGCGTTTGCCTGCTTCAACGCCCGGCTGGTCGTAGGTATTCACGCCCAAAATCGCCCCAACCCCGCTAGTTAGTAGCTCAAAATAATAAAACAAAAATCCAGCGTTTGCCTCATCTAGCGCGCCCACTTCGATGACATCGACGCTCACGCCCTCGTTTATCACAGCCTGCGCGGTCGCGTCGCACTGGAAATTTAGCACACTTTCCAAGCTTAGATTATTTACAAAGTCGCAACTAGCCAAATTTTCCAAGCTCAAATTTGGGATTTTTCGCGATGTGCCGGAGTTTTTTAGCTTCATAAATGTTACTGTCTTATCCTTCACGCCGTCCATGATAAGCTGCAAGAAACTGTGTTGATCGCGCGAGCCAACTAGCCCTACTGGGGTAAGCCCATATCGCGTGTAGCCGATTTTTTTGCCGATACTCTCCGCCCAGAGCTGGACATACCAGTCATTGAAGGCTTTGAGCCTGTCGCAATAGCTGAAAATCACATTGATTGTGGCATTTTTGTGAGTGGCGTAGTGGTGGGCTTTTTGCACGACTTCGTTATTTTCTAAATTTTCGAAATTTCCGTTTAGGATTTCGCCTAAAAACCTTTCTTGCGCCATTTTCGCGCCAGCTAGCAAGGCGCGCGCATCAAGCCCAAGAGCGAGAGCTGGCACGAGACCAACTGCGCTAAGCACGCTAAATCGCCCGCCAACATTGGCTGGCATATTTATCACGGTGGCGTTTTGAGCTTTTGCGTAGGTTTCTAACGCCGAATTTGGATCTGTGATAAAGATAAAATTACGGCTCAAATCCTGCGCGCCAAACTCATCTAAAACGACCTTAAATAGCGAAATGGTTTCGATTGTGGTGCCGGATTTGGACGAGATGATAAAGAGCGTATCGCTAAATTTGAGCCCATTTAAGGCGTTTTTGACGCTAAAATCGTCTAAATTATCTAAAATTTCAAATCTTAAATTTGGCTCTATTTTTTCGCGTAGCATTTCGTAAAACGCCCTTACACCCACGCTCGAACCGCCGATTCCCACGACTACGACAGCGCTAAAATTTTTGCCAGCTAAAAACTCGCTAGCCTGCGCGATTGCGCTCTCGCCGCTATTTGGTAGGTGATAATACCCGATCTCGCCACCTTCGAATTCATCTTTTAGCGCCAAAGCGACATTTTTTAGCTCGTCGTTTTTGGCTTTGGTGAAAAAAAGTTTATTTTTTATCATTTTTTTTCTTTGCAAATTCTTTTTCGTAAAAATACTTCGTCGCCTCGACATAGCCCTCCACGGAGCCACAATCAAAGCGTTTGCCCTTGAATTTATACGCCATTACAACGCCGTTTTTGGCCTGCTCTAAGAGCGCGTCGGTGATTTGGATTTCGCCGTTTTTGCCAGCTGGCGTGCGCTCGATGATATCGAAAATATCAGGCGTGAGTATGTATCTGCCAATGATCGCTAGGTTTGATGGGGCGTCCTTTGGGGCTGGTTTTTCGACCATATCGCTAACCATAATCAAATCATCGCTGATACTTTTGCCCGCGATTACGCCGTATTTGCTGACATTTTCTTTTTCTACTTCCATTACGGCTACGATTGAGCAACGATATTTCTCATAAACTTTAACCATTTGTGCTAGCACGCCTTCGCCAGCGGTGTTTATACACAAATCATCAGCCAAAACTACACCAAAAGGCTCATCTCTAACGAGAGTTTTGCCTGTAAAAATCGCGTGTCCTAGCCCTCTCATATCCTCTTGGCGGGTAAATGAAAACTGACAAGATGACATTAAATTTCTAATATCATCTAGCAAATACTCTTTGCTAGTGCCCTTGATTTGGTCTTCTAATTCGTAGCTCCTATCGAAATAATCCTCCAAAGCGCGCTTTCCACGCCCTGTGACAAATGCCATATTATTCATACCAGCTTCTAACGCCTCATCTACGCCATAGTGAATTAGCGGTTTTGTAAGGATTGGAAGCATTTCCTTAGGTAGCGATTTTGTGGCTGGCAAAAAGCGCGTGCCATACCCCGCAGCAGGAAATAAGCAAGTCTTAATCATGATTGTATCCTTTTGAAATTTTAGTAAATTTTTATTATAATATAAAAAAGGTAAATTTAATCAAAAAGGCGAAAATGTATATCATACAGCGTGAATTTAGCGCGAATTTAGAGGTCAAAAAGTCAAATTTCATCGCGCATTTGGTGCCGTTATCTGAGTTTGAGCGCGTGCGTGAGCGACTAAAAGACGAACACCCCAAAGCCCGCCACATCGTCTGGGCGTATCGAGCGCTAAATGAGTATTCCCAAATCGTCGAAAACCAAAGTGACGACGGCGAGCCCAAATCCACGAGTGGGCCATCGTGCCTAAATGCGCTTCGTGGCGCAGGTCTGATTGACACGGCTGTGCTTGTGGTGCGGTATTTTGGCGGGATCAAGCTAGGCACTGGCGGGCTAGTGCGCGCGTATGGCGGGGCTGTAAATTTGGCGATAAATGCGAGCGAGCTAGTATTATACGAGCTCAAAAAGCCTTGCGAATTTTTCGTGCCGTTTGCGCAAATTGCGAAATTTGAGCACTTTATGAAAAAGCAAAATTTCGCTTACACGCTAAATTTCACCGACACAGGGGCTGTATTTTCGTGCGCTCTTTCTCAGGCGCAAACAGCGATTTTCGCGGATTTCGCGCAGGGTTTCATCGCGCCGTTTAAGATACTTAGATTGCCTGAATTTTAAATTTTCCACATAATATTATTGTTATTTTTTTATTTTAAGTTAAATTTTATAAATCACTTTGTAAAATTGAGAGAAATTTTATCGTAAAGGAAAAAAATGCCAAGACCAACCCCTAAAAACAACGAAATCAAGCTAGATCCGGGCAGGTATATCGTCTCTCGCACCGATCCTAAGGGTATCATCACATTTGGCAATGTGTATTTTTGCGCTATTTGCGGTTATAGCGTCGAGGAGCTACTCGGTCAGCCACACAACATAATCCGCCACCCAGATATGCCAAAAATCGCGTTTAAGCTCATGTGGGATACGATCCAAAAAGGTCGCGATTTCGTCGCAGTCGTCAAAAATATGGCCAAAGACGGCAGTTACTACTGGGTCATGACCGAATTTATCCCTAAAAAAGACCCCGCCACAGGCGAGATTGTCGAATACACAGCCTACCGCAAGGCTCCGCCACGCGCTGCTATCGATATCGTCGAACCGCTGTATAAAAAGCTTTGCGCCGCAGAGGAGCAAGGCGGTATGGAGGCTAGCGAGGCGCTTCTAAACGAGTATCTCAAAAAACAAGGCGAGACTTATGAGAGCTGGATTGTGCGCATTACTGGCAAGTCAAACCCGATTACTGCGCTGTTTTTCAAGGCGATGAGAAAGCTTTTTGGCTAAATTTGGCTTGAAATTTGATGATTTAAATTTGTGTGGATTGTGAATTTTGATTGTTTAAATTTTAGTTTTTTAAATTTTTGGTTTGAAATTTTAGTCGTTTAAATTTTATGATTGAAATTTTAGTTATTTAAATTTTTGTTTTAAATTTTGGTGATTTAAATTTGTGATTGGAATTTTGATTATTTGAAATTTTACTTGAAATTTTGTTTGAATTTTAAATTTCATTTCCCCCTTTGCCTAGACCTTGTGTCTAGGCTTTTTTATTTCGCATTTTTTCCGCTAGCGCAACTTCTAAACACTGCCCCGAGATTTATATAGTAATTTAAGCATACTTTTAAAAAAATATTTTATTATTACAATATAATTATGGAGTAGGTAAAAATGACTTATGAGTGGGACGAGGTAAAAGCTAGGTTAAATATCGCAAAGCACGGAGTTAGCTTTGATGAAGCAAAGAGTGTTTTTGGCGATGAGCGTGGTCTTGTTATTTTCGATGAAGACCACTCGGAAGATGAAGAAAGGTTTTTGCTTTTGGGCGTAAGTCTAAAAGAGAGAATTTTGCTTGTGGTGCATTGTTATAAGCAAGGCGACATTATTCGCATTATCTCGGCACGAAAAGCCACTAAAAATGAACAAAGACAATACAAGGAGCAGTTATGAAAAAAGAGTATGATTTCTCAAAAGCCGTTAGAAATCCTTATGTAGATAAAAGCCTAAAAAGGCAAATTACTATAAATTTAAGTGGCAAAGTGATTGATTATTTCAAAGAAATGGCAGATAAAAAAGGTGTGCCATATCAAACCCTTATCAACATTTTTTTAAATGATTGCGTTGATAAAAAGCTTGATATCGCTGTCGTTGGTGCAAATTAATTTATTTGGTTGTGACGAAGCAATCTACGAGTTTAAAATTCAAAGCGCTAAATTTGCAAATTTAGCGACTTTAAAATTCCCCAAATTTCCCCCAAAAACGGCGCAAAAAAAAACAGCGATAAATTTTATCCTTTACAAATGTGTAATTAAACTTTTTTTAAATTTTAAACAGATAAAATACGGAGTTATTCATCACATTTTGCGATTGAGTTCGCAGAAAAAAAGGAGTTTTTCATGAACAAGGTCTATAAGCTCAAAAGGAGCTCTCACGGTGTCAAGGTCGTTAGCGAGATCGCTAAGGGACACAGTGGCGAAAAAACTGTGCGCGAGGGGTTCGGTAGCACGATTTTTTCAAGCATTGGCAAGATAGCGAGCGCGCCTGCTCTGGGACGGCTGGCTATGTCGCTAGCTACGATAGTGGCTATTAGTGCGCCATTTATGCCAAGCGAGGCAGAGGCGGGTAAGCTCTGTGTGCATACTAGCGGTGTTGTATATTTCACTAGCAATACTACTTGCCCAAATGACACAAGCCTATTACAAGGCACCGGTGGTCTATCGTTTAACGAAGGAACGACATCAAGCACTGCTAGAAACGCCACTGCTTGGGGTGTTGGAACTTTGCTTAATCCTAATAATAATCACAATCCCGATACACAACCACATACCAATCCAGACAATACTGTAACCCCTGTTACCCAAGCATCAACTGCAAGTGGCTCAAATGCTACTGCATGGGCTGGCGGTCAAGCTAGGGGCGATTATTCTACCGCGTGGGGATTTGGTATAAATAGCGACAATAAGATAAGAAAATTTTCACTAGCAAGCGGTAAATATGCCACTGCATGGGCTGGCGGTCAAGCTACTGGTAATTATTCTACTGCATTTGGTGCAGGTTCAGTAGCGAATAACAAAGGTTCTACTGCTTGGAATTCAGGACAGGCTACCGGTGCTTTTTCTACTGCATTTGGTAGGGCTACTGCACAAGGTGATAATGCTGTTGCTTGGGGTTCATCTGGTGTTATAGCAAAAGGAAGTAACTCTGTTGCCTTTGGTCAAAAATCAATAGCAGATGGCAATAACGCAGTGGCGTTTGGTTATGAAACTGAAACTCATAACGGAGCAAATAATGCTTTTACATTTGGAAAATGGACAGATGCGTATGGCGAACGAGCGACCGCCTTTGGTCTAAGCACTGTCGCAAAAGGTAATCAATCAACCGCCTTTGGCGAAAACACAGAAGCAAATGCAACAAATTCGACCGCTTGGGGTAAAAATTCGATAGTCTATAGCGGTGCCGATGAAGCAACTGCCTTTGGTTTAGGTTCGATTGCACGAGGTAAAAATTCACTTGCTGCTCTTGGTGGAACGACAAATAAAGAGAATACTATGGCTATCGGCGTTGGGGCGTTAGCAAATGAAATTAACACTATTGCTTTTGGTAATAATGCAAAGGCATATTATACAAATACTATTGCTATTGGTGTGAATTCGGTAGCTGGTGATGTCACAAATGACAATTCTGGTGCTACTATCGCCATAGGTATGAACGCGCAAGCATTAAATGGTAGAGGCGTAGCCATAGGTAAAAATACAAAAGCACTTGGTCCATCAAGCGTATCAATAGGCGGTGCTAATGGCAATGGTGCATATTCATACGGTACTGGCTCTATTTCTATTGGTGCAGAAGCTATCGCAGATGTAGATTCGAGTGTTCAATCTGGTCAAGGTAATATTGCTATCGGTTATTTAGCTAAGGCAAAAGATAAAACTGGCATAGATGACGGCGAAGCTGGACAAAGTATCGCTATCGGTATGGGCACAGTAGCAAATGGTGGTCAAGCTATGGCAATCGGTGCAAATGTTTTGGCTGACGGATATGGCTCTATTGCGATTGGTGGCGATGATATAGGTGGTAGAAGTAGTAGTTCAAGAAAAGCAGAAATAGAAAAATATATAGCGTTTCTCGGCGGAGAAGATGCTAGATTAATGGACGGGGATTTGGCTATTAGCAAACGAACTAAAATGCTCAAAGCTATATTTAGCGGAGATTGCAAAGTTGACGGTAATAAATTAGTTGGCGATAATTGTCCTGCTGATTTAAAAGGCGAAAATCCTTATACAAAAACAAATGCTAGTGCATTAGGCTCTATGGCGATAGGTCAAAGCTCTATCGCTTCAAATACATTTGCAAGTGCTGTTGGCTTTACAAATACGGCTAGTGGTATAGCTTCTGCTTCTGTGGGCACAAGTAACGAAGTGTTAAGTCATGGAAGTTCGGCTTTTGGTCTAGAAAATAAAATTAAAGCTGATGATATTAACTCAACCGCCGTTGGTGTTCTTAACCTAATCGATGGTGGTTCAAGCAATGCGTTAGCTATGGGTAATAGTAACTATATCTCAGGTAGCAATTTTTCTATCGCAGCTGGTTACTATAACGAAAACCACGCTGATAATACTATATCGGTTGGTTTATACAACGACGCAAACGCTACAAATGCTTCTGCTGTGGGTCTAAGCAACTATGCTCTTGGCGAAGGCTCTATCGCTGTGGGTGGATTAAATGTGGCAAAAGGCGATTATGCTACTGCATTTGGTTTGAAAAATAATGCTATGGCAGACCACACCCTAGCTATCGGTTCGCTAAATAATGCTAAGGCTGAAAATTCTATGGCTTTGGGTGCTGATAACAACACTACTGCTAAGTTTTCTGTCGCTGCTGGTATGAGCAATGTCGCCGAAGGCGAGAAATCAGCCGCGCTTGGTTTTGGCAATGTCGCAAGTGCTACTAAATCTTTCTCAGTCGGTATGGACAACAATGTAACCGTAACAGGTGTCGAGAGTATCGCTCATGGTTATAGAAACAAAGTAAGTGGTGCAAATTCTATCGCTATGGGAACCGGCAATGAGATAAGTGGTGACAATTCTGGTGCATTTGGCGATCCAAATATCATATCGGGTAGTGGTTCTTATGCGACTGGTAATGATAATACCATTAATACAAATAATACGCATGTTTTGGGAAATAAAGTAACTAAAACATTTGAAAATTCTGTCTTTTTAGGCAATGAGAGTGCTTATGTCACAGGAGATACTACGGCTGCTAATGGTGAGGTAGAAAATGCCACAGTAGGCGGCGTGACTTATGGCGATTTTGCTGGTGCGCAATCTAAGGGCGTAGTAAGCGTAGGCGATAAAGATAAAGAGCGCAGAATCCAAAATGTCGCAGCGGGTCTAATCACAAAAGATAGCACCGATGCTATTAACGGCTCGCAACTATATGCCGCTTACGATCAGTTACAATGGCAAGTAGGCGCAAATACCGATATCGCTGGCACTGTGGGCAAACTAGACAAAAATAAAAATAGGTCAAATGTATATTTCGTCGAGGGTAATGATGGTATAAAAATCACAGCCACTGAAAATGCAAATGGCTATGATGTTACATTTGCCCCTAAATTCCAAAACGCCACTATCAAAAACAACAAGATTGTTTCAATAGGATATAACGGAGATATATATAGTGTAGCAGGAGACGGAGTAGATACTAATACAACCGTCGTCAATAAAGACGGAAGCGTAAGTGTGACAACTGCTAGTGCGCTAAATGCTGAGGGTGGTAGAGAGTATATCCTAAGCATAGCAAATCAAATGGAAGCCAATAGAACCGAAATTTCAAATGATATTAAAAATTTCTTTGGTGGCGAAACTAAAATCGAAGGCAACAAAACTATCGTTACAAATCTAGGTGGTACTGGCGAGACTACTATCCACGACGCTATCAAAAAAGCGTATGACAGAAATGATACTGTCAAATCTGGCGATCAATATGTGACTGTCGAAAGAGATAGAAATGGCGCAGAGGACGGAAATGATTTCACTGTTAAAGTAACACTTCCAGTGCAATATACAGATGATACAAATAGCACTGTTACGCTAACTAATAACATTAATGGCGATAGTGTTAAACTTACAAATTTAGCTGACGGTGATATCTCTGATACTTCAACAGATGCAATCAACGGTTCACAACTTAAAAAATCAGCCGAGGGTAATAGAACTTATCTTACTGTCGATGGTGGCACAGTCGCTCCAACAGACGGCACTTACACAGATGGTAACCTAAAACTTACTCATGGCGGTGAAAATAACAACACCTATGACCTAAAACTTG